>JADLGB010000037.1 GCA_020849535.1 Candidatus Hydrogenedentota bacterium
AGACTCAGTTTGGCTCGTATGAGCTTGTTGGATTGGGTCATGGTTATCTCTCCTTTGGTTGCCGCCAAAGGGATACCTGACCCAATTCGCATGTCAGGTGTCAAATCAAGTCGTGACTAGGACACTTCAAGCCATGCACATGATCAAGCAAACGCTAGATTTTGGCACGCCAGATACCTCTCTGCTTCTTAGAACCGAAGGCGGGTACGTGGACCTTGGCACATACGAAGAGGTTGTTTTCGACCATGAATCTAATAGTCGAAAACTGAGTGTCACCTTTGAATACCAACTTTGTGGAACCGAAGCACTTGATTACATTGGAAAATGGTTTGAATTCCTGAATCCTTCTTACCTTCGTCTCTCTGTGGAATGGGGTACTGGTTCGGCGATCTTTGCGCCACCGATCTCCTCGATTGCCTTGGAAATCGACAGCGACCTTATCTGTCGATTTGAAGCGGAGATTGGTGGAACTTGCGAGACCGATCGCGAGGACTTTAAGTCGCCTTCGTACCGCTGCACCTATTTCACTAGCGAGGAACGGTATTGGGAGTATTTCTACGAAGAGTTGAGGAAATCCAGAGGATTTGTTCAGGGCAACTTCATCGATACATGGCAGCAAACAAGAACATATAGGCCCCCTAGCAAGAGAGCCGCGCGGGACTTTATCAACCTGAAAAGAAATCAAGCAAATACGGCTAACTTTAGGTTTGACAAGACTGAGTATTTCCTGATTGCTGACGCCTTCTCGGCTTTTGATCCTCCTGCGTGGGATGATTTTCGGGACTTTTATCCTCTGCCAGAACCCTTTTACCAGTCTGATGAAAGAAGAGTACTCGACCCTACAAATGCGCTTTTCGCTGCATCCTCTATGCTCGCTGCGCAGCTTTCGTTCAATTTCTGGCCAATAGGACCGCTGCGGGCCACACCCAAACGCTTCTATCTTCCGAGCGGACAGCCCAGACGCAACGTAGGAATGTCGGGTGAACACACGATTGATTTGTTGGTCCAATATTGTGAGCATCTCCTTCCACAGGTAAACGATTGGTTCAGGCGTCTCGGCATCGACTATGAGTTAATCATTGACGAGATGCAGGCGCGTTACTCTCCTGTATATGAAGTCCGGTTCCGAGATACGCGAAGACCCAAGGCGAAGGATGTCTCCTTTGCTGATATCGGATATGGAGTTAGCCAACTTTTGCCGATTATCGTCGCGTGTCTCTCGACCCGAGCCAAGCTGGTTACCATAGAGCAACCGGAACTACACGTTCACCCGGCACTTCAGGCCGAAATCGGCAGCCTGTTGGCCGAGGCGATCCGAATAGTCGATGCCGATCAGGTCCAGGAAGAAATACAAAACCACAAGCGATTCCTTATCGAGACCCACAGCGAACACCTAATTCTGAGGCTTCAGCGTCTCGTCCGCAGCGGAGTACTGAAGCCCGACGATGTGGCCGTCCTATACGTTTCACGCGGCAAAGAAGGCTCTGATGTCACTCAGCTCCGCCTCGACGAGAACGGCGACTTCCTCGACGATTGGCCTGGAGGTTTCTTTCCCGAACGGCTACGTGAACTAGGGGATGACTGAGATGGTGGTCTCTGCAGTGCTGGACCCCGCAGTACTTGAGGCAAGCCGTTTCGAAGACAGCGGTTATGCAACACAAGCACGACTCTTCCTGAGAGGCATTGCGCAGAATGGCTTTCTCTTGGTTGACCCCGAGCGGCGCCTTCACAATGCGGTCGCTGAGCAGCTTCGGGCGCTGCCCACGAAACACGGCCAGCGAATACAAATCCTATGGGAGGAGTGCTGCAAGACCTCCAAGCATGTGATGCGATGCGACAGGCAGCGTTTTGGCGCATTGGGAAATGTACCGATCGGCGACGTTGCGCGCCACTGTGGGCGCAGGTGCTCGGTGGATGCCATTATCTCAACAGAGTCCGAAGAACCGAACGTAGAATCTATACGCGCGTACGATGAAAGTCCCTTTGAGGCGACGCGGTGTGCCTTTCTGGCGGGTTCGGGCCGTTTGGATAGAATGCCACGGCCTCAGGTTAATGAGTTGCTTGTGCGCGCCATCCGGTTTGCCAAATGGCTGCGGTTCTATGACAAGCAGATCGGAAAGGGTGGCGATAATCTGGATGATTTCCGGAAGGGGCTCGAGCATATACTCGCGTTATGGCAAGAGCATCGTCATTTCATTGATGGGCCTCCCGGGGACGTAACCATCTACACCTGCGAGGCGGGCAGTTCTCCGCAGGAAAACTCCAGGGCGATGGAAAAAGTGCGAAACGAGATACTGGCGCCACTTCGAAGCAAGTTCGGCAAGTTCGGTTTCCGGATTTGCCTCGAATTGAAGCAACTGAGAAACAAAGCCGAACGCGAATTGACCCATCCGCGCTACCTGCAGGCGCAAGGGACTATTGTGCTGTTTGAACGTGGTTTTGATTTCGTCCGGAGAGATAACAAGGGATTCCGTTGTACAACATTAAAGCTTGACCCCAAGGCGGAGGACATACTAAGAGAATACCGGGCACTGCCTGGCAGTACTTACTGAAAGCAAACAAAAGAGCAGCAGGAACATTGCTTGAGAACGGGAACACATGGCACGACTTGAAGATCTGAAACCGGACGCGGCGGTCGAGGGCATCCTGCACCGCGGGGTGGCGACCCTGGTCAGCGTGAAGTGGATCGGATCAAACGCGGTCGAGGTCACGTACAAGGACGCGGCCGGCGCCCTCGGCAGTCAGCTTTTGTATCGCGACGACGAATCCCGCCTTCAACTTGTCCACGAGGGGCGGCCATGGAGTCTGGATGCTGACGGGTCGCTGTTCCGCCTGGTGTCCGAGGCCTACCGGATTCACCTGGCCTACCTGTTTGATCCACTGCTTGCCGTCCACACGTCGATGGTCGATCCGCTTCCCCACCAGATCACGGCCGTCTACGAGGCCATGCTACCTCGGCAACCTCTCCGGTTCCTCCTCGCGGACGATCCCGGCGCCGGGAAAACCATCATGGCGGGCTTGTTCATCAAGGAACTCCTCGTCCGCGGCGACCTGCAACGGTGCCTGATTGTTTGCCCGGGAAACCTCGTGGAGCAGTGGCAGGACGAGTTGTACACGAAGTTCCAGCTTTCCTTCACCATCATGACCAATGAAGGCCTGAACGCCGCGCACACCGGCAACTGGTTCAGCGAAACCAACCTTGCTATCTGCCGGATGGACAAACTCAGCCGGAACGAGGAAGTCCAGGACAAGCTGGATGCAGCGGAGTGGGACCTGGTCATCTGCGACGAGGCACACAAGATGTCGGCGTCGTATTTCACCGGCGAGGTCAAGGAAACCAAGCGATACAAGCTGGGCAAGATCCTGGGCCGGCACTGCCGCCACTTTCTGCTGCTCACGGCCACGCCGCACAATGGCAAGGAAGAGGAATTCCAGCTATTCATGGCGCTGCTCGACGGCGATCGGTTTGAAGGCCGGTTCCGGGACGGCGTTCACGTCGTCGATACCTCCGATCTCATGCGCCGGCTGGTCAAAGAGCAGCTTCTGAAGTTCGATGGCACCCCCCTCTTCCCCGAACGGCGGGCGTACACGGTCAACTACGCCCTGTCCGACGCCGAAGCGCGCCTGTATTCCGAGGTCACCGAGTATGTCCGTGAAGAGTTCAATCGCGCCGACGCCCTGGCTAATGAAGGCCGCAAAGGCACCGTCGGTTTCGCGTTGACCATTCTCCAGCGCCGCCTGGCTTCCTCGCCTGAGGCTATCTACCAGTCGCTGAAGCGCAGGAAAGAGCGCATGGAATCCCGTCTGCGTGAGTTGAAGCTCATGAATCGCGGGGCACTCGTGCCGCCTCCGCCGTCGGGCGATTTGTCAGGTTTTGACGATGAGGATTGGGACGACCTGGAAGATGCGCCCGACGCGGAGGTGGAAAAGCTGGAGGACGAGGTCGTTGACCTCGCCACTGCCGCCCAGACCATCGCCGAACTGGAGGCGGAAATTGAAACCCTGCGCCGCCTTGAAGCGCTGGCGCACGCCATACGCCAGAGCGGCACCGACCGCAAGTGGGACGAATTGTCCCAGCTGCTTCAGCACGAGAAGGAGATGTTCGGTCCGGGCGGTCAGCGGCGGAAGATGGTGATCTTCACCGAGCATAAGGACACGCTCGACTATCTGGCGCGCCGTATACGCACGCTGCTGGGCCGTGAAGACGCGCTAGTGACGATCCAGGGCGGAATGCTTCGCGAAGACCGGCGACGCTCCCAGGAAGGTTTCACGCAGGACAAGGACGTGATGGTCCTGGTCGCCACGGACGCCGCGGGCGAAGGTATCAACCTGCAACGCGCGCACCTCATGGTCAACTACGACCTGCCGTGGAACCCGAACCGCCTGGAGCAGCGGTTCGGCCGCATCCACCGTATCGGCCAGACCGAGGTCTGCCACATGTGGAACCTCGTGGCCGCGGAGACACGCGAGGGCGATGTCTACCGGCGCCTGCTCCAGAAGATCGAACAGGAACGGGAAGCGCTTGGCGGTCAGGTGTTCGACGTGCTTGGCCAACTGACCTTCGACAACCGCCCGTTGCGCACCCTGCTCGTGGAAGCCATCCGCTACGGCGACCAGCCGGAAGTCCGCGAACGGTTGTTCAAACGAATCGAAGGCGCCCTGGACCGGGAGCACCTGCAGGAGTTGATGCGCGAGCGCGCCCTCGCGGGCACTTCCATGGACCTCAACCGCATTTACGAGATTCGCGAGCAGATGGAACGAGCGGAAGCCAGGAAGCTGCAACCACACTTCATCTCCGCCTTCTTCTTGGAGGCCTTCCAGCACCTCGGCGGCAAAATCCACGAGCGCGAACCGAAGCGATACGAGATCACTCACGTGCCGGCAACCATCCGAAGCCGGGACCGGCAAATCGGCACCGGCGAGCACGTGCTGACCAAGTACGAGCGCACGACCTTTGAGAAACACCTCGTCCACGTCCACGGCAAGTCAATGGCCTCCTTCGTGTGTCCCGGCCATCCGCTCATGGAAAGTCTGATCGACCTGCTCCTGGAGCGGTATCGGGACCTGCTACGCCAGGGTGCCGTGTTGATTGACCCGAACGACCAGGGCGACACCTGCCGCATGCTGTACTTCCTGGAGCACTCCATCCAGGACGCGCGGCCAACCTCTGCAGGGGACAGCCGGTTGGTTTCACGGCAGATCCAGTTCGTGGAGATTGACGAAGAGGGCAATGCGCGCCCCGCCGGATACGCCCCCTACCTGGACTACCGGCCTTTGGCGGACGATGAGCAGGGTGCGATTCGCCCGTTGCTTGACGCCCCATGGCTGGCCGGCGACGTCGAGTCCGCCGCGAAGGAGTATGCCGTAGCCGAACTTGTGCCCGCCCACATCAGGGAACTGCGTCACCGCAAGGAGTCCTTTGTTTCCAAGGCCATGGCGCAGGTCAGGGCGCGCCTTACCGCCGAGATCAACTACTGGGACCATCGTGCCCAGATCCTCAAAGAGCAGGAGGCCATGGGCAAACAACCCCGGATCAACGCCCAGAAGGCGCAGGAGCGCGCGGACGACCTCCAGGCACGGTTGCAGCAGCGGCTTGCCGAACTGGAGCAGGAGCGGCACATTTCGAGCGCCCCGCCCATCGTCATCGGAGGCGCACTCATCGTCCCCGCCGGTCGATTGCAGCGTCTGCTGGGCGACTCGGAGGTGGAAGACTCTGCCACCGTAGCCGAACGGGCGCGTATCGAACGGATCGCCATGGAGGCTGTCATGGCGAAAGAGCGTGAACTCGGGTTTGCGCCGCGGGACGTGAGCGACGCGAACTGCGGATACGACATCGAGTCCCGTGTGCCCGGAAACGGGAAACTGCGTTTCATCGAGGTCAAAGGCCGCCGCGCGGACGCCAACACGATCACGGTCACGAAGAACGAGATTCTGACGGCGTTGAACAAACCCGATGATTTCATTCTGGCCGTGGTGCTGGTGGACGGGGAAGCGACGGCGCTGCACTACGTCACGCGCCCGTTCCAGGTGCAGCCGGATTTCGGGGCGACCAGTGTGAACTATCGAATAGGCGAGATACTCTCCGCCGGGGATTTCCGGCTATGACAAGTGGTCACCCCTTTTTTTGCCGTGGTATTCTGGAGCTGCCCGTCTATGAGTTTGCAAAGTCCGACATCAGGAATAGGCAGACACGATTGCGCCCTTACGATCCGACCACAGGGTTCACTGGAAGTGCCGCTTCTCAAGCGCTGAATCAGCTTCGTTTCTCCCGATGGAACCTCTTCCATGCGGCGACGAAAGCGGAATTGATGCGGGATGTTCCAATCACCGAACTATACGTGAACGTACTGTGTGACTTGCTAAGATATAGACGGCTGTTCTCGAAACAACAAGGCAATCTACGCCTACGAGATGGAGGGGCTGACGCCTATAAAGATCATGTCCGTAGCTATCTGGCGGGAAAGTTTGGGGAAGCAGCCGCGCACCTTTTCATGCAAGACAGAGGATATGTCTTCTGGGACCACATAGAGTCGCTTGCTACTAGGGCTCTGCAATATGGTAAGCGTGCTCAGTCAGCAAGCGTTCGCGCAAAGATATCCATGCACAAAACCGGGCGCTTGAAGGGACAGCACCCTGACTTCGTGTTTGAAAAAGCGAATCGTGCCGTCGCAATCACAGAGTCGAAAGGGGCATTTGCAGAACGAGGACGTGGGTCAAGAATCAAGGGTCTGCTCCAGAAAGGACTAGCTCAGTTAGATAATTGTCCTGTTGTCTTCACTCCGCCAGCGGCCAATTCGTACGCCATCGCGACGGTGTTACGGCAGGAGAGCGACGCGGGCAAAGAACCTTCCCTCGTTGCTTTCGCCGATCCCGTTGGTGATGGCGGAAGGCAAGACAAGAGCGAATTGCCACACGATTGGATCCGGCGAGGCAATTACGCCGCATGGCTTAAGGGGATGGGGTTCTGGCAACAAGCAGAAGCTCTGGCATCCAAACAACAGATTGCGGACCCCCGAGAACGCTTGCTACACGCGCTCAGATTGGGAGGCCACACGTATGCAATCGTTATATACGTCATTGAACCTTCATCCAATTATGCCCTGCTATCACGCATTCCTTCAGTCCCAGGGGAAGAGCTCATATGGCCGCATGGCGTGTCACCCTGCAGGGTCTTTGTCCTTGGAATTGAAGAAACAGTCCTTAGGAGGATTGAACAAGTCTTGACGGCGCCAGATCGGACTTTCCTGGAGGACGAGGGTATTCCAGAGCACTTTGAGACCTCTTCGCCTGAAAGCGAGATAGTCATTGGAAGCATTTTGCGAGACGGAACACTTCTTGGAGAATTGCTCTATCCTCCACGACTCAGCGCAATGGAAAAGGTCCGTTTTCGGTTTTGAGGCAGAACCTTCATGGGTCTCGTTTCCGAGCTTTGGTAAGGCGTGCGTACTCGACGCTAGTGTTCGTTCAAGGGTTGGGCGTGAGGCCGTACATGACAGTCATGAGCGCCTTGATCGGGGATAAGGACGAGGCATGGTGCGGGTTGCCTTCTTCCCAGGAAGAAGACAATGACTGAGGTGCAGCAATGACGGTTGAAGACATACGATCCACGGTTATCAATAACGCGCTCGACTTCTTTCGGCGGTCCACGGAGGAATTGGAGCATTCTCCCAAGTACTCGCTGATCAACTTCTGCGCCGCCGTTGAACTGTTTGTCAAGGCGCGCCTGATGAAGGAGCATTGGACGCTGATAGTAACGAAACCTCAGGATGCTGACTGGGAGAGATTTGTCTCTGGTGACTTCCACTCTGTTTCACTGAAGGATGCACAGGAACGTCTGAAGGCAATAGCACGCGATCCCTTGACCCGTGATGAGTATGCGTGCTTCAGCGCCTTGGCTTCACACCGAAACCAGTTGGTTCATTTTCGACACCGTGACCAGAACGATAATGAAAAGTTTCGCGCCAAGATTGCGGGGGAGCAACTACGCGCGTGGTACTACTTGCAGCTTCTGTTAAGGCGGCGATGGCAAAAACACTTTCCTTCGATAGGTGCCGAAATCTGGATAATGGAACAGTCGATGCGTCAGCGGCAGGATTACTTGTCAGCGAAGTTTGCCGCGATCCAACCCGAACTGCAGGAACAACGCACCAAGGGTGTTCAGTTCAGTGCCTGCCGATTTTGTGGGTTTGAGGCGTTCTTTGTCACGGATTTGCTTGCAGAACTGACGCGATTTGGTTGTCGCGTGTGTGATTCATATGGTCCCCAGCTCGAAATCGATTGCCCCGAGTGTGGCGAACGCATGTTTTGTCTCTATGATGGGTACGCGGAATGTGACAGGTGTAAGAAGGAAATCCTCCCGAAGGAGATTGTCGAGTTCTTTGTTGACTCTGACCTTGTGTACGCAAACGCCACGGGCGATTCCGACAAACCGGCTGTTGCGAATTGCGCGGATTGCGAGTCCAAGGGTACTGTCGTACCTTTTCATGGTCAATATCTGTGCGTCAGTTGCTTTAAGCTCACGGAGAACTGCTGGCAATGCCAGTGGTGTAACGAGTGGATCAACGAGAAAACGGGACCCACGCCTATAGAGGGTTGTTTCCGCTGTAGTTCTGCGCGGGAGGATTGGATGGACCGTCAATGACAGTCAAGATACGAAAGAAGTTGATCGAGGTCGCCTTGCCGTTGGAGGCGATCAATGTGGCGTCGGCGCGGGAGAAGTCGATACGGCATGGGCGTCCGTCCACGTTGCACTTGTGGTCGGCGCGGCGGACACTAGGCAAGGGGGCGGTTGTCTCGTGAAGCTATCAATCTACTTACTCCGTGACTCGGTCACTTCATTTGAGGCCGCGCTGCGCGACAAATACCTGGAGGGGGACGACGGATTTCGAGAATTGAGTCCTTCGCTGGGTCTTCCGTACGAGTGCAAAGCGTTTGTCCAGTCAAACGTGGAGAAAGCTCCCAAGTGGCTTTCTTTCTTATCTAGTCATTTTGACACGGAGGAACTTGACCTTCGTAATACGTCAAACTCATTCATTCTTCTTCTAAAGGTAAGGGAACGACTGTTCGGCGTGACATTTGGATACGCGTTCAACGCCATCGACCGTGCCAAAGTCGAACCCAGTTTCGGCCTTAAGGTGAGCCTCTGTGCCCTTGACGAATCGCAGATTCGCACCTTTGACACACGGAACATAGACCTCGTCACACGACAGCGACGCACACACGTCAGCGCAGGAAGTCCGGTTTCCGAATTCGACCTCAATGTCGATGTTGACTGGGTGCGCTATGTCCAAGGCACTCCCTGCTCCGATGGACTCGGGAAAAGCATTTCTGGAGCGGATTCCCTTGGGATCAATTGCGACTGTTCTCTTGACGATCTTGCTGCCAAGTGCGGCGAGTTGCTTGACCTCTATCAGTCTGACGCCTATCGCGAGAAGTTCGAGTTCATTGATCACCTCCGCCCGTTGAAAAAGACAGATTCTCGGATCTCTCAACTGGACGCAGAACTCCGGTCACGCCTACAGGCCAGGTCACTTGACCGAATCGCCGTCGCGTGTCCAGAGCTTCCTGACTATGAGCAGCTTGACTGCTATCGTTGCCAGCGGTGGCACACGAAGTCGGATATGCTCGAGGTCTCCCTGCAAACCGTCTACCGATTCCTGGACGAGAGTCCAGACGTTTCGACAGAACCGGATCAAATTTCCATCATAGGGCTTGACGCGAACGGAAATCCTGTCACTCACAGGCGAAAGCTTCGTGAGTATCTTGTTTGTGAGGTTGAGAAAGACGGCAACACCTATGTTCTCTCGATGGGGCAATGGTTCGAAGCCAATACAGACTACGTGCAGAAAGTACGCAGAGAGGTCGCCCGCATCCCCGACATCTCATCGGTGCTTGATCTGCCTCCGATTGCGCAAGGCGAGCGTGAGGACACCTACAATGCGCGCGTCGCTTCAAGCAAGGGTTGGCTCGTTCTGGACAAGAGGACGTTCCAGATCGAGAACACCTACGACAAGATTGAGATTTGCGACCTGATTACCGACACATGGCAACTTATCTGCGTGAAGAAGATGTCATCTTCGGCCACCCTTAGTCACCTCTTTAGCCAAGGGAGCGTGTCATTGTCGTTGCTGCGGGGGCACGAAGAGTACCGACAGCATATCATCGACGCCGTAGCCGAGAAGTGGTATGACATGGACCTGACCCCCGAGCGTGAGCGACAGCTAACCGTTGTGTATGCAGTGCCAACGCCGAAGGAAGGAGGACTTGCAGACTGTATGTTCTTCTTCAGTTTGATTAACCTGCTGAATCACGCTCGTATAATACGTACCCTCGGATACAACTTGGCGCTATGCAAGATCCTGTATCAATGAGTGAGTAATCGGCATCTCGTCGTTCCTGGCGCTTGGATTCGAAAACGCGCATGGAGTTGTGAATTCCTTTGAAACTGTGTGTCCGATTAGCTAATGGAAATATGAATGAAGAAGAAACTGATTGAAGTAGCTCTCCCCCTACCGGAGATTAACGATGCTTCGGCGTATGACAAGATGCCAGGGATTGGCCCACATCCCAAAGGAATCCATCATTGGTGGGCGCGGTTGCCGTTGCCCACGGCGCGTGCAGTGCTGTTTTCCTCTGTAGTGGACGACCCGTCATCGCACCCCGAGAAGTTCCCGACCGAGGAAGCACAAAACGCCGAACGAGAGCGCCTGTTCGACATCGTGCGTGAGCTGATGGAAAAGAAGCTGCACGAGCGGCCGGATGTGTACGCCAAGGCACGCGAGGAGATGCTGAAGCATACCGATGGGAAGCTGCCGCCGGTGCTCGATCCTTTTTCCGGTGGCGGGTCAATTCCTTTGGAGGCGGCCCGGCTGGGCTTTGAGGCCCATGCGGCCGACCTTAACCCTGTGGCGGTGCTACTGAGCAAATGCAACCTGGAATTGGTGCCGCGCTGGATGGACCGCCCGCCGGTCAATCCCAAAGCGAAGGACGGCATGTTCGGCCGGGAGTGCTGGGCCGGTTCGTGGGGGCTTGCCGAGGACGTTCGCTATTACGGGAACCTGATCCGCGAGCGCGCCATCGCGAAGATCGGCCATCTCTACCCGAAGGTCAAGCTGCCTAAGGAATATGGCGGACGCGAGGCGAACGTGATCGCTTGGATATGGGCGCGGACGGTGGCCAGTCCGAATCCGGCGGCCCAAGGGGCGCATGTCCCGCTCGTCAGCACCTATTGGCTCTCCACGAAGAAAGGCAGCGAAGCTTGGCTGGAGCCCATCGTTGATGTCAAGGACGGCACCTATCGCTTTGAAGTGAGGACAGGTAAGCCCACAA
This sequence comes from Candidatus Hydrogenedentota bacterium, assembly GCA_020849535.1. Lineage (GTDB taxonomy): Bacteria > Hydrogenedentota > Hydrogenedentia > Hydrogenedentales > SLHB01 > JAHDWY01. The sequence goes on from JADLGB010000037.1 coordinate 11,329, forward strand.
ACCGTTCTCAGATTTCGGCGGGAACCAAAGTAGGCCGAGGAGGATTCAAATGCATTCTCACTGATACTCCAATCCCGTTCGCCTATATCCGGGAGCAAGGTGTCTTGGGACGTATCGAACATAGAATGATCGCAATTGTGGCCGAAGTACAACGTGGTCGCACTTACCTTTCGGTGGATGATCAGCAAGTGAAGTCGGCCATCGCTGCAAAACCAGATGGGTATCCTGACACAGACCTGCCAGTCCAGGCTCTCGGCTTTCGGGTTCAAGGATACGGCATAGTCAAGCACTGGCAATTGTTCTCTTCTCGCCAGCTTAGGGCCATGGTGACGCTGAGTGACCTCATTAGGTTGGTTGACCGCGATGTGGTTGGAGATGCGGTCAAGGCGGGACTTTCGGATTCGGAGGCCGAGGAATACGCCAAGGCGATAGCTACCATTCTCGCGCTTGCTTTGGATAGATGCGCTGACTTCTGCAACGGAAATTGCACTTGGAACGCCAGTAATCAGAAGGTGATGCACCTGTTCGGGCGACAGGCCATTCCGATGGTCTGGGATTTCGCGGAGGCGAACATACTTAGCAATACGGTTGGGTCTTGGATCACGTGTGTAAATTACGTTGCTGACTGCATTGAGGTTCTTGGCAAGTCGGCAGGTGGTGGCGGCAACGGTCGTCAGGTCGATGCTGCTGGCGCGTGGAACGACACGAGAGAGCTTCTAGTCAGCACCGACCCGCCCTATTACGACAATATCGGCTATGCGGCGCTCTCGGACTTTTTCTACATCTGGCTTCGAAGGACGATAGGCGAATATTACCACGACCTTTTCCGAACCATCCTTGTGCCCAAGGCACCGGAGCTTACGGCTGCCCCCGAACTTTTCGATGGCGATCGAGAGAAGGCCAAGATTCACTTTGAGTCAGGATTCCGCAAGGCATTCACCACCTTGCGGGAGAAGATGGACTCGCGCTTCCCGCTCACCGTCTACTACGCCTTTAAGCAGGAAGACGAGCAATCGCATAGTGATGACGCAGAGAATGGTGACGGCGAAGGCGCAAGCAACAGTGTCGATCTGACCACGGGTTGGGAGACATTGCTTGACGCTCTCCTTGGAAGTGGTTTCCAGATTACCGCGACTTGGCCCGTGCGGGCGTCGCAGCAGTGGCGGATGCGCTCCATGGGCTCCAACGCGCTGGCATCCTACATCGTCCTGGCCTGCCGTCCGCGCCCCGCCGACGCGCCACAATGCAGCCGCCGCGAGTTCCTAAATGAACTCAAGAAGGAATTCCCCCCCGCGCTCAAACACCTGCAACAAGGCAACATCGCGCCGGTGGACCTGGCCCAGGCCGCCATCGGCCCCGGCATGGCCATTTACTCGAGATATGCGCGGATTCTTGAGTCGGACGGAAGCCCCATGAGTGTGCGTACCGCGCTAGCCCTGATCAACCAAACACTCGACCAAGTGCTGGCTGAGCAAGAAGGCGAATTCGACGCCGACACTCGCTGGGCACTGGCGTGGTTCCAGCAATCCGGCATGGAGGCAGGTCCCTACGGCACTGCCGAAACCCTCAGTAAGGCCATGAACACGTCCGTGCAGGGCATGGTGGAATCCGGCTTCCTTTATGCCAAGGGCGGAAAGGTCCGTCTGCTCCTTCGCGACGAACTGGATGCGCATTGGGACCCTGCCACGGACAAACGCCTTAGTGTCTGGGAAGCAACCCAACACCTCATACACGCACTGGGTTCGCAGGGCGAAGCGGGTGCCGCCGCACTGGCGCGGCGCCTGGGCAATGTGGGTGAGATCGCCCATGACCTGTCGTACCGCCTTTACACCATCTGCGAGCGCAAAAGCTGGGCGCAGGAAGCACTTGCGTACAACAGTCTCGTCATCGCGTGGCCGGAAATCATCAAACTGGCCGCAACGGCGCCGGTGGCCGCAGGACAACAGACAGAAATCGAGGGGTAGTAGGAAATGGCAATTACAAACGCGGAACGAGTAGGCAAGGCGCTGGACTTCCTGAACGAAGGTATTGTCCCCTTTGTCGAACGTGAGATGCAGTCTGTCCACGGCAAGGATTGGATGAAGAAGGCAAAGGACTGCTTTGCGTCCGGGCAAAAGACGTCGCTGGACGAGAAACCGCCACGATGGGACTCCTACGCGGTGCTGACCGTCATGAATAATCAGTGGGCGCTGGTGTTCGGCAATACCCTGGGCAAGAGCGATCGCAACCTTGTCATCGAACTCCAGGACGTGAGAAACCGCTGGGCACACCAGGAGAATTTTTCCAGTGACGATTGTTACCGCGCCCTGGACAGTGTGCACCGTCTGTTGACCTCCGTGTCGGCCGCCAAGGAGGCCAACGAGGTGAACCGCATGCGGCAGGACCTGCTGCGCACGCGGTTTGCTGAGGAAGCGCGCACGGAGCAACGCCGCGCGGCGGCGATGGCCATTGAGGGCACGCCCCAGACCGGGCTGAAACCCTGGCGGGAGATTGTGACACCGCACCCGGACGTGGCATCTGGCCGGTACCAGCAAGCGGAATTTGCCGCGGACCTTTCCCAGGTTCACCGCAACGAGGGTGCCGATGAATACCGCGACGCCACGCAGTTTTACGCGCGCACGTTTATCACCGACGGCCTGAAGGACTTGCTCGTGAACGCCGTCCGCCGCCTTGGGGGCAAGGGCGGTGACCCGATCGTGGAACTGCAGACCAATTTCGGTGGCGGGAAGACCCACTCCATGCTGGCCCTCTATCACCTCGTGTCCGGCCGGACGGCCGCGGAATTACCGGGTATCGAGGTGGTCTTGCAGGAAGCAGCCCTCCCGCAACCTCCCCTCGCCCGGAAGGCGGTTTTGGTAGGCACGGCCGCATCGCCCGCCCAACCCCAAACCAAGGAGGACGGCACAACCGTCCGCACGTTCTGGGGCGACCTGGCGTGGCAGTTGATGGGCAAAGACGGGTACAAGATGGTGCAGAAGGCCGACAAGGAAGGGGTGAGTCCCGGATCGGACGTGCTGCGCCACATCTTCAAGTCCTGCGCGCCCTGTCTGATCCTCATTGACGAATGGGTTGCCTACATCCGGCAGCTGTATGGCAAGAAGGACCTGGCTGGGGGATCCTTCGAAGCGAACCTGAGTTTCGCCCAGGCCTTGACCGAGGCGGCGCGCGCGGTGCCCGACGCGCTGGTCGTGGCGTCATTGCCTTCGTCGGACATCGAAATAGGCGGGGAGGCCGGCAAGGAGGCCTTGACCATCCTGAAGAACACCTTCGGACGCATGCAGTCGCCTTGGCGGCCAGCGAGCGCCGAGGAGAGTTTCGAGATTGTCCGCCGGCGCCTATTCCAGTCCGTGGAACCGGAGAACTTTGCCGCGCGGGACAACGTCATCAAGGCGTATTCGAAGATGTACCAGGACCAAGTCTCCGAATTCCCTTCCCATTGCCGGGAAGGCGAGTATGCGCGCCGCATGGCGAACGCCTATCCCGTGCACCCGGAACTGTTCGACCGCCTCTACGAGGACTGGTCGAGCATGGAACAGTTTCAGCGTACCCGCGGCGTGCTGCGCCTGATGGCATCCGTCATCCATAGTCTCTGGGAACGGAACGACAGCGGTCTGATGATCCTGCCGTCCGCGGTGCCCGTGGACGATCCAAGCGTGCAGTTCGAGTTGACTCGGTACCTGCCGGAACCATGGGTGCCGGTCATTGAGAAGGACATTGACGGTCCCAATTCATTGCCGCTGCGTCTGGACCGTGAGAACCCAAACCTTGGGCGCTACTCTGCCTGCCGGCGTGTGTCGAGAACTCTGTACCTCGGTTCGGCGCCGACCAGTCAGACCGCGCACAAAGGCCTCGAGGACCGCAGCATCAAACTTGGGTGCGCGCAACCAGGTGAAAGTGTGCCCATCTTCGGCGATGCGTTACGGCGCCTGACAGACCAGGCGACGCACCTGTACGTGGACGGCAAGCGGTATTGGTATTCCACGCAACCGAGTGTGACGCGCCTGGCGCAGGACCGGGCGACGCAGGTTGACTTGCACGACGTGCACGCGGAAATAGAGAAGCGGTTGCGCAAGGATTCCGCCTACCGCGGAGATTTCAACAAGGTGCATGCGTGCCCCACGGCGTCCAGCGATATCCCAGATGAACGCGAGTGTCGGCTGGTGATCCTGCGTCCAGAATGCGTGCATTCCTCAAACGTGGACAACAGTCCTGCGCGTTTGGCGGTGGCCGAAATGCTGGAGAAGCACGGCAACGGACCCCGGCATTACCGAAACACGCTGGTTTTCGTGGCGGCGGACAAGACCCGGTTGTCCGACCTGGAGCAGGCCATACGGAACCACATCGCGTGGCTGTCTATCGAGCGGGACAAGGAAAACCTGAACCTTGATGAGTTCCAGCGGAACCTCGCCAGGACGAAGCTCTCGGAGGCCGATGAGACCATCAAACAGCGGATTCCGGAAACGTTCGTGTGGTTGCTGTACCCGACGCAGACCACGCCGACGGACAAAGTGGGGTGGGAGCAAATACGATTGCAGGGACAGGACGCGATCGCGGTGAAGGCGTCGCGCAAACTGAAGAACGACGGCGTGCTGGTGGCCAACATGGCCGGCGTGGCGCTCAAACTGGAAATGGATCGGATCCCATTGTGGCGAGGCGATCACGTCGAGGTCCGGCAGTTGGTGGACGACTTCGCGCAGTATCCCTATTTGCCGAAGGTTGCGTCCCCGGGCGTCGTGCTACAGGCGATTCAGGACGGTATCCACTTGATGACATGGATGCAGGACACATTCGCGTATGCGGACGGATGGGATGACAAACAAAAGCGCTACCTCGGCCTGAAGGCCGGCGGCCTGACGAGCGTGGTCAGCGAGGGCGGCAGCGTGGTCGTCCGGTCCTTGGTCGCAGTGAAGCAGCTGGAACAGGAACGTGCACCTGAACCGACTGGTCCGACTGGAGGCGGATATCCCACTGGCGACGGGGGTAAGTCCAGTGGAGGAGCGGGCGGCACGACGGTTCGCGAACCGGTAGCGCCCGAGGTCAAGAAGCTACGTCGCTTCCATGGATCCGTATCCGTTCAACCGCTTCGCCTCGGCCGGCAGGCCGGCGAGATCGCCGAAGAAGTTGTCCAGCACCTCACGGCCCTCATGGGCACCGACGTAAGCGTGTCCATTGAAATCACGGCCACATGCCCCGACGGCTTCCCCGAAAACGTCGTCCGCACCGTCAGCGAAAACAGCAGGACCTTGAAGTTCACCTCACAGGGGTTTGAGGAGCAGTAGATAGCGGAACTCTCCAACGCAAGTACGATCGTGCAGGGAGGTGTCTATGCCTACTGGAAACGAGATTCAGGAGTTTGCCGAGGCCGTTGGGGCATTCGAACCGACACCTGACTACGAGGGTTACTGGCAGTGGCGGGCACTTTTCAAACGGAGAAACTACTTCATCCTTCAAGGTTGTTTCATGATCGTGAAGATCAGTAGAACAGGTAGACCGTTCTGGGGTGTGGACAAGAAGTACATTGACCTATTGAACAAGCTGGACAACTTCTATCTGGTTCTTCTGGTGTCCGCCGGCGAGGGTTGGGTATTCAGCAAGAGTCAAGTTAACATGCACATTGCTTCCAAGAGATGGGAGGTCGCAAAGGACAATAACTACAAGATCAATCCACCGCTCCCAGATGTCAATTGGTTTATCGGTGTGGAGCAGTTTTTCATGCGCGCGGCGTTTCCTTCGGAGAGTCGGAACGTGCCATAGGTGACTGGGGCATTTGATAGATCGGCAGGCTATGCTGTGGCGTGGGGGGTACTAACTGGTTCGGCAACTGCGCAGGTTTGGGGAATACTGAGCATTACCCGAGAAATCGGAACTTCTGACGGAGGGAGCAAATCATGCGAGCACCACGCTTCATCTACAGCAAGAGTCCCTCAAAGTGCTGCAAGGCAAAAGCACTGATTGTGCAGAGTCGTCCCGGGGGGTTCATCAGTCAGAACTGCCTGAAGTGTGGTAAACCCGCCTACATCCAGGTTGACGACCTCCCCGAATGTGTGTGCGACTTTTGTGAACACCCTCTAAAGGTCGAGAAGACAGATGGGCAAAACTACTTCTACGCGTGCGGACGCTGCAACCGCAACTGGAAGATCGGCGATAATGTCCCGCGATGGGATGAACTCTTCGAGTATGCGCCCCTGGCGGCTGGAGGGCAGCCTACCGTATTCAAAATGGATGGCCTAGGTTTGTAACGGACGAACAGACGCGGTATTCTTTTGGTAGCGGAGGCACACGATGCTCGCCGAGAAGCCCAAGAATCGATTTGGCATTTCAGATCTCTGGGACGGACGCCCGGGTGCCGAGCGAGACGTCCGCAAAGCCCTGGACGACCTTATCGCGCGATCTCTGGCGTACCGGCGGGGACCGGAACTCAAGGCCCTCTTTGACTTCGAGAAGAAGTTTCCACACATCGCCCCTTACAATGTGATGCTCTTGCACGTCCAGAACCCAGGCATTGTCTACGCGCTCCGCGCCAAAGCGTGGATAAAAATCTATGCCCGCCGAATACGGCCCGCCGCGCGTCCCTACTTAATCCTGCAGACGATGGGCCCCGTAGACTTTGTCTTCGATCTTGGCGATACCGAACCGATCGACCCGAAGCGTGATCTTGTCCCCGAGATCGTCAATAACCCGTTCCCCGCTAAGGGTTCTCCTCCATTTGGCGCGCTGCCAAGCCTCATTAAGGGATGCTCGATGGTAGGGATTCAGATTCAGTTCAGAGATCTCGGGACAAACGTCGCCGGACAAGTCCAGCAGACCCACCAGCCGCCCGGCTCATTCCACATTGCGCTGAACAGCAAACACACGGAAACGCAACATCTCGGAACGTTGGTGCACGAACTCGGACACATCTTCTGCGGCCACTTGGGGGAGACCAAGGCGGGCTTCTGGCCCGACCGTGACAGCCTCGACCTTGACGTGCGGGAGTTCGAGGCCGAGACTGTGGCCTACCTCTTCACGGAGCGCCTAAACCTCGATATTGGATCGGAGAAATACCTTTCTGGATACCTTACCCGGGAAGAAGAACTGCCAGAATTCAGCCTCGACGCCATTCTCAAAGCTGTGGGCAAGATTGAAGCTATGTGCCAAGACCGTTTTCGCCCAAGAAAATGACAGAAACGTCTTGTGCGCTGGGGGACAAGCCTGCGGGCTTGGCTGCGCGCCTGTCCCGCCAATCCATGTTCCGGAACATGAACTATGCCGCGTCCGCATGGGCGGTTGAGTTACCAGCGTGACACTGGCCTCGCCTCGTTGTCAGCCACCATAGTCCCGCGTACAATGACCCCGATGCACAACTGCCCACCGGGTGCATCATGCCGGGTCCGCGCAGTAATGCCGTACCTGGCATCCAGCGGTACGGCCCGGCCGTCGCACTCGAGCGCGACCGGGCCGCGTCCTACGCTGCCGCGGCTACTTGGCGCCTTCTCTCAGGTCCCTCTAGCCCCGTGAATGCCGGGACCACTCAGCGTTTGAACTCGACAACATTGCTAGCGACGCTAACAGGCTCTCTTTCCAGCAGTGCGACCGCGGCTCGCGTGTGCTCCGGCTTCAAATGGCTGTACCGCTCGGTCAGCACGATTGAAGAGTGTCCGAGCAGTTCCTTCACCACATAGAGGTCAACCCCTCGCTGCACAAGTCGGCTTGCGAACGTATGCCGCATGTCATGCCAAGAGAAACCATTTACCTTGGCTGCCTTGAGCAGCTTCCTCCACACCCCATTAACGTGGCCGTATGGGCCTTTGGTCTGTGGGTTCTCGAACACGTACCCCACCCCGCCCACTTGGGATTTCCACACCTTGAGCGTCTCAAAGACGCGGCCATTCATAGGGATGAATCGAGCCTTTCCGGACTTTGCCGCTGCGGGAGTCACCGTCAGAAGCCTGCGGTCGAGATCCACGTCAGACCAGCGGAGCGCAAACAACTCTCCGCGGCGGACCCCCGTGCAAAGGCTTACAACCAGCATGGGCCGGATCGCAGAAGGGAAAGCCAACGCCCGCAGATCGGGCAGGAGGGGGTATCGCCTTTCCCGGCGCCATTTGTTAAACGAATCCCGAGTCTCACGCAGAGTTTCCTCGTATTCGGCAAGGGCGACAAATAGCCGAGACTCCTCGTCGTCGGTCAGACACCGCATTTTGACCTTTGAGTCCCGCTGTGGAAGGGCCGCCAGCCCCTTCAGCGGGTGCTCCGAGCAACGGATGTACCCGTGCCGCATCCCCCAGTTGATAGCCGCCCGCAGCGTCGCCACATCGCGGTTCAGGGTGGCGTTCTTGAGTTTCGGCTTGGCCTTCTTCCGCGCCGCCCGCCAGCGTTCGAGTTCAAAGGCATTCAGTTCATGGGGTTTCTTGTCGAGAAGTGGGGCGAAGGACTTTATGAGGCGCACATACGTTGATTCTCCGCACTTACGGTTTCCCGTCAGCCACGCCTTATAGGGCCCGTCAAAGAACTTTCTGAGAGTGCTTGCGCGCGCTAGGCGTTTTAGTTCAGCGGGGTCCTCCCCACGCGCCACGTCCACAAGAAACCCCTTCGCGGCATCGCGGGCTATTTCGACACTCATGAAGTCAGAGCGCCCGAGTATCTCCGTGGTCCTTCGTCCATTCCGGTCCCGGTAGTCGAGGCAAAACGAGCGCACTCCCGAGGGTTGCACGCGTACATGGAACCCGCGCACCTCCGAATCATGCACCCGGTACGGCCGTTCCTGTGCTTTAAGCCCCTTCAGGAGACGTTCCGTTAGTTTATCCCGCATATATTACACCGATTTTCCGTAACTCCACTATAACTCCACGAGAACTTTACCACGGCGAACCGCCATTAACAACAAAAAACGACGGAAACCCCTGTAAACATTGGCTTTTGTGGTTGCTTGCGGTGATCTACCGTTAACCGGAATACCCCCTTTTTTTGCATTGTGGATCCAGGGGTCGAGGGTTCAAGTCCCCCTCCCGGTACCATGCATGCCAAGGGCTTACGGGTGCAAACCCGTAAGCCCTTTTCGTTTTCGCGCGAGTTTCGGGTGTCTACGCTCATGCCTCGGGGCGAGTGGGATCCCTTGCACTTAGCTACTCCGCGTGACTTCTGCCCCGCGCTAGGCAGATAATAGCCGTGGGGAGTTTACGGCGGCCGGAGAACCGCTTCGGGAGCAAGCCGGTCAGTGGTTTTCGGGCTCCGGCCTGCTCTTTCCTCAAGCGAAGACGGCCTCGTGGTGTGGCCGTGCACATCAATCTGCGGTGACTTCAGGAATGGAGGGGATTCCAATGAGCACGACAGAATCGGACGCGGTATGTTGCCCACCCTTTGACCCGGCCACATGGGACGGGAAGACCGTCGAATGGAAGGACAAGCGGTTCATCAAGGACCGTGTCTTCACGTTCTTCTACATGCCGATGAACTTCGGAAAAGTCATCACGCGCCTGATGGGCAAGGTAACGGGCGCGGGCGCCACCGTGCCGGAGAATCTGTGCCTGTCGGACCACACGTCGAAATGGAACATGGACCTCTATCTGGCGACGGATCGCGAGATCCCCGGCGCGGAAACGGTGATGCTGAGCGGCACTTTCCTGGCCAAGGTGTACGAAGGCCCTTACCAGGATACCGGAAAGTGGTGCAAGGACTATGAGGCGTACGCCAAGGGAAAGGCGCTGCAAATCAAGAAATGGTACATGTGGTATACGACCTGTCCGAAATGCGCCAAGAAGTACGGCAAAAACTACGTCGCGATAGTCGCACAGGTCGAGACCGGCGGCGCCGCATAGGAATCCTCCGGCGCACCGGGCGCGAGAATTGACGCGGCCCCATTGAGGCGTATGGAAGAGCTTCCTGTCCCCGCTCACTTTGTCAGCGTGAAGGAGTCCTTGCTGATTCCATCCTTGTCCAACGCATTGAATGTGAGCTTCGCGCCGTCGATCTCGATCCGGTTGCAGAGCCAGCCTCCGCCGGTCCACACTTCCGCGAAGTTTGGCTTGCGTTTGCCCGCGGGATAACTGGGAATCGAAACGGACGTGATGTAGACCGTGCCTTCCCGAGGCGATGCCACGCGTTTCCCCGCGCGCATCGGATACGTCCGCATGTGGGTGTGCACGTGGCCGGTCAACACGAGGTCGACATGATAGGTGTCGAACAAGGTGCCCCAAGCCTTTTCCAGATGGGGATAGGATTCCTCATTCGAATAGAGCGGGAAATGGAAGATGGCGATCTTCCATACCGCCGTGCTCTTGGCCAGTTCCTGTTCGAGCCAGATTCGCTGCGGCTCCGCCTCGCTCATGACATCCAGCATGAAGAATTGTGCGTTACTGTAGGTGAACGTGTACGCGCATTCCGGCTTCAACCCGGTCGGGCCGTCTTCTGGCAATCCAAAAATGTCCAGATACATCCCCGCGCCAAGGCCCAGTTGGGCATCGTGGTTTCCGATAGCCGGCATCACCGGGCGCGTACGGAACATCCCTTCGCCGTACTTCAGGAACAGGTCCCAATCTTCGCGTTCCATTCCCGTGCCCACGAGATCGCCGGAGATGACGCAGAAACGGGTGTCGGGATGCCGCTGAAAATTGGCGTTCAGCAAACGGCTCCAGTACTTGCTGCTATGGGTATCGCTGCAGTAGAAGAAGGAAAACGGCTGGTTGCCATCGGGCGCCGTCTGGAACTCGCCTACAGCGCTCCACACGTTCAGGGAGGGACTGCCCACTTGATACTCGTAGGTGGTATCCGGTGTCAGATCGGGCACGACTGCGCTGAACCAGTGGCAGTACCGGTCGTTGGCGAGCATGCGATCCTCCATCATGCTACAGGCCGCTTCCACCTGGGCGAAATCGGCGCCGCTGCCCTTGACGCGATACTTCACGATGCCATCCTGAACGGACGTACTCGTGCGCCATTGCACCGTCTGCGTGTGGCGGGGATCCTGGCTCCACGTCAGAAATACCGGACCCGCCTGAATGGACGAAGGATACGGGGTCCTACGGAACGATCCCACCAGCGCGGCCTCGCTCCCGCGTCCCCGAATCGTCGGGAGAAGTTGCTGACCTCTTAACGCCTTCGGCACCTTCGTCAGCACCAGTTCCGTCCAGTCGTGATAGGTCATCGCCCCCTTCTGCATGGTGAGCACCGTCTGATTGGCAGGATGAAAGTTGGACAACGTGACCTTCACGCCCAGCTCCTGCGGCCCCACGCACACGAAGTAGTGCGGACGGAAATTGTCAAATCCATTGATACCCAGTTCCACCCGGCCTGCCGGGAATTCCTTCTGCCAAACCTCGTAGATCCAGCCTTCCATGTTCTCGACGGTCAACGCCGTTTTCGCGAAGCCCGCCTCTTCCAGCCAGAACGGAATGTGTCGCTGCTCGATATTGCGCATGATGGAAACAACGACCGGCACGTCCACATCGAAGTACCAGTGCTTCGTGGCAAACGCATGGCGCTCCTCTGGTGTGATCAACTCCAGCGCGCGCGCGTCGTTCATGGCATACAACGCACTCAGGGACTGCGTCGCATACAGCCGCGTCAGCAGTCCGCCCATGGCATCTTCCACAGAATCCTGGGCCCAAAGCCCCTGGACAAGGGCGCCGCACGACAGTGCGAAGCTGGCTACGAAACGCCAATACCGTCTTGACATCATTGGGAATCTCCTTGAGACCTTGCCGGAATGCTCAGAACCAGGATACGCGGCATCGCCTATGCCTACGCACAGTAACATCCTGGATGCGACTCGGGCAACGGCGCCGCAAGACTCAAGGCTATGCGCGAGTGCGGATCCGGACAATCATGAGGCCACCGGGACCGATCCGCAGATGTAGGACGTCGCCGTCCTGTTTCAATTCGCAATCCTTCGGCCATGCGTGTAGAAGTTGAGCTTCTTCAATGGGAGCTTTGAATGTGAGAACCTCGGTCGCGGCACACGCCGAGTCCGGCACGCTGCCCACTCCATACACGTCGCCGCGGACGGCGCCCCAGGGGTTATACACGGCGACGATCCATTCGCCCGACGCCCGCTGGTTCACCTGCTTGGGCAGATGCGTCTGCCACGAGAGGGGGCAAAGTTCCTGCGCCGCGCCGGACAATTGCTGCCACGCGGAACCGTCCGCAACGGTTGCCGCACTGACGCTGATTCGCACCGGATATCCGGCCAGGGCGGAGGCCGGAGCGTCCGAAGGGAAGATGTCATACAGCTCGGGAATCGCACTGGGCGGGTAACATACCGCTTCCGCTTTGCCTCCGGTTTCGCGGGCCGCATTGGCGTTGTCATTCTCCGAATAGGCGAAGAGGTTCTCCTTAAGCTTCTGCCAAGGCGCGCTGTCCGGCAGCGCTCCGGAGACATCGTGGACTAGCGCTATCGGCGTGAACGGTTCGCCAACATCTGGACATGCCTGCTGAAAATCCAGCAGAGCCTTGGTGACCAGGCCGTACGACGAAAGTTCGTCCGACTCCCAGTTCAAGAGGTTGCCTTCAGCACCCCATTCCTCGTGCAGCGTCCACGCACCCGAAAGATAGGCGTGGAAGAAGATGCGACGCTGCAAGGCGGTGGACGGCCCCTTCTCCGGACCCACCGGCCAATTGCTGTTGTCCATGGCCTCGCGAGGCGCCTGCCACGACCAGTCCGCGACATCAATGAAACTGGTGCAGCCGTCGGGTCCCCACGGCGCGTAGAAGATGCCCCACGGTTTTTCGATAGCCTTGGCGGCGCCACGCGCGCTGGCGATGGCCAGCGCGGAAGTGGTGGAGGCCCAAGGGCCCACCTCGACAAAACACGATGCGGCGCCCATTTTGTACGCCACGTGCCACATGAGTTCGCCCCAATGCGTGCCTTCGCAGTAGCTGTAGTGGCCGCTGAAACGCCCGCCCTGCCGTTTCATGGCGCCCTCGATTGCTATCCGCCAGTCGGAGTCCGACTGCGGATGGCGCTGGCCGAGGTAGTCGTCAATTGTGCCGTACTCCAGCCAGGACGCAGCGCTGTCCCAGTCAAGCACCCCTTGCAGCCCCTCCTTGCTCACCGGCTCGGTCGCGAACGCGGGATTGGCCTTGACGAAACGACCCCAGTCATTGTGGAGGTTGCTCACCACCTCATGGACCTGGCCGCCAAGGAACTTCGGCCCCAGCATCTCGGCATAGTGCCGGACCAAGTCCACATCGAACGGATAGGCGTTGTAGGGCGAGCCACCGGCCACGCGGTCCACGATGAAGTAGGCCGGAGTTGCCTCGAGAATCGCGTGCAACGGGCCGTCTCGCCGTGCCACTGTGTTGAAGCGCCGGTCGTCGGTTCCAAACGGGCTGTTGACTAGCCGGATGCCTGTCCCCGTGCGAAGAAGCCCCGATCGCTGAAGCCCGGCCCAGTAGCGGCCCGTGGATTCGTAAGTATGTAGAAATGAAAAGGCGGGGCGCCCCGACGCAGACGACTGAGCCTCCTGAGCGGCAGCACACCTCTTGTGCGGCAGCAGTGTCGCGGCGGCGAGTGCCGCCGAACTGCCTAAGAATTCTCTGCGTGCGATCTTCATTTCAGCCTTTCAGGCGCTATGTCAGCAGCACTTCGCTCTCCAAAACCGAAAAGACAGCTCTTCTCTGGGCGTGTTTGTAGTGCATTCATCCGAGGTTGCTCGGCGGTCCTCAGGTCAGTCGCCTTGCATCACCCACTCTTCGTTGAAATGCACGTGCTTGATGGTCTCCAGATTGTAGCTGTACGTCGCATGAAGGGTCCCATCTTTGGCTTGCACGATGGACGGGTAGTCAAAACGCTGGTCCGGCGTGTTTTCCAAATGCCGGGTCCAACGCCACGTCTGACCGCGGTCTTCGGATATCGAGACGGCCAACTGGTCGCGGGAACCCTCTTCGATGTCATTGTAGACGAGCAGCAAATGACCGTTGGCCAGAACGATCGCCTCGATGCCCGATCCTGGATGCGGACGATCGGTGACCGTGACCGGTCCCCAGGTGAGACCACCGTCGGTAGATTCGCTGCGCTTGATGCGTCGTTCCTTGCCGCCGTTCCGGAAGAAGGCGACGATGGTCTTGTCGTCAAATTCGGCGAGTGTTGGTTGGGTCAGGCTTGCCCCTTCGACGGGCTTCGAGAAGGTCCAGGTCTGTCCGCCGTCTTGCGTGATCGCCATGCACGCGATGCCGAAATTCTCGTTGGACAGCGGCAGGATCACCGCGCCGTCCGAACGCACCAGGGGATGCGCGCGCGGCATCCATCCCAAGCGCTCGATCAGGGGATTCTCGAACATGCCATCCACTCGGGCCTTGAACTCCGTCTTCCGCTCCTCGGTCCAACCCTCGCTGATTGCGGCCGCGTCGATCAGCTTGCCGGTAGCCTCCTTCAAGGAGACATGCGGAATCAGAATATCCGAGACCGTCCAGACTGGAGGGCCGGCGTTCGCGTAGTCGGTGGAGATACGGTACCGCACCAGGCCGCTTCCCCAAGTCCATTGGGGCACGCCCATCAGCGTCGGATAGACCAGCCAGAGCCTCTGCTCCTTATCGACGACCATGCAGGGGTTATTGTCCGACACCCCAAAGGTGTCGCTCATGACGAATGGCGTCTCCCATGCGCCCGCTCCAGCCGGTTTTCTCGCTCCACCCAGCCGGACGTTGTCGCTCTTGTCCCGATCCTTGGAGTAATAGGAGTCCGGCAGCGCGGGGCCATTCTCGTACCACACGGCCCGAAGGTCTCCGTTGGGACACTCCACGACGCACGAGGCATGCACGTGACCGTGGTCGGACGCTTTGGGGTCGAACACAAACTCCGCTTCGTACAGGGGTTGGCCCGCGGCGGCAATCAGCAGCGCGGATGCGCAGGTAAGCACGATGATTCCCATAAATCTGCCCTCGTAGGTTGGTCTTCCCAATGGCGATATCGTAGAGCATCGTCTGCAGGATTGCACGATTCCGCGGCCAACGGTGGGGGGTCAGATCAAATAAGTATTTTGCACGCCTTGATTTGTCGCCCTGTACCTGGTATATAGATCATTGCGCGTCGGATGGGAATGGAACCGGCGCCGCGAGCCGCGGGGAACGCACGCGCGGTCAGCGCGAACGCGGCTGAGCGATTCTTAGGGTTTCACAGAACTTCTTCTTGCACACGAATCGGGGAGTACGCTTGTGGAGGCGCATATGCAAGAAACACAGTCCGCACGGAGGCAGTTCGGCATCCGCTCCACCATCTTGATGGCCGCGACCGGGACCCTCCTCGCCGTGTTTGCGGTCGCCGGTGCGCTGATTCACGTGCGGGCGGACGGTATGAGCGATGCCAACGCGAATGCCTCGTCAGAAGCGCTCGCCTCCACAGTTGCCGACGCCATCAGCGCGTACGGTCAAAGCGGCGACATGATTGGCTTGGACCTGTTTCTGCAGCACGTGAGGAAGCGCGGGGAGATTGTGGAGGTTCTGGTCGTACGCACTCCCGCGACCGTGGCGGATTTCGGCGAGCGGGAAGGAAGCGACAAGCCCGACACCGTGGTGCAGGCCGTCATCGATTCGGGGGTCCCGCGACGCGTCGAGGATAGCGCCCTTCACCTTAACCGCTTTGTGATTCCCTCTCTCAGCGATGCGTCGTGCGTATCCTGCCACGCGACCGCCAAAGAAGGCGATGTGCTCGGAGTGACCAGCGTTTCCGTGTCAACGGCGCAAAGCGATACAGCCATCGCGTGGCTGAGCCGCGAAATCGCCGCGATCTTCGTCGTCGCGCTCATCTTGGAGGCTATCCTGCTTGGCTACGTGATCACGCGGTCGGCGGTGCGGCCATTGTCCAGTATCGCCTCGCAGCTCAAAGCCCAGGCGACCGAAGCGCTCGCCATTTCCTACGAAGTTCAGCGCGCTTCGCAGTCCCTGGCGGATGCGGCGGCCGGTCAAGCCGCGGGACTGGAACAAACGTCCGCGACGTTGGAAGAGATCTCGGCACAGACGCAGTGCAACACATCCAACGCGGGCAAGGCCAGCGATAGAATGGCCGGAGTTCGCAGCGCGGCCGGCAACGGGCGAGAGGCGATGGCGCGCATGTCGAATGCGATCGCGCTCATCCAGTCGACTTCGACGTCCACGGCGAAGATCATCAGGACCATCGATGAGATTGCTTTCCAGACGAATCTGCTTGCGCTCAATGCCGCGGTCGAGGCCGCGCGCGCGGGCGACGCCGGCAAAGGCTTCGCTGTCGTCGCGGAGGAGGTTCGCGCCCTGGCCAGCCGCAGCGCCACCGCGGCCAAGGAAACGGGCGCCCTCCTTGCCGACGCGCAGCGCAACGCCGAGAATGGCGTGGCCGCCGCGGCCGAGGTCGCGAGTCTCCTTCAGGAGATTGCGGGATCCGTTGGGGAAGTCACGCAACTGATTGGCGAGGTATCCACGGCCGCCCGAGAGCAAGCGACGGGCGTCGAGCAGGTTAACCAAACCTTGGATCAGATGAGCCGTCTCACCCAGGACAATTCGCTGAACTCCGAGAAAGCCGCGCATGCCAGCGCCGTGTTGGCCGAGCAGTCGGCTGGCCTAAGTGGGCTGGTCGCGCTCCTCATGAACCTCATTGAGGGAGCACGGGCGTCTGAGCCGGAAACGGGCGCTGCGGACGGGCGGGCCGAGCGACCCCTTCCCCACAGGGTAGACATGCCTGCTGTTGAGGAAAGTTCCGAGTGGCCACAGCTTGAGCGCCGTCGGCGGTGACCTAACGAGGGACCTCGTCACGAGCGTTTTCGGAAACCCGGCTTCGCGCGTTGTATACTCAGGTGGAGGGGAGCGTTTCTGGAAATGCCGGGCTTTTGCGGAGCCTGATCTCCAGGCTCCCTGGCGGGCATGTAACTCGGCGGCATGGCAACAAAGGCTAAGGTCTGCTTCGCAATCCAATTGGAAGCACAATCTGTTGGCGCGAATCGCGGCCCGGAAGCCAGTTGCCAGAGAGGGGGCCATGCGCACTCAGTCTATCCACATAGATCTGTTCGATCTCATCGCCCCGCTCGCCAAGACTTTCGACATGATGGATCCTGCCGTAGCCGACCACTCGTCCAGCGTTGCCTATTGGACGTACAGGCTCGCCGAAGCGCTGAACTTCCCCGCCCAGGAGCAGCGGGAGATGGTTGTGGCGGCGATGCTTCACGACATTGGGGCGTTTTCGCTGCAGGACCGGATGGCACTGTTGCAGTTCGAGGTCCAGACGCCGCACGAGCATTCCGAGGCAGGCTATATGCTCCTCAGGAGTTTTCCGCCGTTCGAGAACATTGCCAGCACGATCCGGTTTCATCATGTGCCCTGGGAGGATGGCGCAGGGACAACTCGGGACGGAGTGCCGGTCCCGCATGGCAGTCATTTGATCCATCTCGCCGATCGGCTGAGTGTCCTTGTTCCGCGTGAAAAAGATGTGCTGCAGCATGTGCCGGTGATTTGCGAGCGCATCGCGCAACAACGGGGACGCATTTTCAAGCCCGAATATGTTGACGCACTCACGAGGCTCGAAGGGAAGGACCACATCTGGCTCGATGCCGCCACGGGGGATTTCGATCGCATTCTGCGCAATGCCCTCGCTTCCCACACCCAAGAACTGGGGTGGGACGCATTGATCGATTTCAGCCGATTGATCTGCCGGGTGATCGATTTCAAGAGCGAGTTCACGGCCACTCACACGAGCGGTATCGTGGCCACATCCGTTGCCTTGGCGAAACTGCACGGATTCTCCGAAGAAGAATGCAGTCTTATGCAGGTTGCGGCCTACCTGCACGACCTCGGCAAGCTGGCAATTCCTATTGAGATCCTCGAAAAGCCTGCGGCCCTGAATGACGCCGAGTGGCACGTTATGCGCGCGCACGTTTACTACACGTACCGGGTCTTGGAACCGATCAAGGAATTCGGCGTGATCACATCGTGGAGTGCCATGCACCATGAGCGAATCAACGGAAGTGGCTATCCATTCGGACACAAGGGAGAACAAATCCCCCTCGGTGCGCGCATCATGGCCGTGGCGGACGTGTTCACCGCCATTACCGAAGACCGTCCCTACCGCAAGGCGGTGGATCGCGAGACCGCCCGTGCCATGATCGCGCGCATGGCGGAGCGGGATGAATTGGATCGGAACGTTGTCCAGATCCTGCTCGCCAATTTTGATACGTTGAATGAGACGCGCGCTTCAGCGCAACGCGAGGCGCTTCACGAATACCAGTCATTTCGTGATGCGGTGGCCGTCAAGCGCGCTTGACCGTCCAGACCGCCCGCGACAGGGTTCCAAAGGTGTGTTTCATGGCGCAAAAGTGCCAGGCGATACGTAGAATGCTGAGTCCAAAATCGGCCGCATTTCCTGGTTTCTGGCCGCGCATCGGCAAGTTTCTCCACGTACTCGTGTCTCTGTCCGTCCCAATCCAGTGCCTGATCCTCAGCGACAACATGCTGGCGCCACTTCTGTATGTGCCGTTGAGCCTCGCCGCGGGGGCCTGGTTCCTTCCGCTGCTGTCTCTGGCCGGCCTGCTCTCGTTTGCGTGCGCGCTGGACGTGCCTATTCGGCCAATGGACACCTTCATGATCGGTCAGGCGGCCACGGTTCTGGCGCTTCTGATGTCTGGCCGGCTCACGGCGTCTCCAACGTTGGACGACGTGCGCTGGCGACTGCTCCACCGATATGGACGGCCGCTTCGCGTTTTCTTGTTTGTCGCTGCGACAATCCTGCTCTCTCACGCTGCACTCTTCCAAGACGCGGACGTCCTGTTCGATGTGGTTTGGAGCGGCACCTTGTTTGGCTTCCTGTGGGCGGTCCCATGGCCTCCGCCCGTGGCCCGTGTCAATTGGAGAGATCAAGGAATCAACCTCGCAGTCCTCGCCGCGTCGCTGCTTGTGAGCGCCGCGGGCCTTGAATGGGCTACTCGCCTTCTGCTTACCGATCCCTTGAAGCCATCGGATGTGTATGCGCCTGACCCCGAGTTCATCTTTACATTGCAGCCCGGCGGGGAGGGCGAAGTCACCCTCCTGGACAATGACGGAACACCCCTTCGGCGCGAGGTAAGGATCTCTTCGCAAGGACTTCGCGACCGCGAGTACGGCCCCAAACGCGATGGTGAATTCCGAATCATTGTCCTCGGCGACTCGTATACCATGGGCCACGGACTGTACCCGGAAGAAACGTATGCGATGTGCCTCGAATCCCTGCTCAATGCCAGCGAACCGCCTATGGATTGTACGGTGATCAACTGTGGTATCGGCGGTTACGCACCCTGGCAAGAGAAAGGGTTTCTGGAGAAGCGCGGATTTCCGCTGGACCCTGACCTCGTGATCCTTCAGCTCTTTCCGTCCAACGATGTGGCTGGGTCCTATTCACGCATTGGAGGGCAACTACCCGCTTTCGATCCCTGCTGGGAATCGCGGCTGCGTCTCATGCGCAGCCAAAGCCAGTGGACGATGCGCGTTGAGCGCTGGCTTCAAGGACATTCCAACGTATACCGTGCACTGGAGAACATTGCCGGATCGAGGGGCTTCATCATAGACCTGGCTGATGCGCTGCGATTCCGGCCTGCAACCACTAAGGCCAAGGCAACGTCTCCGTCACGCCGCAATCCAAATCAGGAGGTGTGCTTAGTCAATTGGTATCCCCAACTTCGGGAGGCTTGGGAACTGTTTGCCCGAGACGTGCGTGCCATTCGCGACACGTGCGCCGGACACGGTGTGGGCCTTATCGCGTTTGTCCATGGGGACCCCATCAGCCTGGATCCCGAAGGGTGGCGGGAACTCAACCGAAAACACCCAGAGACGCCTTATGAAATGAATAAGGACATCCGCATTACACGCGAACTGCTTGCAGATCTCGGGATCCCTCAAGTGGACGTGATAGAGCGACTCAGCAAGTACCCTCGACCGCAGGATCTCTACTTCAATCACGACGGACACTTCACCCCAGCGGGCGCAGGCCTTGTGGCCGAAAGTCTGCAAGAGTTCCTCATGACGGAGTACGGCCTCACGAGACACCTTGCTTCCGGCAGTACGCAGCTCGAGTCGCGCGAAATGGACTCCGAGAGTCAATTCGCTACGCACGGGCACCCCGGGAGTGCGAGCGGGAAACAACTCGACACCCTATTGACACCCGCCGAAAACCCGCTAGAATAGCGCCGTGCCGATTAGAGACTTCCGCCGCGCGAAGTCCGGCTGTTCTGGATCTTTCGGAACGCCGCCGTTGACAGTCGAGTCACTTGGGTGGCCGCGCCGAATTGTCCACCCTATTCACCGCCGATGGGCAGGGAGCTTCCGACGTGAGCAAAATCTTGGTACTCTTCATTGTCTTCGCAATCGCTTGTGTCGTCATGTTCAAGTATCTGCCCATCTGGGCATCCCTGCTCATCGTGGTGATTGGGATCGTCGGCCTTCGCTACGGTGCCAAGTATTTTCTCAAGCGCCTTTTCCTGGCGCCATTCAAAATGAAGGGTAAGGCGCTCGCCGGTGCGACCGTATCCATCCATTCGGTGCGCCCCACCGCCGCACCCACGAGTTCGCCGCACACGGAAATCGAGATGGGCGAGGCGGAGGAAGGCGAAGAAGGTGAAGTGGAATACCGGGAAATGGTCAAGGCGGAAGAAGACGAGGACGCGCCCGACTACGGCAAGTACCAGTGGTACCTCGTGGATGTCACCATCACACCTCAGCAATCTTCCGGAGACGGTTTCACCCACTGGGAGCCTGGCGAGGTGATGCTGGTGTCGCCAACGGCCAAGGCGGACGACCTGGATGCGGAGGAAGACGACCTTGCCATGATCCATGACTTACGCATCTTCCAGGAAGGATCCTTCCAGCAGTATGACGGCGAGAAATTCCAGGGCCCGCTACACGTAGAGTTTCACGCGGGCGTGAAACCCGGCGTCTCGGAACTGAAGTTCCGGTATTACTTCGAGATCCTCGAGCCGGCCGTCCCTTTTCCGCAGATGTGAACACTCGGTGATCAACGTTGCTTGCGTATCCAATCCCTTTGGGCAAACCTCGGATTGGAGGAAAGGAAGTACCCAGCCTGCAGAGCAAGCGCGTGCGGAACAGGCGCCCTCGCCTGTTGTCCCTATGGAGTGCGGCGGCTTGCCGCTGCTTTCACGAAGCAGGCTTGCCTGCGGTTTGTGGAGACAGGCCGCACACCTGCCAAAACCCACTTCGAATCAAACCCTGCAATCAGAGAGAGCCTGAGAAAGACACCGGCGAGGGCATTTGTGCCACACGTCTGCCTCCCTCTTGGTTTGTGTTAAGAGGTTCCAAAATGCTACGCCTCAGTTCATCCGAATCTCGCACCCCGCGGCACATCCCGCCGATGCAAGGGCGCCGAGCCTCCGCCAAGCCGTTGGAGTATGATGGTGCACGCCCCATACACTCTGGCAAGATGGCTTCGTCGGCTCAAGGAGATTCCCCATGCCCACATGGCTCATGTTCGTCATAATCGGCATCGCCGGCGGCGTTGCCGCGGGCTTGTTTGGTATCGGCGGTGGTCTTGTCATCATCCCCGCACTCATCTACGGGGCAGGATTTTCCCAGCACATGGCGACGGGGACGACCCTCGCCGTTTTGCTCCCGCCGATTGGCCTTGCCGCGACCATCGAATACTACCGGCACGGAAACGTCGATGTGCGCGCGGCGGCCATCCTGGCCGCCACCATGTTTGCCGGTGCATGGGTCGGAGCCTACTTCGCGAACCGTATTTCGGGCCCACATCTACGCCTCACCTTTGGCCTGTTCGTCTGCGCTATGGGCGTCTACCTCGTATACGGCGCCTGCAAGCGCCTCGGTTGGATTTGATCGAATTCCGCTCACGCACGCGCGCGTACGGTATACTGACACTGTTCAGGTTTTCCTGATTGCGGGGCATAGTCTCGAGGCGACATGCGGAGGTACTTGCCATGCGTCGCGCGAGTTCCTTGTATCTTCTCCTGCTGTGCATGGCCGCTCCATGCATCTTGGCAGAGACCAAACTTCTCCAACCCGGTGATTTCACGTACCTTGGCGCGTTTCGACTGCCTGGAGGTTTCGATCGCCCCGAGACGTTTGCCTACGGCGGCAACGCCATGACCTGCAACCCTGTGGGCGATCCGTCCGGCGGCGGCGATGGTTTTCCCGGCAGTCTCTTCGTGATGGGCCACGACCGCCTACCCTACGGTGAACTGCCCAACGGCAACCAGATTGCCGAGATCACGATCCCCGCACCCGCCATCGCCAAAGATCCCACCGCGCTTCCGCAAGCAACGTTTGTGCAGGAGTTCCGGGACGCGGCCCGTGGCTTGTTCCCCGAGTACGACGAAATCCCGCGCGTCGGCATGGCGTACGTCGAAGTGCCGTCCCTCGGCCCAAGAATCCTCCTCGCGTGGGGACAACACTTCCACGAAGACGCGGTGAAACAAGGCCCGACCCACGCCTGGATCGAGCCGCAGCTTGACGCGCCGCGTCCACAGGGAGCGTGGTTCATCGGATCGTATTCGCACTATAGCGTCAATGGATACCTCTTCGAGATTCCGCGCGAATGGGCCGACGCCAACACCGGCGGACGCTGCATCGCCACGGGCCGCTACCGGGACGGCGGCTGGTCGGGGCAGGGCCCGTCGCTGTTCGCGTTCCGGCCGTGGGCGGGCGATGGCCAACCTGCGGTTCCGGACACGCGGCTCGACGCGTTGCCCCTCCTACTCTATCAAGGTTCGCGGGACAACAACGACGTGGTAGGCCGCTCGTTGCGCGGCTATCAACACCCCGATGAGTGGGAAGACGGCGCATGGCTGACGTCGAGCAGCGGGAAGACGGCCGTTGTCTTTGCGGGCACCAAAGGCACAGGGGAGAAATACTGGTACGGTTGGGCCAATCCGTCGGGACCAGAAACGCCTTGTGTCGAAGTGGAACTCGTCGATCAGTTCACGACCTGCCGTCTCGCGGACGGCTCGCCGTGCCCCGCCGCCGATCTAACTGGATGTGAAGGCCACAACGACTATCGAGGCTGGTGGAGCAGCCGCTTCACGGCCCAGATCCTTCTGTACAACCCGGACGATCTCGCCCGCGTGGCGCGCGGCGAATCCAAGCCATGGGAATCGCAACCTTACGCGCACGTGGATCTCGATGACACCCTCTTGCTGAATCCGGCTCACGTGGAAGAAGACATGCTGGGCCGGGGCGTCCAACGCCGCTACCGCATCGGCGCCATGGCCTACGACCGCGCACACGATCTCATCTACGTGCTCGAATCCTTCGCCGACGAAACCAAGCCGGTGGTTCACGTCTGGCATTTGAACTGATACGTTCATACAAGAGAAGAACTCACCACGAAGGGGCTGAACGCGTCCTGTTCCTGGCATTGCTTCGTGAGCTTCGTGCCTTCGTGGTGAAATCTCCCTTATTTGCCTTCTCTTCGTGGTGAGACCTCCTTCCTTTGCCTTCCGTTCTCTTGCTATCGTTGTGAGTTCACCGAGCAGTGAGGCGCGGCCGTCGCGTATTTGGTAGTATGCGGGGCGTCATGCTCTCGTGATGTCACACAGGCGAGGTCCCCATGCGAAACTGTATTCCTCTAAGCCTATTCATGATTGTGCTTGCGGCGCTGTGCCCCATCTCTTCCCAGGCAGACGAAGGCATGTGGCTGTTCTCCAATCCGCCCGCCGGGATACTCAGAGAAAAGCATGGAGTCGAACTTTCACAGCAGTGGCTGGAGCACGCGCAGAAATCAGCCGCCCGTATGAGCACCGGCGGTTCAGCAGCGTTCGTTTCCGCGGATGGACTAGTGATGACCAATCATCACGTCGGTATGCCGGCGCTGGCAGATCTCAGCACGCCGGAAAGCGATCTCCTGGAGACGGGGTTCTATGCGAAGACGCGCGAACTGGAATTGAAGTGTCCCAACCTCGAGATGAACGTGCTGTGGGAGGTTGAAGACGTTACGGAGCAGGTCAAGACCGCCGCCCCCCCAGGCATGCCCCCAGCCGATGCTCATGCGGAACGCCGCGAAACGATTTCCGTTCTCGAAAGTGAATACGAAAAGGCCACCGGACTCGATTGCCAGGTAGTCACGCTGTACGGGGGCGAGCGCTATCATCTCTACCAATACAAGCGCTTCACAGATCTCCGGCTGGTGATGGCCCCCGAGAAAAGCATCGCCTTCTACGGTGGGGACAACGATAACTTCGAGTACCCACGCTATGCGCTGGACGTCTGCTTCTTCCGCGTCTACGAGAATGACTCGCCCTATCATCCCGAGCACTACCTCTCGTGGAGCAAGACCGGAGTGGCGGAAGGCGATCTGGTCTTTGTCGCGGGGCATCCGGGACACACGCAGCGGCACGCAACCGTGGCGCATCTCGCGTTCATGAGGGATGTCGAGATGCCGGCGCGCATGCGTGACTTCTGGCGAAGAGAAGTACAGCTCCAAACCCTTTCGGCGCGCGATGATGAGTTTGCACGCATCGCCGACGGACACCTGACCGGCATTCAGAACGCGCGCAAAGCGTATACGGCGATTGCGGCGGGACTTCAGGACCCTGTCCTCATGAATCGTGTCGCCGCGAGTGAACAGCGCATCCGCGCCGCGGTTGAAGCCAATCCCGAGTACAACAATCGCTGGGGCGGCGCGTGGGACGACATTGCCGCGGCCCGTAATCGCTACCGCGAGTTCTATCTGCGCCACCGCGTTGGCATAAACTCGACGTTGTTCGGCATTGCGACCCACCTTGTGCGGCTGGCGGAAGAGTTGCCGAAACCCAGCGCGCAGCGATTGCCGGAGTACGCCGATGCGAATCTGGATGCGCTGTACCGCAGTCTGCATTCAGCCAGTCCAATCTACGATGAACTCGAGATCGAGCAGATCACAAGCGCTCTCTCTCACATGATCGACTCCTTCGGCGGCGATGACCCCTTTGTGAAAAGGGCCCTCGGTGATCTCTCGCCTCGGGCCAGGGCGGAATCGTTGGTTCTCGCGTGTACCTTGAAGGAGGTCAGCGTCCGCAAGGCCCTTGCTGAAGGCGGCGCAAAGGCCATCGCCGCTTCCGATGACCCGATGATTCGCTTCGCCGCGGATCTTGATCCCGAATTCCGGGCGTGGCGCAAGAAATGTGAGGACGAGGTCGAGGCTGTCGAAAGGGACGCGTATGCGCGGATCGCGTCCGCGCGTTTCGCCATTGATGGCGAGCGCATTTATCCCGGAGCGACGTTCACGCTTCGCCTCGCCTTCGGCACGGTGGCCGGCTACTCCCAGCTCGGCCAGACTGTGCTTCCCTTCACGACGTTCGGCGGCCTGTACGAACGCGCCGAAGCGCGCCGTGGCCAAAAGGACTACGCACTGCCGGAGCGTTGGTTGAAGCGCAAGTCACGTCTTGATCCCGACACGCCTTTCAACTTCGTGTGCACGGCAGATATCGCAGGCGGAAACTCCGGCAGCCCAGTCATCAACGAGGACACGGAGGTCGTGGGCCTCATCTTCGACGTGAATGCGCCATGCCTGGCCCACTACATCGCCTATGCCGATGATGATGGCCGCGCAATCGCCGTTGATGCGCGCGCGATCATCGCGGCATTGGATCGGGTTTATCGGGCGAAACCGCTCGTGGCCGAACTGCTCTCCCGTTGAGTCAGACGCGACCCGCTCGCATAACCCATTTCCCGACAGGCACTAATCCTACAACGCGGGATTATGCGCAGACAGCGCGCCTCAGATAAATCAGATGAATCTCTTCGGTAGCGCCCGCCTTCCACGGCGGGCGTCTTTGAGATCCAAGTCCGCCCGGCATGGAAACCGGGCGCTACTAATTCGTTAGTAGCTATTGACAAATGCCGCCGCTGGGTTTATGCTACTAATTAATTAGTAGCTACTCCACCCGAGGGAGGGCCGGTCCCATGCCGCGTGTCGCGTCCCGTTATCCTACCGATCTCGAACTCGAAATCATGAAGGTCCTCTGGCAACGCGGGCCGTCAACGGTGCGGGAAGTCCGCGACGCCCTCGCCGCCGAGCGCGACCTCGCTTACACCTCCGTCATGACCATCATGACGATCATGGCGGACAAGGGTTACGTGCGCCGCAGAAAATCCAAGGGCTCGTACCGCTACCGCCCGGTGCTGGAACAGCGTTCGGCGGCGGGGGCGATGCTGGCCGATGTGGTGAACCGCGTGTTTGACGGTTCAGCGGCCGCGGCCGCGGTGCACCTGCTCGAAACGGCGGACATCGACCAATCTGAACTGCGCGAACTCCGGCGTCTGCTGGAGAGCAAGGGGGAGGCCACATCATGAACAGCACATTCAACCTGGACCCGGAGCTTGCCGCGCGGTTTGTGCTCACGCTCGCGCATTTTGTGTGGCAGGGTGGGGCCATTGCTTTGGCGATGGTGGCGGCGGGCGCGGTGCTCAAGCGCGCGTCCGCGCGCTTGAGGTATGGGGTGTTCCTCGCGGCGCTCGCCGCGATGGCGCTGTGCCCACCGGTGACCTACATGGTGCTGGGGGCGGATGGGAATTATGGGAAGTATGGGAGCTATGGGACCGGGGAGCTGGGCCCGGCAAGCCGGTCCGGCGTGGCCGGTCAGATCACTTCGGCTGGTGCCGCCAGTCAGCCCAGCGCGAACGATCCTGCCACCCCGTCCACCTCGTCCACCTCGTCCACTCCGTCCACCCCGTCCACTTCGTCCGCTCCGTCCACTCCGTCCACTCCGTCCGATTCCCATTCGCTCGCGCAAGCGAACGCGCCCGCCAGCGCCCTGGCGCCTGGCCTGCCCCCTCCCGCTGCCGCGCAAGCGGCAGCCACCTGGCGCGCGTACACGCCGCACCTGGTGCTCGCCTACATCGCGGGCGTGCTGCTCATGCTCGCGCGGCTGGCGTTGGGCCTCGCAGGCGGGGGACGCCTCCGCAAACGCGCCGAGCGCATCACGGACAACGCAATCCTGGAGGCTCTGCAGCGCCACGCGGCTCAACTGAAACTTCGTGCACTCCCCATCGTCGCGTATTGCCAGCGCATCGCAGTGCCGACGGTGGTGGGCGTCATCAGGCCGATGGTGCTGCTTCCAGCATCGCTGGCGTCCGGCATGC
Source organism: Candidatus Hydrogenedentota bacterium (assembly GCA_020849535.1). GTDB lineage: Bacteria > Hydrogenedentota > Hydrogenedentia > Hydrogenedentales > SLHB01 > JAHDWY01. Next base: position 38,323 of record JADLGB010000037.1, read on the forward strand.
CGCCACAGCAAGTCGAGTTGCTGCTGCTTCACGAACTCGCCCACATCCGGCGCTACGATCATATCGTCAACATCGCGCAACGCCTTATCGAAGCCGCGCTCTTCTTTCATCCCGCGGTGTGGTACGTGTCGCACCGCATCCGCGTCGAGCGCGAACACTGTTGCGACGACCTCGTTATCGCCCTCGGCGGCGAGCGTTACGCATACGCCGAGTCCCTCGTGGCCGCCGCGGCGTTGGCCACCGGCATGCGGCTCTCCCCCGCCGCTCTCGCTGCGACGGGAAAACCTTCGCAACTGCGCCGCCGCATCCATCGCCTCCTCGGCGATCCCCAACCGCCCGTGCGGCTCGTCCGCGGCGGCTGGGTGCTGGCCGTCCTCGCCATCGCCGCTGTCATCGCAGGCGCCTCGCAGGTCGCCAATCTTGATAGCGATGAGCCGGAGCGCGAAGTCCTTGCTCAGGCGGAAAGCACGACCGATCCTCCGGCAGTTGAACCAGTCGCACCGCCAGCGGTGAAACCGGAACCCAAGCCGGCTCCGCCGAAACCAGTTACCGTGCCTGTGGCCGAGAAACCCGCCACAACGACCGATCCCAATTCGGTCGAGCCCGCGCCTGAGAGCACCGCGCTTGCCCCCGCGCCTGAGACAAAGGAACTGCAAGACAAGTACAACGAGCTTTCCACGCAGATGGCGGACCCTGACTGGTGGCTGCGCAAAGTAGCTGTGCAGCAACTCGGCGATCTGCCGTATCACCCGCACTTCGTCTTCAGCCTCATTCAGGCACTGAAAGACGAAGACCCACGCGTCCAGGCCGCCGCCGCCGAAGGCTTGGCCAAGCAAGGCGACCCCGACGCCATCAAACATCTGGTGGCCGCGCTAAAAAACGATTCTCAGGTGCGCGAAGCCGCTTCCGAAGCTCTCACGCGTTTCACACCTGAACAGGTCATGCCGCTCCTCACCCTCGCCTCGCAGGATGAAGACGCACAGGTGTGTGGCGGCGCGGTGACGGCCCTGGGCAAGCAAAACACGCCGGAAGCCGCGGCGGCGCTGGTTTCGCTGCTTCCCAAATACTATGGGGAGCAAGGGGGGCCGGTGGCGCCTGTGGCGCGGGTTCGGCCGGGAGTGTCGCGAGGACGGTCAGGTATCTCGCTGGGTCCCGTTGGGAAACTGCTGGCCTCGGCGTTCGGGGACATGGCTCCCGACATGGCGATGGATTCACTGGACCGCGCCAGCAAGGAAGGAGACTGGAAAACCCGTACCCAAGTCGCGCTAGTGCTTGATGCATCGGGACTGCGCAATACACAGACTGCTCAATCGATGTTGACGGCATTTCTCGCGGATGAACAAAAGGACGTCCGGGCGGCCGCCGCGCAGGTCTTGGGCAACGCCTTTTCTGAGTCTGTTGAAAAGGGAACCACTCTCCCATCCGAATTGGTGGCACCGCTAACGCCTTTGCTTCGCGATCCGAATCGTGCGGTGGCATTCCTAGCGGCGTCTGCGCTCCAGAAAGCGCGCTGGCAACCGGGAAGTCCGGAAGAACGCGCTTGGTACCTTGTCGCTCTGCAGCAGAGCCGCGAGGCTGCATCGTTGGGTCCCGTGGCGTTCGAGCCATTGGTTCACGCCTTGCAGGCTGATTCCACACCCGCGTTTACTTGTATCGGCAACATGGCAGAAGCCCCCTCCGACGCGATTGAGGGCCTGTTCCAGCTTGAAGATCCGCGCAAGGTGGATCCATTGATCGCGGCTCTAAAGGGCGCTGATGCCCAGTTGGCACTGAACATTGCGAATATCCTGGGAGAAACCAAAGCACCACAGGCAGTAGATGCCCTTATCCCGCTGCTCGGTCACGTGGAGGCCAGTGTCCGCGCTACGGCAGCCGAAGCCCTCGGCAAGATCAAGGATCCGCGCGCGGTCGATCCGCTCGTGGCCCTGCTTTCGGAAACGGAGCCAAGCATACGGGAGTATGCGGTCATCGCGCTCGGCGAGATTGGCGATGTGCGGGCGGCGCCAGCATTGCGGCCCTTCCTCACCGAGGACAAAGGCGTCAGCACAGCCACCGTCGCGAACGCGCTCGGCGGCATCCGCGACCCCGAGAGCGCGCCACTACTCGCAGCCATCGCGCTGGACCCTGAAAAGAAAGACCGTGAGGCCTGTTGCGAGGCCTTGCAAAAGATCGGCGGCCCAGTGGCGCAAGAGACCTTCCTGCGGCTTCTCGGACACGACACCGATGGTAAGATGCGGGCCAAAGCCGCCGAGTTGCTGGGCGAAATCGGCGATCCCGCGGCAGTCACCGCACTGAAGGATGCTTTCTTCTTCGACTCAACCATTGCAGTGCAGGACAGTACTATCGCCGCATTGGGAGAGATTGACGGTCCGGCTGCCGTGAATGCACTGAGCATGGGCTATGATTACGCACTCGCCAACTTGCACGATGGCAAAACAGAAGCCTGGCCATTTGTGAAAGCCTTGATGAATAACACTGACCCGTCCGCAATGGATACCATGGTTCGCCTAGCCGACCGCGATGGCAGTCCCAAGCTACGCTTCCGCGTTGCCCAGGTGTTGGCCGAGCGCGGCGATCCGCGCGCGGTGCCAATGTTGCAGGATTTGCGCAACCAGCCCGAAACCCGAATCGACGCAACCAACACCCTGGAGAAGCTGGAGGGACAGCCCAGCGCCCCGGAGCAGCCAAGCACCAACGCTTCGCCAGACACCCCCAGCGAAGCTGCTCCGTCCGATCCGTCCGATCCGTCCGATCCGTCCGATTCCGCACCGAAAACCTCGCAGCTTGCCGGACCGCGGCTGCAATTCCGCTGGGTTCTCGAGGGACCCACTCTGGCCGCGCCCACGGAATCTGAACCGGACCGCACCCTGGCGGTGGCGGATGAAATGGTGTTGACCGAAGGGGACATTGCGAGTGCCGAAGTCCAGAAGGACCCCAGTTCCGAATACTTCCAAGTCCTTTTTCAGACAACCGAGGATGGGGCCAAGAAACTGAAATCCGCTACCGAGGGCAATCTCTCGCGCAAATTGGCGATCGTATTTGATGGGCGCGTGCTCAGCGCGCCGGTGGTCAGGGCCCCTATCGGTTCGTCCGGCGCCATCACGGGCAATCTGTCGGAAGTGGAGGCCCATGCTATCGCGGACGCCATCACGAGCAAGAGGAAGGCGGATTCACTGCCAGAGCCGATTCTCTACGACAAGCTATTGCCGCTCCATCCGGTAGAAGCGAGGGAGACGTTTCCAATTACGATCGCCGATCCGGAAGCCGTTGAGCCAAAGAAGGCCGAAACGGAAGGAACTCAGCAGTAATCCTGCTGGCTCTTCCTTCGGATCGATCGGAAGAACTCCGTCAGCATGGCGCCGCATTCGTCGGCGAGGAGGCCAGGGAAGACTTGGGGCCGGTGGTTGAACCGCGTGTCTTCGAGCAGGTTCATGAGCGACCCGCAGGTCCCCGCCTTGGGGTCGTAGGCCCCGAAGTAGACCTCGGGGATGCGCGCCAGGATAATCGCGCCCGAGCACATGGCGCAGGGCTCCAGCGTCACGAATAGCTTCGTCTCTTCCAGGCGCCAGCTACCCAGCCTGTTCGCGGCCTGGGTGATGGCGAGGATCTCGGCGTGGGCGGTGGGGTCCTGCAACATCTCTCGCTGGTTGTGGGCCTTCCCGATGATCTGGCCGTCGTAAATGATCACGCAACCGACGGGCACCTCCCCCGCTTCCTGGGCCCGCTGCGCTTCCCGAATGGCATACTGCATGTACCGCGTGTTGTCGTCCAGCATAGGCGGCGATTCTGGGATATGCCGCCGGTCAAGTCAAGTCTTTGGGGCAAGCGCAGTGCTCCGCAACAAGTAGGGCGGGATTTGTTCCCGCCTTCTTAGTCTCCTTATCGTAATTCGGAGGACAACCCGGCACTCGCATCAGCGTCATGCCCAACCAGGAGCACCGGCATCCTTGCCGGCTCTTCAGGCACATCCGAAGGCACGATTCGCCGTCGCGACCTCGGCACTTGAAGTCCTGGACCGCATTGAATCCCGTCTCGTGAAGAAGGCGGGAACAAATCCCGCCCTACGAAGAAGTCCATGGTATGATCGTATACGGAAGGGACTGACGCCGTCTTTCGCGCAGGCTTCGCGCGCCGAGACTCACTTCTCGGCAGCGAAACACGGTGTCTGTCCCTATCCGGGAGTTGCACACATGAAAACCATCGTCGCAGCCGCCAAAGGGGACTGACGCCGTCTTTCGCGCAGGCTCGGCGGAGCGAAACACGGTGTCTGTCCCTGGCCAGGAGTAGCACACATGAAAACCATCGTCGCAGCCTTGGACTTCTCGGAGGCCACCGAGCACGTGCTGTCCGTGGCGGCGGACCTCGCCAAAACGGCCGGCGGCAGCCTCTACCTGCTGCACGTCGAGGCGCCGGACCCCGAGTTCGTGGGGTATGAACCCGGCCCGCAGCATGTGCGGAACCAAGTAGCCCGCGCCATCGCGGAGGACCGCCATGAGATTACCGCCCTGCGGGATCGCCTCAAAGGCGAAGGTATTGACGCGCACTGCATCGTATTGCAGGGTCCCACGATCGAGAAGATCGCCGACGAAGCGGCGCGCCTGCACGCGGACTGCATCGTCGTGGGCTCTCACGGACACGGCGCACTGCACCATCTCGTGCTCGGCAGCGTCAGCGCGGGTCTCATCCGCCGCGCGGCGTGTCCGGTTCTCGTCGTGCCGCGCGGCAGCGAGTGATCACGCGTAAACCGCGCTCCCATGCTTGCGAGGTCGGGGCCAGCACCTTCTGGTACTCAGGCAACTGCGTTCAATCCGCCTCGCGCAGGAGTCGAAATCCGAGGGCCGGATGAATCGTGTTGGGCCCCTCGTAGTTACGATTGCCTGACCGGCATTGGGTGACGACTTGTCCCCAGTCTCCGCCACGAATCACGCGCTGCGTACCGGTTTCGGGTCCCTGCGGATCCGTGACTGGTTCGAGGGAATCGGACAGATAGAAGTCTGCGTCGTACCAGTCTTGGCACCACTCCCACACGTTGCCCGACATGTCGTAGAGTCCCCAATCGTTGGGGAGCTTCTCCCCAACGGGGTGGTGCTGCCCCGAACTGTTCAGGCCGTGCCACGCATAGTTGTTGGCCTCGACATCGCCCGGATCGTCTCCCCAATAGTACCGCGTATAGGTGCCCGCGCGGCAGGCGTATTCCCATTCCGCTTCCGTGGGCAGACGATAAGTGACCGTTGATTTCGTGTAGTTCAAATACACCAAGAACTGACGGACGTCCTCCCAAGTGATATACTCGACAGGATTGTTCGCACCCACAAATTGAGAGGGATTGGCGCCCATAACCTCTTCCCATTGCGCTTGGGTGATTTCATATTTCGAGAGCCAGAATCCTTTGGTAAGCGTGACCGCGCGGGGCCATTCATCGCCGTGACGTCCCGTCTCGTAGATGTTTGTTCCCATGACGAAGGTGCCCGGCGGGCACCACTGGAACTCGATGCCGTCGAAGGTCCGCGTCTCGCCCGCCACGGGAGAGCCAGACTGCACGGGACATCCTGAAAGGACCGGACCGGCAGCAATGCAGACCGCCATGCAGAGATATTGCGAGAGGTTCTTCACGAATTCGTCTCCTTACATTCCGATGAATTGGCTCCGCGGAAACACGGTTACGCCCGGAGTCCAGCCACCAATGGCATTTGCCTCGCGCCTTGCAGAGATACGAGGACGAACCAGCAATAGTACTGCTGTCACTGCTGCCCGTTACTTATAACATACACACAAGTGCCTTTGCAAAAAGCGCGTGGGTGGCGCCGGATACTCCCCAATTGCCGTTTCCGTAGTGTCCGCGAGCCGTTTTTGAATTCGGGCGCTCGGAAACCTACAATATTTCTCTATTCCGCATGCCGGGCGCATGTATGCGCATGGGGCCTTCCATTTAGTGAAACACATGACCTCACATTCGGGATTGATCGGGTGTGAGGCCATTACAGGCAGCCGACGCGACAGGGACGGACTGGAGTTTGAATGAGACGCAATATCGTACATATGGGCGCGGGGAGCCTCAGCTACGAAATCCGGGAAATTGTAGCGGTCGCGAGACAGATTAGCGCCGCAGGCCAGGAAATCACCTGGGAGAATATCGGCGATCCCGTTCAGAAAGGTGAGAAAGTCGAGCCGTGGATGCGGGAAGTCATCCACGATCTCGTCGACCGGAACGAGTCGTGGGCGTACTGCGATTCGGCGGGCGTACCTGCGACTCGTGAGTTCCTTGCGTCGCACGTGAACGCGCGGCCGGGCGGCGTGCAGATCACCTCCGACGACATCATGTTCTTCAATGGGCTGGGGGATGCCGTCGCGAAGGTCTACGGCTTTCTCCGGCGAGAGGCGCGCATCCTGGGTCCGTCGCCCGCCTACAGCACGCACTCCTCCGCTGAGGCGGCGCACTCGGGCTACAACCACGTCACCTACAACCTCGACCCGTACAACGGGTGGATGCCCGATGTGGACGACATCCGCAACAAGGTGAAGTACAACGATTCCATCGCGGGGATCCTGGTCTTGTCTCCGGACAATCCGACAGGGGCGGTGTACTCGCGGGAACTGGTCGAAGAGATCGCGGCGATCGCGCGCGAACACAAGCTGTTCATGATCACGGACGAAATCTACGTGCACATCGTGTACAACGGCAGTCCGCGCATGCACTTGAGCGAGTGGATTGGCGATGTGCCGGCGCTGGCGATGCGCGGCATCAGCAAGGAGTACCCGTGGCCAGGCTCGCGGTGCGGGTGGCTGGAAGTCCTTAACAAAAACAAGGACGAGAACTTCGCCACGTATGTCAACAGCCTGCTGGCGGCGAAGCGGCTGGAAGTGTCGTCCACGACCTTGCCGCAGATGTCCATTCCCCGCATCATGGGAGACCCCCGATACCAGGCGCACTTGGCCCGGCGTGAAGAACTGTTCAGCACGCGCGCGGATGAGGCCATGAAAGCCTTTGAAAGTTGCGACGAAGTCATCACGAACAAGCCGGGCGGCGCCTTCTACTTCACGGTGATGTTCAAGCCGGGCGTGCTGAATGACCGCCAGACGCTGCCCATTGAAAACACGGCGATCCGGTCGAAGATCGAGGGACTGGTGAAGAACGTCGCGCCGGACAAACGCTTTGTATATTACCTCATGGGCGCGACGGGGATCGTGGTGGTACCCCTGACGGGCTTCCAAAGCACGCACGATGGGTTCCGCATGACCCTGCTGGAATCGGATGACGCCAAGCGGGCGTGGATCTTCAAGACCTTGCGGGAATCGATTGCAGCGTATATCAATTCGTGAGGGCACGGACGATTCTTTGCGGGTGCGTTGACAGTCACATTACGCATACACTATGCTTGAGATAGGCGCAAGAACACGGGTGTTCTGTCGCTGAGAGCCTGGAGTGCTGGGGGCATTCCCTGGGGAAAGGCGGCGGCATGTTTACGGTGTATCTGGTCTGCGGTGCGGTGGGCTCGGCCATTCTGATCGTGCAGCTCATCATGAGCTTCATCGGCTTCGAACATGGCGTTGATGCCGATGCCGGGCACGTCGAATTCGGGGGAGACCACGGCGGCGATGTCCACGGCGACACGCATGCCGATGGCCACGATGACAGTTCCCACTTCCTGGGCGTCTTGAGTTTCAGGGCACTCAGCGCCGCATGCGCGTTCTTCGGCCTTTCCGGACTGGCCGCATCGGGGTCCGGGTTCTCCTTCCTGATTTCCCTGGCCATCGCAGTCGGCGCTGGCGTGTTCGCCATGTACCTTGTGGCGTGGCTCATGCGCGCCCTCAGCAGCCTTCGCTCGGAAGGCAACGTGCACATCGAATGCGCCCTGGGCTGTGTCGGCACCGTATATCTCGACGTTCCGGAAGAGAATGAAGGTCTCGGCAAAGTGCTGGTCATGGTTCAAAATCGCACCATGGAATATGAGGCGCGCTGCGCCCGAGGGGCGCTTCCCACAGGCACGCCGGTGCGGATCGTGGATGTGCTGGATAACAACACGGTGCAGGTGGAACCTGTAAGCAACTCCGAAGGGGACTAATCATGGACGGGTTTAGTATCGGCGGCATGGCGTTCCTGGGGATCTTCGTGTTGGCGGGCGTGGTGGCGCTCAGTTTTCTACTGCTCCTTGCCAACCGCTACAAACGATGCCCGAGCAACCGGGTGCTGGTGATTTTCGGTAAGGTGCGCACGGGCGACACCGCCAAGTGCGTGCATGGCGGGGCGGCCTTCGTCTGGCCGCTGCTGCAGGACCACGCGTATCTCAGTCTCGAGCCCATTCAGATCGAGATTCCGCTGAAGGACGCGTTGTCGGTGGAAAACATCCGGGTGAATGTACCGAGCGTGTTCACGGTGGCCATCGGCACGCAGCGCGAGTTCATGCAGAACGCGGCGATTCGCTTGCTGGGACTCAACACGGTGCAGGTTAAAAAGCAGGCGGAAGACATCATCCTGGGGCAGTTGCGCCAAGTGATCGCGTCGATGAGCATTCAGGAGATCAACCGCGACCGTGAGAAGTTCCTGCACAACATCCAGAATTCGCTGGAACAGGAGCTGCGAAAGATCGGGTTGGTCCTCATCAACGTGAACATCACGGACATTACCGACGAGTCCGGATACATCGAGGCTATCGGGCAGAAGGCGGCGTCGCAGGCCGTGCAACAGGCGCGCGGCGACGTGGCCGAAGAAGTGAAGCTGGGCGAAGTGCGCGTGGCCCAGGCCGAGCGCGACAAGGAAGTCCAAGTGGCCGATGCGACCAAGCAGCGAAACATCGGTATCCGCGAGGCGCAACGCGACCAGGCGGTGAAGCTGGCGGACCTGACCCGTGAGCAGCAGGTCGGAGAACAGTCCGCCGCGTTCGGACGTGAAGTGCAGGTGAAGAACGCGGAGCGCGAGAAGCGCACCTCGGTGGCCGAGGCGGAAGCGCTGGCCGTGCGCGGCGAAAAGGAAGCGGAGCGCACACGCCGCGTCGCAGTGGCCGAGGCGGAAGCCCAGGCGGTGACGGGCGAGAACCTGTCGCAGGCGAAAATCGCGGCGTCGGAGGCGGAACTGCAGGTGAGGCGCGCGGAAGCCTTCCAGATCGGCGAGACGAAGAAGCGCGAGGCGGAAGCGGCGGTCTTGGAGGCGCAGAACCGCGCCATGGCCAAGGCGGCACTCGCCCAGGCGGAGCTGGTGGAGGCGCAGCGGCGTGCCGAACTCGAAGCGCCGGCCAAAGCACAGAAGGCCCAGGTGATTGTGGAAGCCGAGGCGGAAGCCGAGAAGCGGCGCATCGAGGCGATCGGCGAGGCGTCGGCCATCTTCGCCAAGTTGGACGCGGAGGCGCGTGGACAGTACGAGATTCTCGCAAAGAAAGGCGAGGGTCTCAAGCGCATCGTCGAATCATGCGGCGGCGCGAACGAGGCCTTCCAGATGCTGATGCTCGAACACCTCGACAACTTGGCGAACTCCGCCGCGAAAGCTATCTCCAACATCAAGTTCGACAAAGTCATCGTGTGGGAAGGCGGCAACGCCAACGGGAGCAGCAGCACCGCGAACTTCATCCAAGGGATGGCGCGCACCCTCCCCCCCATGCTCCAGGTAATGCGCGACATCGGCGGCGTGGAACTGCCTGAATCGCTCATCAAACTCTCGTCCGAAGCCACCGACGGGAGCGGACAACCCAGCATGGGAAGCTCGCCATCTGCGGGCGCGAAGTCCCCGGAGGCCAGACCGGGCGAAAGGCCCAAGGCCTAGTGGCTGACGTACCAAGCGCTCAGAAATATCGCCTGAATGCAGGGCGACAAATAACGTCCGCAGGAATTTGACAACACACCCGTTGCTTGCTAGAATCATCGAATAACGATCTGACGCGGGGTGGAGCAGTCTGGTAGCTCGTTGGGCTCATAACCCAAAGGTCGCAGGTTCGAATCCTGCCCCCGCTACCATTGCAAATCAAGGACTTACGGCAACGTAAGTCCTTTTTTTGTGCCCGAAAACGGCCCGGTGTTACTTAATTTGTTACTTGTGAAATCCGCCGGACCCGCCCGCCGCTCAAGGAGAGGACCCGCCACACAGACCTGGGCTCCAACAAGAAGGAATCTGTGTCATGGCTTCTCTCTGGAAACGCGGCAAGATGTACTATGCCCGCTACTACGTGGCGGGCCAGCAGCGCGCGGTCTGTCTGCACACCACGTCGCACCAAACCGCCAAGGAAAAACTCAACCGCTTCGAAGTCCGGCTCTCGGAGCGCGGCGAAGACGCGCTCCCGACCAAGACTCCTGTCGTGAAGGTGCTGGAGGCGTACATCGCCCACATCCAGGTCGCAAAGACGAAGGCCGGCGTCCGGAGCGACCTGTACTACCTGCGCGACATCTTCGGGCCCGTCTGCAAGGAACTTGAGGTGAAGCAAAAGGACGCGCGCGCCCGGGCACATCGCGCCTACCTTCCCGCCAAATACCTGGAGCAAATCCGCACCCAGGATATCGTGGCGTTCGTGACGGCTCGCGTCCAGCAGCGAAACCTCTCAGCGAAAACGGCGAACCAGTACCGCTGCGTGCTTTCCCGGGTCTTCAGTTGGTCGATGTCGCAATTCGGGGTGCGCATCCCCGGTGATGCCAATCCCGCAAGAAAGGTGGAGCGCTACCGGGAGCCCGCGAGGACCATTCGCTTCTTGAACGTCGCCCAAATTGCCAAACAACTCGATGCCCTTGCGGAGGATCGTCTGGTTCAGTCCCTGGTTGCCGCATACATCTACGCGGGTCTTCGCCGGGAGGAAGCGCTGTGGCTTACCCGCCATGACCTCGACTTCCAGAAGGGGAAATACGGGGTCATCCTGGTCCAGGCCAAGACCATCGACGGGGAATTCTGGGAACCCAAGACGAAGGTGAACCGGGCCGTGCCCATCTCCCGCGCCTTGCGCGGGTATCTGGACAAATACCAGCCATCAATCGTTCCTGCCGGCTGGTATTTTCCTACACCCAACGGTACGCGATGGGATCCCGACAACTTCTCCCAACGGCTCAAGGAACTGAATCTGAAGGCGGGTCTTTCGTGGAGTTGCCAGGATTACCGGCACACCTTCGGGTCGTTGCTGGCGAGCAAGGGCGAAAGCCTATACAAGATCGCGACGCTCATGGGGAATTCGCCGGAGATCTGCCGGCGCCACTATGCGGCGCTGATGCCGGAGTCCTTAATCGACTCCGTCGAATTTGAAGCGCCCCGCCCGCAGGAAACACCCCCGCCCGGCAACCGGCCGAGGTTGTACATCCTTCCGCATCCCGCAGACGAGCAAGCGCAACGCGCGTAAACGCGCAGAACAAAAATGCCGCGAGCGCGCGGCGCCCACAAAGAGGGGGCCGCGCGCTCGCCGATATCCCATCAGTCGTCCTGGCCTACCAACCGCGAGGTTTCCAACTGCTCCACCTCGTCACGCAGAAAACGAACGATCCCGTGTCGGCCCTCGCCCAAGAGAAGTCGGGTCAGACCTTCGCGCCGCGCGATTCGATCCACCGTCGACCGCGAACAGCGCCACCGCTGCACGAGATCGCGCGGAGAAAAGTACCGGGACTCGTGCCTCGGCTGGGGCTGAGTGTAGGATTTCGATTTGCCACTTCCACCCATGGTGTACTCCTCCAGGACGAGTTCCTACCGCGCCATCAGAAGGGTAAATCGACGTCGTCCTTGAGACAAGGAGGAGACACGTCGACGACATTGGCGTGGATTAACCCTTTGGCATCGGTCTTGTGGACTACGACGATGCGGCACCGCTTACTGAGCAGGTCCTCAACGGTGATCTCCTCACCTACGGCTGGCATGTGGCCCAGTATGGCGGAAACCCAGCGGCCCAATTTGGTGCCTTCGCTGAGTTTCACGCTGGCGAGCCCCGACACCCTCTGGCCGTCGAACTCGTTGTCCGTGGACAACGTGAACTCGACGCGAACCATCGGGCCATGCTGGCCGTCTTGATCGCGCACTCCCGAAACCTCCGCATCGTACACGCCTTCGGCGATAGCCGTGATGGCCTCTTCAACGGTTGCTTTCCATTCCATTTCCTTTTCCTCCATGGTGGTTCGATTCCTCATCTATCTACCCTTGGTGCGGCAGGAGTTAGGCGCTCATTTCATTTCCTGTCCATGCTTTGGCGGGATTGCTCAGTGATTCCATTGACGACCAAGTCCGCTGGAACACTTCAGGTGGGTGCGGCGCGGAAGATGCAAGCGTATGGCAGGCAACTCGCTGGAACCGTCTTGGAAGTCTACAAAGTCTACTGAGGGCCGCGTTCTGCACTGCAGTCGTGGATACGTGTCTCGACAGAAAGCATTGAAGTCGTTTCCATGTCTACGCCGTGTCTGTCGAATCCGTCTTGCTGGCCGTTGCGGAACCCGGCCCTATCGGCGCGAGTGTGTACCGTGCCGAACTACGAACGGCGGAGCGCTCCAGCTTGACTTGGAACTTGCCGAATACCCGACCTAGATTCCGGTTGAGTGCACGTCCAAGTCTGCTCACTTGCGACCGCCGGCCGCCAAAGCCGACGATCTCTGCCAACAACTCACCGTTCAGACACGGTTCAAGAAGGTCCGACGCCTTAACAGGGGCTCTCCCGAACCGTTCCCACCAGAGGCTTGCCAAGGCGCGCCACTCCTCGGTCTCCACATCCGCTTCGGTGCATGTACTTATCGCGTTCTCCAAGAACGCAGGGATCCCTGCAACATCCAATATTCCGCCCAGGACAGAGGACCAATATTCGAATGACCCGAGAGGCGCGCCGTGCCACCGGGGGCTTCCTTCCTCAATCCACGTGCGCACTAAGCTCATGCAGGCCTGCACCAGACGCCGGCGATGCTCGCGCGCCCAAGACAGCAGGTCGCCGTGCACGAAATCCTTGCGTAGCCACGGCCGTTCTGTTTTCGGGTCGATACGGATCCAGATGCTGCGGCGGCTCAATTCCGTGCTGCAACGAAGGTTATTGGCAGTCAAGATCCACACGGCCTGGTTTTGGAGGACTGCCATCTGGTTGCCTCCCAGGAGACGATCGGTGGGGCGTGTGGTCGTCAGGAAGGCGGCAAGGGTCGCATCATCGAGTGTACGATCTTGGGGAACGTTATCCAGAAGGATGATTGGGCTCGCCGCCGTCCCTGCCAGCAACAGGGACGTCAGCTTCTTCGCATTCTCGCTGTAGCTTGCACCCATCGTGGTGGGCTTGCATGGCTCCCCGGTGGCGATAACCGAAACGAGGTCCGCCAGTCGTCCTTTCCCGCTGCCCGGAGATGCCGACTCAATAACATGGAGCGGTGTACTCCCGGCCCCGATGGCCCTGCGAATGAAGGGCAGTACCATCAGCGCTATGGCGTGTGCCCGCCCCGCATCGTCTGCAAAGGGGAAATCGCAGACCGATTCTAGCAGGAGGCTGCGCGCCTCGGCGGGGTCAAGCCGCGGACAGGGATAACCGCCGAGTCCGTGCTGGTCATGAAAGTAAACACGGTGGTCCGGATGATAACCGTGCATGGCAATCAGTTCGAAGTTCTTGCCGAACACGGGAACGGTAGTCACCGCCTCAAGCTCGGGGAAACTGATGTTCGAAGCTTCCAGAAGGGCATCCATGATCCGACTCGGGGGAATCGAGGGTGCCTCCCCGTTGCCAGTCCTTTTCCTCCAGTCAGCCATCTCGATGAGAATTTTAAGCAAGCGCTGTTTGTTTAGGGGAAGAAAGCAGGGGCCTTCGCAGCCCGAAGGCGTCATGAGGTGGACGAGGCGCCCGGCCCGGCTAAAAACCGCGGGCGGGTCGTTAGCTTCGTGGATGACCTTCACCATGTTCTGAAGAACGTGACGAGGCTGGTCGTCCGTGTAGACCACAGGACGCCCGCTTTCCTCATCGGAATCCGCCGTGTCCGGTTCCCCTCGATGGGGAAATAGCTGTACGATCGTGTCCCTGGTCATCCCCACGGGTCATTGAGCCCTTTCAACATGGTTACGTTGACCGAATACAGGTGAAGCCAAAACCACGGACAACGCAGTTTTCCACGAGGCTTCCAAGGCGTTGCCGCACTGCCTCAATCCAGGGTGGAGTACGGTCTGCTGGGACCGAACCGGGGCTGTCGGATGATCGGCCCGCTTGCGGCCTCCGGTAGCGCTGCAGAACATACGTCCGGGCGCATCGGATGCGATTTCCCATTGTTAGAAGGTCTTCAGGGGTGAGTTGAGGAATGACAGTGGTGCGAAACTCGTGATCCACGCTTCCTTCCATGAGGAGCGCAATGCTCTCATCAATGGCGCCCTGGTCAACCGAAACACCACAGATTTCGTCGTACTTCTCTGCCGGGGCCTTGATGTCCATGCCCACGTAGTCGAGCACCCCCGCATCGATAAGCGACGCCAGCACGTCGGGCTGCGTTCCGTTGGTATCCAGCTTTACGAGATACCCTAGCGCGCGGACCTCGGCCATGAACTCTGCAATGCCCCGTTGAATCGTGGGCTCACCACCACTGACAACCACGGCATCGAGCAATCCACGCCGACCGCCGAGCCAGGAAAGGACTTCCTCCTGTGTTCTGCCACTCGCTTCACTGTCGGCGTCCCGGAGTACCGGGTTGTGACAATAGGAGCACCGAAGGTTGCAGCCAGGGGTGAAGACAACTGCCGCAATCATCCCCGGGTAATCGACCAATGACGACTTCACCACCCCGGCAATCCGCATGTCTCTATCGTTGCCTTCCGAATGATTCGGGAATCCGGAACACTGTCCGTTCCCGGAACTCTTGCTTCTTGCCATCGTTGTAGTCCGTCACCGGGCGGAGATAGCCCGTCACACGCGACCACACTTCCGTCTCGGCGCCGCAGCTGGGGCAGACGGAGTGCTCACCGCAGATATAGCCGTGGGTTGTGCACGTGCTGAATGTCGGTGTAATGGACAGATACGGCAACTTGTACCGGCTGAAAATCCTGCGGATGAGGTGCTTGGCGGTACTCGTGTCGTCTATGCTCTCACCAAGAAACAGGTGAAGCACCGTGCCGCCCGTGTAGAGCGACTGTAATTCGTCCTGCAGGTGGAGCACCTCGAAAATGTCGTCCGAGTATCCGACCGGAAGATGGCTCGAATTCGTGTAGTACGGCGCGGCATTGCCGGCGGTCTTGATGTCTGGGTATCTGGCCTTGTCGAGCATGGCCAGACGGTACGCCGCGCTCTCCGCCGGCGTCGCCTCGAGGTTGTATGGATGACCCGTTCGGGCCTGGACAGCAAGCAGACACTCGCGCATGTGCTGTAGGGTCTGAACGGCGAACCGCTGGCCCGCCTGGGCGGTTAGATTCTGCCCCACGAAATTCCACGCGGCCTCATTCATGCCAACGACGCCGATGGTACTGAAATGGTTGGCCCAATACTCGCCTCTTTGTTGCTTCGTTCCGCGGAGGTAGTGGGCCGAATAGGGGTAAAGCCCGTTCCCGGTCTGCTTCTCGATGACTTTGCGCTTGATCTCCAGGGAGGTTACGCCTATCTCCACCATTTGCTTCAACCGCGCTTTGAATTCCTTCGGCGTCTTGGATAGATAGCCGATGCGAGGCAGGTTGATGGTATAGACCCCAATCGAGCCCGTAAGCGGATTGCTTGCGAATAGCCCGCCGCCGCGGAATTCCAATTGGGTGAGGTCAATGCGTTTTCGGCAACACATGGCCACAACATCGTCCGGGGAGAGGTCGGAGTTGATGAAGTTGGCGAAGTATGGGCTGCCGTATTTGCAGGCGAGTCGCATGAACGCCTCAACGGAAGGCGAGTCCCAGTCCATATCGCCGGTCACGTTGATCGTAGGAACCGGGAACGTGAAGGCGCGCTCGGCTGCGTCTCCTTCAGTCATCACCTCGCAGAAAGCGCGGTTGAACAGGTCCATCTCGTTCTGGAACTCACCGTAGGTCTCGGGGATGGCTTGTCCGCCGATCACCGCCGGTTGGTCTTTCAACTTCCCCGGCACGGTCAAGTCAAAGGTGAGGTTGGAAAAGGGACACTGGAAACCTACCCGCGTGGGGACGTTCAGATTGAAGATGAATTCCTGGACGGCTTGTTTGACTTGGGCATAGTTCAGGCCGTCATGGCGAATAAAGGGCGCGCAGTAAGTGTCGATGCTGCTCCAGGCCTGGGCGCCGGCGGTCTCACCCTGGGTGGTGAAAGTGGAATTGACGACGTGACCCAAAAAGGACCGAAGGTGTTTGGCCGGCCGGCAGGCGACCTTGCCGCTGACTCCGCCGAATCCTTCCGTTAGAAGGGAATACAAGTTCCAGCCGGCGCAGTACGGGCCGAGGAACCCCAGATCATGAATGTGTGCTGCGCCACCCTCGTGCGCTTCGCGAACCTCATCCGGATAGACCTCATGCAGCCAGTAGTTGCTGGTAAAGCACTCGCGGACATAGTTGTTGAGGCCGTTGATGCTCTTCTGGATATTGGCGTTTTCCCGGACTCGCCAGTCTCGTTCCCCGAGGTAGTCGGAGAACATGTCGATTGTGGCGCCGATCAGGGCATCGTGATTTCGCGCCGCCGCCCGCTTCTGTCTGTACAGAATGTAGGCCTTTGCCGTGAGGGCATGCCTGTTCTCAATGAGTACGTTCTCTACAAGGTCCTGGATTTCCTCAACATGAGGGATGCTACTGGCGTACCTTTGCTTAGCCACGGCAACAACCTGCCGCGCCAAGGATTCCGCAAGTGTGGAATCGCCGCCGCCACACGCCACCGCAGCCTTGAAAATGGCGCGGGCAACTTTATCTACGTGAAACAGCTCGATTTGGTCACCGCGTTTTCGTATGTATTTGATCATCACATGCTATCCTTGCTGCCGCAGGCGGTGATCGAAGCGGCACTGCTATTCCCGTGTGCCGCGATCGTGTACATGGCTATACGTAGTATTCCGGGTAATCTGCCATCGGATATTTCGCAACGGTCATTTCACATTTCGCCTTTTGCTTGTAAAATAGAATGCGGCGCCTCAAGACGGGCTCCGCTGCGCCTGTAAAGAAGTGTCATCGGGCAATGGGGCATTGCCGCGCCGCCGAAAAAGCGAGCAGGAATCATCACAATAGGGCGTCACTGCGGAGTCCTCGCAGGCACTGCCGTGGTAGTGTTTCAGAAACGCGGCGGCGGCCTGTGCCTTGATCTCGTTCTCCGTGATGACTCTCTTGCCATCCCGCGGGTGGTTCTTCGTTGCCCACTGCTGAAGGGCGGCCATGGTAATGTCTGGGGGCAATCCTATTCTTCGCAGTTGTACAGCGAGGCGGAAGCAGGACACGCGCTGATTTTCGGACACGCCTTCTTGGAGCATCCGTCTCGCGCAAGGCGGCAGCGCCCCGGGCAATGGTTGGAATACGCCCAACGACATCCCGCCACCAGAATGGAATTGTCCGCCCAGCGGGATATCGTTCACCTCAATGATCTCGTCGAGAAGCGCTTCGGTGACCAACGCAACGGATTCAAGGAAGTCCCACTGATTGGCGTAGGGGCGAAGAGATCCATCCACCACGTTGAGGAATACGGTGCGTCCTTTCGGGACGAGCGCACCAAACAAAGGGGCATTGATAAAATTCCCAAAACTCGTCGAGCCTACGGGGATACTATCCTGCTTCGGGAACACCTCGGTCGCGGGCAGCTGGATTTCTTCTAGGACACGGCGAAACACAGCCCGCGCCTTCATTGCGTTTACCCCGTCCCCTTCCATAAACGTCCAGGCGTGGAATCCCCGGCGCTTACTTCTCTCCAGGTAGCACGGCAGACCGTAATGTGCGAGCGCAGCGATGAAATGCAAGGGCGGCTGCGCGTCATCATCATCGAAGTCTGCGACCATTGCGCGGGTAGTCTCGCCGGTGAGGAGATAGACGCCATAGGGCCGCTTACCCGTGAGGTGTGCCAAGATTACGTCGGCGGTGACCGGCCGCTTGATTTGCCATGCCCGGCCGCCTGAGGCCTGGGCATAACTGCCGTAGACGTGCTCTAGGCCGGAGAATCGCGTCCTGAACAACCGGATCTTGTTCGCCGTGCTGCGTGGCTTGTTTCGTGACATCAAAGCATATCCCATTCTGGCTGGTCCGGCAGGAAGTAGGCTTCCATGCCTGGTAAGAAGTAGTGGCCCGGATTTGGCAAGAAGGAGTCTCCGCGGTCCGGGGGGAAACCGTCGCTCGGACCGTGCGTGAATGCAACGCCATGTCCGGGCCGGAGGCTGTCGCCCGGATCCAGTAAGAAACCATCGCCTTGGTTCGGCTGGAAGGCAGCTATCGGATCCGGCATGAAGCCATCGCCCGGCTCCGGCAAGAAATAATCAAACGCGCCCGGCGCCGAAAGCCGCGGGTTCGCGTAGAGTTCATCGTTCGTGAGCACCCTATCCTCCAGCAGCATGCCATTGAAGGGGCGACGCAACCCAAACAGGTCCACCGCCAGGGCACGGGCGTCGAATTCTGTGCGGCAGTCGAGACAGAGCCTTTTCTCATCGTGCCAGTGTTGCCCGAGGGGGTCGTCCTCGATTAGCGCGTCGCGACACGGCCGACAAACTTGAAAGTCATCAAGGCGCCCATCAATGCCGCGGTCTACCCAGACCCGACGGTCACCTTCGTCGTTCTTTCGAAACAGCAGGTCTCGCGCAAATTCCTCCAGCATGGCGGATTCCTCCGGTTTTCATCCAAACGGCCCCGGCCCCGTCACCCGCGAGTAGGCCTTTCTCTACCTATTGAGCGGCAGAATTGGAGATGCTGTTTCAACGGCTTCAGGCGTGATCAAGGATGGAAGATGCCCCGCAACAGATCATCCGTGGCGGCGTAGTCCATGATGACTGACGGCACAAAACGAACCAGTTCGTGGGGGGAAGCGTCTCGCAGGGGGAGCGGCAGAATATCCTTCCATCGTTCCTGTATCAGGACCGCTGTTTCGCACTGCATGTTCCACGGCAACTGCTGCCAAGCGGCCTGTACCGCGCGCCAGAGCATGTCCTTTCTTCGGGCCGTCTTGATTTCGTTTGCCACAGACGACAGGGCGTGGCGTATTGCCTCGTCTCCCAGGGTCTGTGCGTCGTAAAGGAGTGCGTCGATGCCTTTGCCCCAAACGCCCCAGTACGTTTGTTCTAGACTCATGCACGCATCCGCCAGGAGAGCCTCATGCTCGACCACGCGCCGAGGCGCCACAACACGATACAAGTTGGCAAGCAAGCGAGCCGTCTCATTCAGGAGGTACTCGATGGTGACACACGACGCCGGCGCACGTTCCCGCAGGAACGAGGCCAGTTCCTTGTCCGCCGGTTCATCAATGAGAAGACGGCAACTCTTGCCGTCGCTAGCCGCCAAGGCCTTTCGGACGAATTTCCACGGATCTGTGGAAGCCTCACAGCGTGTCATAGGCGAAAACCTTCGGGTCATCCACAAACTCGCCTCGGAGCGGCGCCGGGGCCCTGCCGCGACTTCGCAGAGCGGCGAGAGCCTGTTCACGCGTTACGCAATAGCGTGCGCGCGACACTTCCTTCGCCCGCTCGGCCATGCCTGGCACTTCCGGCTCTCCCAGTGTTGGGGTAACTAGGCGAACGACATCCCGTCCTATTCGCGCGATGGCGTGTCTTGGTTCCAAGGACAGAAGTTCCCCAGGCGCAATACCGCCTCCCAGATTTCGAGCTACCATGGATTCATCTGCGGCCGTCACGGCGAAAGCGATGGTCGTTCCCACCACCCCCAGCGAATCAATGCGCTTGCGCGTTTCCATCTGACTCAGATACTGGTGGGCGAGGACCATGCTGCACTCGTACTTCCGCAGCTCCACGAGGATATTCTCGATGGAGTCCGTGGTGAATCGATGCACCTCATCGATGTAGATATGGCAGGGACGCCGCAGATGGGGCAACAGTTCACTGCGGGAAAGGGCGGCCTGGTGGATGAGCGCTATAAGAAATGTGCCAAGGGTGTTGGCGGCCATCCCGACGGAACTGAGGTCGGCCAGGAAAATTCCGCGTTCATCCATGAGCCTTCGCAGATCGAAGGAACTGTGTGGATAGGCGAACATGAGTCCGAGCGTGTCGTGCAAAAGCAGTTTGGTCAGTTTGTGTTGGACGGGCGCGAAATCGGCCGGACCGTATCTGGGAAACTCGTGCTCCCAGAAGTGACGTGCCTTCGGATTGTCCACCACGGCCAGAATGTCCTTGCACAGGCGTTCGCGCGCCGGATGCTTGGGAGTCAGGAGAATAGAGACATCCGACAGAGTGGCGTGACCGGTTTTCATGAACCCATAAAGGGCCTGGCGCAGAAGCGTCTCAAGACGGTCTCCCCATCCCGAAGATATGTGTGAGACACCATGAATGAATTCGTCGGCCACGCGGTCCGGTACGCCACCCTCCAGGAGATTCCACGCCGGGATGGCCTTCCCCCCGGGATCGAAATGGACCAAGCGATCAAGGTGCTCCTCTCGGAGGCGACTTAAGATTCCCTCGCTCAGGTCGCCGTGCGGGTCTACGACGAAGGTCGCCTCTCCTCGTTCGATGTCCCGAAGACACATCCCTTCCATGGTCTTCGACTTCCCCGTGCCAGGCCGGCCGATCAAGTGAATGTGCTGCATGCGCAACGAGTCCGGGACGAATACCGGGCGCGACTCGCCCGCCCGCTCGAGTATCCCGACCAAGGTTCCCTCCGAGAAGATCTCGTCCCCATGCGGCAACGGAGACACTATGGGCATGGTGGAACCGGGGCCTTTGAGGGTGCTCAGGGGCGGTATGTGAAGCCATGAGCAGCACTCGAGACTATTCAAAAGTATGCCGCAGCGATGGGAGACTCCGCGGGTCAGCATGAGCTCGATGCCTTTCGTCCCGATTGCATCCCGAAACGAAATGTCTGTCACATACAGCAAGGGACGGCCTCCATGCTGAAACACGCCGAGAAAAGTCGTGAGAGCCCGAAGCCACGCCCGGCGTTCTTCTTCGCTGGATCCGAAGACGCCGACGCGGGCCAGCACGTGGAAGAAGGGCTTATCCGCGTGGGCCTTCCAGGATACCTCGTTCGACAGCGCGTTCAGCTGAGCCGAAGGGGTCTGTTGGGCGTAGGGTTGCGCGAGATGGTGGGCGCCATGCAACCGCGCCAGGTAGGACAGGTCGCGGAGCAACGCCACGTTCAAATGCCAATCGTGGTCGGGCGCCACGGGCTGTGCCAGTACCTGGAAAACACCCAGCATCCCCGGCGGCAAGCCGCTCAGAATTCGCAGGAAGGGTTCCAGCGGCGAGAGGTGAAGCTCATTCGGGCGGGTGAGGAGCTCCGTATAGGGCGGCGGCGCCCACGTCTCAACAAAGGAGAACCGGTCCCAGACACCAAGTTCCAGTTGGTCCATGGGGTGATCTCGGAGAACGGTAAGCTCCCCTTCCGGGAAAATACCGCGGAACGCTGCTTGGCACATGGGCTCGTCGTCCTCGCGGCAAGCCAATGAGAACAGGAGCCGATCCCTGCCGCCTACAATGTCAAAGACGAGACGGTGCCGTAGACCCTGGAGCTGTTTCAGCATCAATTCATTGCGAAGCCAGTCGCACGGGTGGTCGGGGGGTACCCACACCTGGAATCGCCGCCATTCGTTCGGCGCCGTGGGAGTTTCGGGAACGTACCAGGCTTCCTCCGCGCCGAGGAGCAAATCTTCGGGCTCCCGAAGCGGTCTGTAGGGGGGTTCCAATGCTACGGGCGCCGGTGCGATGTCCCCCAGACACCCTTTGGTGACCTCCAGTTCACAAAGGTGCGCCGCTTTCGCCGCAAGCATTGCGGACCGGCTCCGGGGAATGGGCACAGGGGCAGAAAACACGAGGCCTCCTTTCCAAGAGAAGGCGGCGGAAAGGAGGCCAGTGTTTCAAGGTAACTCAGCGGCGAACGGCCTGTCCTAACGAGCGAATGAGTTTCGGGTGCGCTTCGAGATACCGCGGGAAGTGCACGAGCATTCTGGCCTCGTCTTCCCGCAACATGTCCTCTGGCAAGAGATGCGCCCACTTCCGCCTGTATTCCGCGACGGTGGCGAAGCGTTCCTGCGTGGACAAGCCGCACCAATAATGCGCCACGCGGGCCGCCACTTCATTGTCTGCGAGCTGTTCGGCGAAGCCATGCGCTGTGTCCCGAAAGACGCGCCTCAGGCCGCCTTCAATCCCATACACCGCACGCCGCACTGCGAGACGCGGCCCGTCGGGCCCATAAAGCCGATGGAGTACTTCGGAACACCGGACCCAGTCGTGGGCGGGATCGATCCACCGCCTCCCGGTTCCAAAGACAATGCCGTCCAAATGCACAAAGAATCGCACCATCAGGTTCCGGAATTCCACTTCGTCGCGCACGTCAGGACCTGTAACCGGAAACAAATCCATGGCATCGACTGCACGCCGAAGAATGGCATCGTACGTGCGGGATGGATGCAGACTATCGAGAAGAAGGTCGAGCTTCGTCATGGAATACACCTCCGCCTTGTGCGCTTAGATGCGACGAAACACTGACGCCATCTGACGCGATGCTTGCAGCAGAGAACGAATAAGTAGTTCGACATCCTTGGCATACCTCTCCGGGTGGTTGCGATCGATGCCGGGAAGCGTCGGCGAGTACGAGTCGATGAATTCTCGCACTGTGCGCACCCGGAGCTCCCAGTCGTCCGGCGGAAGGTAACGGTCTAAAACGTCGCGCATCTGATGTTCCAACGCTTCCGCCTTCATGGCGTCGCAGAGAACGTCCAGGATGTGACGCAAGCCACCGTTCAGAGAGTCCAGGCAGTCGCGATATGCGGAAACCGCGTCGCCGCCTTGGCGCCGGAGTTCTTGATTCAACATCGACTTGCCTTGGCCCGCTGCCGTAGCGCGCGAAGGCGAGCTGCCGGGGGTGACGCATTCCCTGTATACATATTGCACGTAGTCCGCAAGGATATCCGTGAAATCTGGATAGTCCCTGACCGAATTCGACGACGGCCGGTAGGCCAAACGCGTCTGGTCGAATGGTCTGGCGATTCGCTGCGCCAGCGTCACTTCGTCAAGTTCCTTCAGCATCGAATTCAGGCGACTCATTTTCATATCCTCCATTCTTGTCAAAGTCGACGCAAAGTCTGCGTCATTTCGTTCAGGCACCGCGCTATAGCGCGGGCCAGGTCTTCCCACCTTGCAGTGAATCGCTCGATGGGCGCCTCACATAGGTCTACGGGCAGTAAGGATCCAAAGCGAGCGAAAACGGCCTGCACGAATTTCTCTCTGGCGCTGTCATTGCGCCCCTTCATGGCCGTAGTGAACGTGAACAGGACGCTTTTCTCGTAGTCTTTTTGTTTGCGAAAGTCGGCCATGGCATCCAGGATCGAGCGCATACCCCCGTTGACGCCGAGTTCGCCTTCCAGTTTCGCTCCTTCTATTCCACCCGCCCGCGCATAGGCTTCGTTGAGATAGGCCAAGGATTCCGCCTCCAAGGCCGTTCGATCCGTCAGATCGAGGGTTACTCCCAGCTTCCCCATCAGGTGCACGTAGAAGGACATGATCACGTCCACAACGTCGTCCCAGGAATCACTTGTGACAAAACCCGGGTTGAACGTGAGGCGGGCTTCATCAATAGGACGACTAATTGCGCTCGATAGGAATTCCGCGCTCAAGCGAGAAAGGACAAGATCCGTTGTATCCTCCGCCGCGCTGTAATCCACCTCTTGTGCGCTTACCACCGGAGGAATTGCTGAGGAAACACAAGCATGCGAGAGGACACGACCCTCGACAGCCTGAAGCAACACGGTGACGTCTGCGGCGTCTTCAGTACCGCCGAGAAGGCCCACCTCTAGGCATCGTCCAAAATCCGTAAGAGGAAACTGGAGGCTGCGCCGGCGCAAGGGCGCCAAGCCGGCCAGTGTGTGCATGAGACGTTTTCCCATCCCGGATGGATAGTGGCCCTCGCGCATATGGTGGCCCAGAAACGCCGCGAGCAGAGCTTCCGCTCCCGGTCGGTCGGACTGCGTCAAAGCGGCTGCCGTGGCCGACCAAAAGCGCTCATGGTGATTCTTCAGCAAGTGGGCGGCAGCGCGACGGACCGGGGATTCGGGAAAGCAATTAGGCACGGCATGCCCGAAGATGCCTTTGCGAAGAATTGCGAGGGGGATATCGAGCTCTTGAACGGCGACCATCAAGGCTTCGGCGACATCATGAACAGGGGTGGCATGAAACTGCTCCCGAGCTTCCGCCAGGGCCGCTTCGATTCGTTCCGCCTCCGCCGGGGCCATGACATTGAGGGACCCGTCGGCCCCAAAGGCCGGATAGACGAACTCCCTCACCTCATGTTGTTCCCGGGCGGCCTGCACTTTGGCAGGCAAGGCCCCTACCGGCCCAATCGTTCCGATGAGGGATATCAGTGCGCCGGTGAGAATTACGTCTTGACGCAGCGGCAGTTCAAGAGCCGACGACAACATGGTCAGGAAGAGGGGAAGTTCAACAGAGTGTCCCCCCTGCACAGCATCAGCCCCGTACACCCCGATGGCGTCGAGGCCTTCGATTGTCACTTCCCAGATCGGTATGGATGCGCCCAAGGCATCGAGGATTTGAACTACCGTCGGAACCACGGTCGCTTCCGCATGTGCTATGGCATCCGGGTCCAGGCCTATTCGACTCCGCATGCGCAAGCGTTCCTCGCCCGGCCCTTCAGACGAAACCGCCAGTACGGCGGAAACAAACGCGCGGCCAGCGGACGGCACGACGATGACCGTCCGGGCGCGCCCTATAATTCCTACTGTGGATGAGCACATCATGGAGTTTGCACGCTGCCTTCCAAGATGATCTCAAGGCTGCCGTTTTCCAGGCCTGAAAAGGTACGCAGAACGATTCCGCCTGCATGACACGCGATCACTCGAGATGGATGAGACTTGTCCCCGACACCCTCGGCCGCAAGTCGAAGGGGTTCCGGGCGGGAACTCGTACGAATGAGCAAGTCTGCTTCTTCCAAGCGGCCTTCCCAAAGCAGCCGTCCCGTCGAAAAGGTCACGCGATACTCACCAGGGACAAGGCCCGGTATGACTGTACTTTCACCGGGCGAGACCAACCGGGCGCGGACGAACTCCAACTCCCGCCGGTGTACCACCACATCGACGGACGAGTCGAGCGGCCCGAAGGCCGTGACGACTCGGCGGAGTGCATCGAGCCGTATTCGCAGGTCTGGGCGATGCACAAGCTCTCTGTCCAGATCTTCAACATGACGGGGGCTGGATAGGATGGCCTCTAGGAAATCCAGGGAGTCGGTGTCCGCGTCGTCATCGCAGGAAGCAAGCGATCTCAACTCGCGTTTCACCTCTCCCATGAAGTCTCCGAACTGGGCCCAGCCTTTATGGAATTCCGGTATCTTGCCCAAGTCTTTGATAGTCTGAAATGCCTCCTGGAGTGAATGCAGCGGGTCCGTAGACCGTAGCGCGTCCAGAATGATTGGGGCGAAAAACACATCATGAACCATGGGCGGTACCCCCCTGATGCTTCCGGCTTCCACTGGCGATGGCCGATACCCGTTCCCACAAACCGACGGACTTGGCCGCCTCAAGCAGCCAAGGCACCCGAGCCACAATCTTGGCGATGTTGACGTAAAGATGGGGAACTTGGACGCGATTGCTATTGCTTTTTAGCCACTCGCGGCCTGCAAAGCGGCTGAATGTTGCTCGACTAAGGCCATGACGGGAGGACAAAGCGGCGTCCGTGAATTCCCCAGATACCAGATTGTTCAGCACGTCGAGAACTAGATTCCGCACTCCTTCGACGCCCAAGCCGCGAATTGCAGTCGGTAGCACCTCAATACCGGCGGCCTTCTCGTCAGCAACGAATTCCTGAACCGAGGAACTCCGAACGCCTCGGAAACCAAGCGGCAAGTCAACTTCCCACGGCGGTGCCGGGATATCCCCCGCAAGGTTTTCATGCAGCGCAACAAAGCCGGGCTTCGGAAACCAAGCGTCTATGGCTGCCTGAATACGTCCGGCCTCGCGGGAATCCGATGGGTCGAATTGCCCTATATGCGCTTCGAGCCAAAGGCGGCGTTGCTTGCCAGGGAAGTCCTTGGGAAATCGCACCGTCACATGTGATCCGTTCACAGGCCATCTATACCGCGATGTCAGCAAATCCTCTTCCCGGCGTGCCTCCTTGAGGCAGTAGCCAAGCTGATGAAACACTAGACCTTGCAGCAAAGCAGCCTCGCGGCTCTCCAATTCCGCCTCGGTATCGGGTGGCTTCGCGGCGAAGTCCTCGTGCACAAGCTTTGTGACCGCGGCGAAAGTCTTGCTGCAGTCCGTCTCCCTAAGCTTTCGCGTAGGCGGCGAAGCCGATTCCTCGGCTTCCTGGTGGTCAGGGCTTACAGAAGCCTCTGTCTCTACGGGCAGCCGTGACCACCGGTCCATCACAAGTTGCGTTGCCCGATCGATGATGTCGCCAGTGCGGTGGCGGGTCCCCATGCTCTTTGATGTCTCGATGCGCCAGACCTCGATGAACTCACCAAAGGTCATCAAACCCCTGCCAGCCACTTCGAACAGCCTACGGCTATGAAATTCATCGAGAGCAGTCCGGTCAGCATTCTCGGCGATGCACCCGGCCAGTTCGGATGCTCGCAGCATGCGCAGGTGACGCGCGTCCAACCCTCGATTCAATTTATCTTCGCGTCGGTCTTGCACAGTCATAGCAGGATCTCCGAAATTTGGTTGAACAAATCGCCGAGAACGCTACACACGAAGTCCCATTGCCACCAGAATACGAGCGGAATCCCAATGAGAAGTGTGAGGTTGGCAAGAACCATGAAAACGTCCAAGGCGTTTGCATCAAATCGTGAAGGCTCGAAGGACGACGAAGGCGGCCGAAAGTTCGTCGTGGCGGAATAGACGGGCGTAATGTCGATGCTTGGCGGCGAAGCGGAGTAGTTGTTCAAACAATGCTGTCGCAGGGACTCGCGAGCAAATTCGTCGATGTGGTCCCTATCTTTCCGGAGCTTGGCGAGAAGCTGTTCCATGCAATCTCGCTGCCCCCGCCAGTACTCGTCTTGATCGGATTTGTCGTCTACTACGTCCAACATGATGTTGACATTGTGTTTGCGCGCTGCACGCGCGCCACAGTCAATGAGTTCGGACGCTGGCGTCTTGGTTTGGGCACGCATCGCAAAGGTCGGGCGCTCACCCAACTCGCCGGACCCTTGTACGGTAGCGATGATGCCGTGATTCGGCCTATACGACGGAATATTCGACAGATCCAGGTCCCCGCGAATTGCGCTCTCGCCCAGAGATGTCAGCGTGTACGATTCGTCCGGAAACGAGGACGACAAGAATGCCCACGAACTGGACTCCCCTCCGACAGGACAACCGTTCTTCGGTTCCGCCCAACGAAGGATGTCGTCTTTGATCTTGTCTGCGTCGTCATACCGCCAGTCGTTGCTCATGACACTATCTCCTTATGTCGTTTGTGGTCGCGCGAATCACGCGGCCCTGTCGTGTGGTCTAGGTGGCAACCCCTATGCGTGTCGTGTTTGGAGGGAATGACGAAAGAACGAAGACCGCCTGGACCGCGGGCATAGGATTCGGCCGAGCTGTTTTGGGCACTGTTCTCTGAAAGAGCAGAAGAATAGCCGGCATTCGAAAACGGCTGGGGCAGGAACGGAGACGAACTGGAATCACCTTCAGAGAATCCGTAACTGGCCCCAGGTATGGTCCCTAAGATATGCAGTTTGATCTCGCTCGCATTGTCATTGCAACTGTGATTGCTCACGTTCATTTCTCCAGGCAGCGTTGGATAACGCGCCGTATGTGCTCCGGCACTCCGCCGAGTCGCGCGGGCGTTTCGAAGAGATGGCCGGTGCGTTGCCTATCGGCACCGCCGGAAAACGGCGGCCTACATTCTCGACTGAAGATTTCATAGCCGATACAGCCCAGTGCGTAGCAGTCGGCTCGGGCGCCCACGCGCTGGGGATCCTCGCCCCGCCACAACTCCGGCGCGGTGTAGGCGGGCGTCGAATACACCCGATGTGAGGGGCTTTCCTTGACGTTTTTCTCATGACGAAGCGATATCGACGATGCGAGGTCGCACAGTACCGGACTGGATGCGGTCAGAAGAACGTTGGCTGGCTTCAGGTCCAAGTGTAAGAATCCCTGCGCATGAAAGACGGCAACGGAATCGCACAGCCCTGCGAAGAGTTGGAGTCCCTTTTCAAGGCGGTAGCCATGGCTCGCCTCATGGCGCTTGAGCCAGTCCCGCAGGGTCCCTGCCGGCACGAATTCCAAAGACACCGCCACAAACTGCCGAGCCGCCCACGCCACTTCGTAGAGCCCGAGCGCGGCAACGACGCACGACCGGTCATGCAGCTTCCTGCGCACGTCTACTTCACGGCGCACCGCGCGCCATCCATGCCCGTTCCCGCGAGGGGCAAACTTGAGTGCGACCTGCCGGGCGTATTTCGTATCCAGTGCGCGATACACCCTGCCGTGCCCGCCGTCGCCCAGCTTTGCCTGGAGGACGAAGCGGCCGTCAGCCGAGCTCAGCCCGTGAACGGCGGCTTCGGCCCTGCAGTCTGCCTCGAAGACCCATTCGCTTTTGATAGTTGCCGCCATGTCTCAGTACCTGAACGTCCTCTTTGCGTTGACAGCACGACCTACCGCCCAAATCAAGGCCTTGAAGCATCGGCCGGCCCACGACGCAAACTCGGATGAATGTATAGCGTCGAGCACGGCGCGCATGGCCTTTGCTTCCGGACAGACAGTCTGGTCGCCAGGAGTGACGCTTACTACTACATGTGCGCGCACGTCATCGGCTACTGCGGGAAAGGGGCACGCCACTGCACGGCGGATACCTGAAGACGGGTCCAACTCGACCATGCACAAGGTCATACTCGTCCGGCAGGCGCCCTCGTGGAACCACATCCACTCCCGTGCGTGGAGTTCCAAGCGTCCAAGGCCATCCACGTCCAACTCCCGCATCACTTCTTCAGCAGTCACCGCTACATGATGTGTAAGTATGGGCTGGAGGCGCGTCACCGAAATGAAGCTCCGGACGGATTGACCCACAACCTCCGACCCGGCGACCACATCCGCAAGCGTAAGCTTCTCCCCCGGAACCACGGTCAGACGGCCCTCGGCCTCGGCTTCGCACAGCATCTCGACCTTCCTGAGATCTCCGGCGTTCCCGGCTTCCAGGGCTTCGAGCCGGCGCCGACACTCCAACGCCGGCCCAAATTGAAATAGTGCTTCATGCAACTCGGCCTGCCGTTGCAGAAAGTTGAGCGTCGCAGCAGTTGGGGCCCGGTCGTCGAGATACTCCGCTTGTCGGACCCGGACCGACAATTCCTCCACCCAAGCCGCGCCCGTGTCTGTACCGCGTGAGCGAATCAAGTCCGCCTGCAGTTCGAGCGCAACGTGACCGTATCCCAATGCCACCATGCGCTCGACCACATCGTCGAAGGTACTGAACCCGTCCGGTAGGTGTCCGGATTCAATTGCAGCGGCAAACCCTTCCACTTCCGCCCGCCGAAGAGCCTCGCGGTATGCTTGTAGTGACGCGCGATCCTGGCCTGCAACTGATCGGAAAGGCGTGGCGGAGTCAACCGTATACATCGGTGACAGTGCCTGCGATTCGAACCGGTATGCCGTTGCCCTTCCAGTGCCATCAAGCAGAAGAAGCCCTTCTTCGATCCCGGGCAGAAACGTCCCGGCAGTAACGTCCGGCGGTCCCTCCCACACGTGCAGCGGGCGATTCGCAACAGTCAGCCACTGTTTTACCCTGCGATCATGCCGCCCGACGGTCAAGAGCGTCTCTTCCTGCGGAAGCAACACATAGAACGATCCTTCGTGAGCAGGGACCGCTGAAATCGTGCCTGTATGGAGGTTGTACGTGGCCAATAGTCCCCCTCGCGCGGGCCACGAGAGCGATGCCTCGTCTGGTGAGGCAATAAGGCGTACAAGCGCCGTCTTCCGGGGAGGACGAGGCGCCGCAATTGTTGCGATGGGCTTCGTTCGATCGACCATCCAGTTCAGCAATGACCCATCCCGGGCCAGACCCCAGAGACCTTCGCGAAGCGCTACCAGCGCGCATATGGGGCTTAACCCTGTTTCAAGGCGCACAGGCGGCTGTGCGATGCCGGCCGCAGTATTACGCCAAACATAGACCCCGGACATGTCTGCGGCAGCAATAAGATCTTCCCCGATGGCGACCGCCTCGACCGCTTGGCCTGTTAAGCGAAGACAGCGTCCGGCTTGAGCCGCGTCTCGACCCAAACCGCCAAGGGTGAACAGGTCTACCCGGCCGCCGCGCGTGCCGATCGTTTCCTGGTTGTTCCGACGGTCCAGGGCGTAGCACCCGTGGCCCCGGCCGTATTCCGCCGCCGTGCTTAGACTGCCCGTCGCTGGATCAAGCCGTTCCAGGCGGCCCAGCTGGCTGCCGCCGCCCATCAGGATGAAACATTCGTCCGGGTTGATTGCCTGCATGTTTCGAGATCCATTCCTCATTTCCAGATAGGTCCATCCTCAATGAGTTTGCGAACCTGGGTGCTCATCGGATCTTTCCTCGAAGAGCCACCCCGTTTTTCTCTACTTTCGGCAGGACTGGGAATCTCCGGCAGCACAAGCGGCGGAAACTTCCGAGGCTTGTCTTTGGCGGGCCACGGGCGCAGCCTCTGGCGATCAAGAGCTATGCAAACGTAACGTTCCGCGGCACGATGATCACGCTCAATACACTCCGCGTCCAGCAGCTCCTGTTCAAGCTCTCGGACAGAGTCCGCATACGCATCTGCGGTCGCCTGGAGCTTTGCCTGACGCGCATCTTCTCGTACACGGCTGAGCTTTGTCCGAATTCGGATGAGACATTTCTGAATGAATTCATTCTCCTGAATGTGACTGGCGAGCATTCGCCTTATGTGCTCGATAATCTCGTCGCGCTTTGCATATTCCTGTTCGGCCGCGGGGATTTGTCCGATTTCGTTCGATTCCGGATTCCCCAGGAGCCAAACGTAACGACTCAGTTCGTCAGTTTTTCGTATCATGTTCTGGCGATTGATGCGAAACTCGGACCGGCATTCCGCGAGCGATTCAGGCGTGCGCCATCCCACTTTGAACTCTGAACTCTTCTCATCTTGCATCGCTGCTCCTTCCTGTCAGTCGAGCCCGCAAAGATTCAATCAGCCTCCGGCTTTCAATCCGGTTGGCATTGTCCCGTTTCTGCAAGCTACTGAGGATCTCTGTCTCCTCCTCTACTGCACGCAACGCGAGCTCCACGCGTTCGATAGATTCGTGGATGTGCAGTTCCTTGGCGTCCCGCCCAAGGGTTGACTCCGTTTCTCTTGAGGAATCAATGACCCGATCCAACTCGCGTTCACGCTCCTCGCCTTCCTGCTGCAAGTCGCCCGCGGCCTCGTCGTGTTCACGGGCATGGTCGCGTGCGATGTCCTCGGCTCTGGCAAGATGCTGATCCGCCGCGTCAGCACCCTCTTGAGTCAAACCTTCCTTGACAGCCAGGCGGGTGCCTTCGACGATCTCGGTATCACTGACGCCTTTCTCGATTTCTTTCGTCTCGGCGCCCAGCTGGTCTCGAGCTTCGTCTACTTCACAATTCAGGTCGGTTCTACTCCTGATATCCCGATGCCGCATCACGGTCTCCTTGGTCTGCTACGCGATTTCGTCGAACTTCGCGCGCAGCGTTTTGGCGTGCAGGGCAATCGCCTGTCCAGCCTTGTCAAAGCGTTGTTCCAGGGTGTCTATAAGGGATCTGAAATCTCCGTCCAGCCAAGAAGGCTTGGCCAGACGCTTCACTGATCCGCGGGAACGAAACAGGTCCGCCTGCCACTCTTCGAGGTCGCGCAGCCACCGTGCCAAGGCGGACGCCCGGGCGTTGCGGCTGCCCGTTGCCGCGAGATCGGATGGTATCGAATCCAAGACCTCCCACAATCGATCGACCCGGTGATTGCAGGCCTCCAATGTGCCGAAGATGGATTCCTCCATGTCACGGCGATATTGCGGATCCTCTTCCAGGATCAAGAGCAGCTCCTGCTCGGACAAGGGCTCTTCAAGTCCGAGATCCTTTTTCGTGTTGGGCAGACGCAGGCGCCGCGGAAAGACATAGCCGTCCGTGCTGAAGAAACAATCACCCTTGCCGAAACGGATGAGTTCGTCCCGCTGCTCCGGGGACAG
Source organism: Candidatus Hydrogenedentota bacterium (assembly GCA_020849535.1). Lineage (GTDB taxonomy): Bacteria > Hydrogenedentota > Hydrogenedentia > Hydrogenedentales > SLHB01 > JAHDWY01. The sequence continues at coordinate 70,422 of JADLGB010000037.1, forward strand.
AAGCATTGCCTCAGCCATACGTTCGACGTCCTGGAGATCTTGCTGCTTGAAGCAGACAATAGAGCCCACGCTCTTGAGGACTGCCGGAGAAATGGCTGTCGGATGCTGGTCGAATATGGAAATGCTCAAACCGGCTGCTCGCCCCTCCGCCAGCAGCCGGGTAATAAGCTCCTCCGCAAACGCTGCTGTGTAGGGCGCATCGGGCGAGGCCTGGGCGGGTCCAATTGTGGGCGGGAAGACAACGTGTGCCTCCTCGATCACCACTACAATACGAGGAAGGTCTCCCCTGTGTGGCGTTGCGCTTAAGATTTGCCTCAACTCGGACAAGAGCGATATCGCCTCAAGCTGGGCTTGTTCGCGGCTCAAACCCTCCAACTCAATTATCAGGCAACCTGAGGGCAGTGGGTCGAGTGAGGGAACGTTCTTGCTTGTGCGGTAAGCGTCTCCGGAGCGGCCCAACAAAAGCGGATAGAAGCGCACCAGCCCTGCGGCGATGAGATCGGCCTCCACAGACGGTTCATAGTGCTTCGAACGGACGACAGAGATGTATGCCATCAGGAGGTCGTCATAGGTTGGAGGGCAGGCCCGGTTCTCGAAATGATCATACAACGTGTGTAGGCTCTCTACTAGGAGTGGCTGCATGGGGCCTTCCAGGGGCGTCGAAGCCTTGAGACTCGTCAAGACGGACGTGATGCCTTCGTCCACTGAGGCGCCCGTAGGAAGGATTAGCTGGTTTCGACGGTAGGGGAGCTTATTTGTTGAGGGACTACACAAACGAATACCCCGACCGATATTACGCAAGGCGGGGTTGCTGTGCCGCCGCAGGCGCAGCAGATCACGGTACTCCCGCTTGCTGCACTCAAGAATCACGACGGGAACGCCCTTCGATGCCCAATGGATGACTTCGGCAAAGCCTAAACTCGTCTTGCCAGTGCCGGTCATCCCAAGTGATCCGAAGTGTGTCGCTATGAAGCTGTCTACAATGCCACGCCAGAGAAGAGCGATATCTCTGACCGGTCCACCCGGGCACCAGTCTTGCCCTATGGGAAAGAGGCGATCTGCTGCTACGTCGAGGGGGTCACTGTCCTTGCGCACGGTCAGTGTCGGACCGGGGCCTGCCACGGGCGGAGCCACAAGGGATGTTAACTCCGATACGGAGGCAACCTGCGACAAGGCTTCCAACGGCGCACAACACGCGGGAACGTTGCCCGGGTAGAATCGTGCAAGTGTTCGAAAGGGGTGTACGCGGCCGTGCCGCAGCGACTCACACAGCGCCTGGAGTTCATCACCGTCACTGATCGTGAGTAGTCCGTAAGACCCATCATCAAGGGTCCCTTCGGCCAAAGCTCCGGCGACCAGGCGAGCCGTAGTCGCACTTTGTGCCATGACGTATGCCCCGAACCGTAAACTGGGCGGCCCCAGAACGCGAAGCAGGTCGCTTGCGGAACGTTCAGGGCCCTCCGCGACCGCATCTGGTTTGATGGGCGGTTCCACGGGACGCACGTAGTCATGCAAGTGGGTCGCGTCAAGGAGTGGGCTCTCCACGCCTGCAATGGCATCAAGCCGTGAAGGGTGCAAAACTTCTCCCAAGCGTGCTGCATAGGTGCGCAAGGCCCCTGCTTCAGCGGCGATTTCCGCTCGGGCAACCGTAATCGCGATGACCACGGTTTCGTCCAGCGAGGAGAGAACCCTATCAAGTGTAACGTGATTGCGGCGACGCCTGCCTTTGATCTCGCCAAGCAGATAATAACCCTCGCCAACGACATGGGGGTTGTCACGGGGGTCAATGCCCGGGGGAATAACATGACCGGGTCGCGTAAGCACGACGCCGGCCTTCACCTCGTCCAACGGGAGATCGAAATTCGAGATTTCCTCGAGGGACAAAAGCAGGCCCAGGCTTCCTCCCTGGATCCGCCTAATCATCGACTCGACTTCTTCGGAGTCACTACCACGAATTTGGACGATATTCTGAAGCCGCTCATGGGCAGTTCTCGCGGAACGTGGATGAAAGACATAGAAAGAAGAAAGCGTCAAGTCACTATCGGCTGGACTCGAGGTAAGTCCGCGAAGGATCTCGGCAGTCCCATCCAGTACACCATCGAAAATGGACGCGGTTGTTGCATACCGATGGTTGGGCGAACAGGGGTCTGGCCATGCCTTAAGGCGGAGAGAACTTGACACCGACTGGTTCAATACCTAATCCTCCTTCGGTCCGATTGAAACAGTTGCGGCGACTCGCCCAACACAGAAATACTCAACGCCGATTGGGTGCAGCTTACCCGTCCGTGAAACCCGTTAGGTTCGGCCAAACTGATCTCGCGTACGATGGTCGCGCGGCGTTGATTTGAGTCACTTACACTTGCGAATATCTGTCGGCGACGTGTTCGCTCACTTAGGGGCCTCCGCCGCCGGTTGCAGTGCCACGGACTTGTCCGACGCAAAACCCCAACCAGCGCCCAGATTCCAATCAATGTCAATCGAGTTTCCATTGGGTCAAAACTGCCGCCAACGCTCTTGAGCCCATTGCGGACGACGAATTCCACATATCCGACATGCGCCAGAGAACTTCATGAACTCACCTGCATTTTACCGTCACGCTTTTAGACCTGTCAAGCACAACCTATTGACGCACAACGACTTACGAGCGTTTTCGGTTACAGAGGTTCGTAGCAGAGGTGACCCAAAAACCAAGCTCTCGATGTCCTTCAAGGACTTGCATGTTGCAGAGGTTGGTGGCAGAGGTTGAAGGTGTGGTAAGACATGGCCACGCTTGGTTTGGAGTTCGAAGCATGAGTAACGAGCCTATTCTGACCAAAATCGCATTCGTCGTAGATGAGAATGGACTGCCCGGCGAGGAAATCCGATTCGTTTCGGTGTCACTTGACGATGGGCAATGGACGCCCCCCTTGAGTTGCAGGCGCGGCAGGGACGGGGAGTATTGGCGCAAAGTCTTTCTTCTGATCGCGCGCTATTGGGAGCGTTTGAACACCCTCGGCTCTCTTGAGTATTGGCCCGATGAGGGCCACGGCCCAATTCTAGTAGGCGAGGGGCTTCCTGACTACGAGGGTTGGCATTTCTTGGCAAAGTACTGGAAGGAAAACGACGCCAAGGTTAAGCGCGAACCTAAGTCAGCTGAGCGAAAGAGGATTAGAGAATACCAAAAGGCCTTGGCAGGGATCTTTCAACGGCAAACCGACCGGAGTCCATTCCCTTGGATCACTGTAAGAGTCAGTTTGGAACTGGACACCGTTCTCCTTTGCCCTCGCTCTATTGAGCTACCGTCAAAATGGCCCCAAAAAGCCGAAACGGTACCCGAGCGTTTGTTTGAGCACAATTGCATTGACGATCCCGCGGAAGTCGACCGACTCTTCAGGGAGCTGTGTGAAAAAGTTGCCAAATCTGAGCGCCAATTGGTCTATGCGCGCGGCAAGAACTCCTCGTGGATGACAGCGTACAAGAGTGCTCTGGTCTCCCGAGTTCCCGAGGTTACGTTGGCCGTGGGTGTTCGGGAATACCATTCGAAAGACCAAACGAACATTTATGCCCAAGGGGGGCCCTCGTCAATGACTGCCCCGGGCCGTATCCTCTTTGTAGAAGACCTCCTCAACTTCGCTCCAAACGTCCGGCGAATCTTGCTCTCTGGACCGTCTGGAACCGGCAAATCGACCCTCGCCAGACTTCTCGCCGATCAGCATATGGCTTGCACTCCAGCGCCCACGCCCCGAAAAACTTCAGTACTGGTTCAGTTGAATCTGTTCGACCCTGGTCGGCACAAGCATTTCTCAGACCTTGCACTGGAGTCCATGTGCCGTCTGGCTACTGAAGCTGACCAAACCTTTGACGAAAGAACCGAGTCTGCAATACGGCACTGGCTTGAATCTGACCAATCTCTTGCTTCCGAAACCCTTTACCTTTTAGATGGCTACAACGAAATACCCTTTGAACGTCGTTTGGGTGCCCGTGGTTTTGACAAGCTATTCCAGGCCTTCCTCAAAAGGAAGCATCAAGGTAGGATCGTCGTTACAGCAAGAACCGAATTATACCCTCCCGAATTCGTCCCGAGAGTTTTCATCATCCAGGAACCAGACGATGACGCAGTTAGGCAATTCATCGATGCCAGACTAGGTCATGCCAGATATGCTCCTTTTACGGCTCAGCTTCTGACTGATCCCAAACTCCGGTCCTTGATCAAGAATCCATTCTTCCTAGATCATCTAATCAAACTCGCTCTGCAAATAGGAAGCAGAACTCAGCATGTTTCCACCGAACTGCCGTGCAGCCGAGCAGGCGTTCTGAAAGCCTTCGTGGAGGGCTCCCGTGATAGAAAATTCCGTCAGGAAGGGCTAGAGTATGTATCTTCGCCCTTATCTCTTCCGCATGTAGTATCCGCTCTTTCAAAGATCGCCCACGCCTTCCTCGTTAGCCCCGCCCACTCTACTCATTATCCGGACGGCATTGCTCGAGTCGTGCCGGACGCGTTTGAGCGAGAAGCCGTTATCAGAACGGCCGTAGCGCTTGGATTTCTTCAAGACATAGATTTCGATAGCACCTCCGTCGCGCAGCCCCTTGTCTTCTCGCATGACTTGCTCCGCGACTATTTCGCATCAATCGAAATCGCGGCGAGACTCGCCGACGGGAAAGCCTGCCTGAGAACGGACTACCTGGAGTACCGCCGCTGGGATGGACCACTGTCTCTATTTGTCGAGTTGTGTGAAGACCAAGCTACCGTTGACAATGTTATCCACGAAGTCACGCTCGATGATAGTGTCTTCGCCTCCGAACTCGGTGCAAGCGCGGCCCGGTGCGGAAAGCTTCAACTAACCCAACTTCTGCGAGCCAATGGGTATAGGTCAGAGTACGCACACAAGCTCATCAGCATGGCCCTCGAGCACCCTCAGCATATCGTTCGGCTGCCTCAAGTATCGTGCGAAGCGACCACGAGACTTCTCGCTACTCTAGACGACTGGCAACTATTCAGGGCCCGCCAAGAATTACCGAAACTCTCTTGGCTATGGTCAAACATCGTGGCTGCGATTGGTGCGCGGGGATTATTTGCCCCTGATCCAACTGCACCGTGCGAAGCAGACGCCGACTACATCGAGTGCTATCTCGCGTTAGAAGGGCTTTCCAACGTTGGGACTTCCGAAGCCTTTGAACGGGCCACGGAGATTCTGCGTCGCATCGCGCCTCGTTTCGATGCGTCTGAGATGTCATATACCGCTGAACAACGGCTTTTCGTTCGACTGTGCAGCAGAATGTTCTCTCAGTGGTATGGCGACCTGTCCCCCGAGTGCGTACTGGACACCCTTCGGCAGCATGAGGGCTTTGTGCGGTGGGCACTGCTACAGATCTTGCACGCCGCACGCTTCTCTGAAAAACATATCGAATCACTCGTACGTGAGGCACGCATTAGCGAGGTTAGTCCAGGCTCTGTTCTTCAGGCAATCGGTCGAATCGGCGGAAAGAACGCTGTTTCGGCGATAATGCGCGTGGCGAAGCACTTCGCGAATGTAGACGGCAACTTGGCAACCAGCGAGAATTGCGGCCTGCTTCTTGATGCTGTCTTATCCGCACTTGCCGGAACGGGTGAGATAGCAATGGCAGCATCGTGCCTGCAGAACGCGCTACTCGGTCCGTTGTCAGAAGACTCTTCAATGGTGTCGACAGAATTCGTACCAAGCTCGGAAGAGGACCCAGAATACGTGTGGAATACCGTATTGATTGGGCTACTTCACATTGCTAAAGAGCCTCAGTTCATAATTCAACACCTCTTCCCCGACAATGTTGACGAAAAGGCTGTCAAAGAGTTGCGGGCCTTAACCGAACACCATTCTGAGTTTTCGGTACGGCATGAAGCAAAGAAGGCACTCGCAAAGGTTGTTGGTACCCATTGTCCAGAATTAATACTCACAGAGATTGAGGAAATTGTGGAGAAACGACCGGAGTACGCCCGCAATTGTGTTAGATATATCTGTCCCCACCCTGGCCTGCTGGAGCGACTCGAAACAAGGGAAGTTGATAGTGAGCTCTTCCGCCCGCTATGGGGTATGTCCTATATGGCGTATATAAGGCGGTGCATTGGTTCCACCGCAACTGTCGGTATGCTCGACCTGTGTGTCCGGCTTTCTTTGAACGAGAGCTTGCCTGTTCCTGTTCGAACTATCTTGTGCGAAGTGCTATTAGATTATGGCATACGACCGCAACCTTGGTTGGTCTTGGCTTTCCTCACCGCGCGAAGTGTCTTTGTCCAGCTGCTCGCAAGGGATACAGCAATTCAGTCTATCTGCACTTCCTTATCTGACAATGAGGCCCTGAGGTTGCTATCGGAGATGAAGGAACTTGCTGAAAACGGAGATCGCACATACTCTCAGTTTCGAATCGGGCAACCGGCAAGTTTTATACTCGCTGGGAGAGAACGACGTTACCTCCACCAACTAGAATCATGGCCAGATGGTCTTCGTTCGGTGCCTCAGGAATACCAACCTGTTGGTTACGAAATTCTGGCCCGAATTGTAGATGCGTGACATACCTTGGACGAGCAAAGCGATAGGAGCGCCCTAGTGTTTTCCAACAGTGGAGTTATTCAGGCGGCGTTAGAACGGGACGTACAGAACGTTTGGCCCTTGATTTTGACTGACAACGGTATATGCTGCTCAACCGAGCAGACCGCAAGGCAAGCGGCAAGGCTGCGGAACTAGGAGATAGTGAGATCGCGGTTTCTGGGGATCCTATTCACAGTGACGCTTCATGGATTTGGCTCTCTGTATGGGGCTGTATGGCGCAAATTCTCGGATTATCCCGACATCATGCACACAAAAAAAGGGGGCAAATCCCAGAATGGGACGTCCCCCTTGGTGCGTCAGGTTACGCGGAGAAATGCGCCCGCGAGGCTCATGCGGCCGTCAAGCAAGGCCTGCATAAGTTCGCGGACGCTAAAGGTGGTATTCTCGTGCGCAGCGTGGAGGATGGCGTTGCCTCTCATGTGCCGCAGTGCGTAGGCGGTGAGGAGCAGGTTCCGGAGCACACGACAGTCCTCCAGCAAAGGAAACGCTTGGGCGCGCCCGGGAATCCTTTCCATGCGCACGAACTGGTGCCTGCCGAAGAAGTGATCCATTTCGCCGCGGTGCTCCTGGTATTGAGCGGCAGCCAATGTGGCAATCTTTTGGAACAGGGTTGCCTTGTCACCCGTGCTGGACACGCCGTACATTCGTAGCACGTTTTTGAGTTGCTCTCCGGTGAAACCTTGCCCGATGATGCTCCCTATCTGGTAGCATTCAACCTGCCCAAGACGGAGTTCGGCTGTGGCTGCCGGATGTCGACCTTCATTCGTGTAGTTCAGCGATGGGAACGATGGCGCGACGTGGCCTTGCTCGACCATGGCGAAAAGTCTGTCCAACGAGGTGCGAAAACACAACCTGCCATTGTCTATTCGCCATGCTTCAGCGAACTCCCGTGCAACAGCGCGCTTTGCCTCACTTGCACCGACAGCCGCCTTGAACGAGCAGGTGTCGCCCTTTCGCTCGACGTGCCACTCGAGGTGCGCGCGCTCAAGTGAGTAGTTCGCCGTGGTGAGCGTCAGCCTCGTAATTTCCGGTACGAGTTTCAACAGCCCGTGACTATAGGTTACGTGGCGGAGGAACGTGGCGCGGCGGAAGTTGAGGAACGGAAACGCCATGTTTAAGACAACGGCATCCCGCCCCTCGAAATCGTTCAATGACAAGGCGTGCCCCAGGTCGTAGCGATCCAGGTCGTCGTAGCCGGATAGCTTCATGTCACGCTTTTTGGTCCTGAGGAAGCGGCGCAAGTCCTGAAACGAGGGATACACACGCTCAGCCACCTGGCGCGCGATGCTATGGCTCCACTGGTTTCGCAGGCGCTCGCGAGCCATGTCCAGCAGGGCCAGGTAGGGCATCTCATCCACGAAATACATCCACTTGCTCAGGTATTCGATCGTGTGTTCGAACAGGCTCTTGTGTTGGTAGTAGTGGCCGGTCGGAGCCCAGACATGATTCGCGTACCCGGCGGATTCGAGGTCCGGGATCTTCACGCTGGCGTCATTGAGCCGCCTGAGTAGAGCGTCGACCATGGTTGGGTGGCGGTCGACCTTTCCTTGTTCGTCTGCCCACGGATGAACTCCGTGAACGAGAACGTCGGCAAGGGAAACATCGACGATCTCCCACGCGAGTCGCCGCAGAGCCGGGAAGTCGACGTCCGGCACTAAAAACAGTTTGAAGGTCTTGAGCGTGTTCATGCTGCGATACCTCCCTTCTCATTTCTGGGTTGATTCGTGAGCAGTTCCTCGAATAGGTGAAGATCGCGTTCTATGTTCCGGCGGGTTGCCTCAATGCTCTCGAGATCGAGCGTGCGGGACTTGACAAGGCACGACACGTGTTGGTAGGCCACGAGTTTGCCAAGGTCAGACTCCTGCTCAAGGAGTTGCTCGACTTCCTCGACATACTCCACAGCGTCGTCCACGAGACTCCCGACGCATCGGGTGCACAGTTTCTCCGCGTCAATCTTGGTGGACAGTGAAGCCATCAATTCTTGGGGAATGGTTCCGGGCCGGCGCGCTTCCACCTGCAGGGCGACATACGCAAGGAGCGTGATGTCCCGCTTGCCGTCCACCAGGTCGGTCCAGGCTTTGGAGCATGCCATCTCCCCCAGGTTCCGGGTGAGCAGTAACTCAGCCTTGCGCATCAAGTCAGGCGTGGCAAACAACTCGTAGATGAGGTTGGTTTCTGACAGCTCCGCACCTTCTTCGAAGTAAGAGCTAAGCAGATCGAAACAGATCTCGGTCTTGTGTATGGCCTCGTCGCGTTTGAGGGACTGGTCGTTCAGGCCGATCGGAATGCTGGATTGCACGACGTACCGGGCCGACTCCACAAAATCCGGGAGTGCCGCGTCCGATATCTGAGCTTTGGCAAGTTCCACGGCGCGGTTGGCGAGCAGATTGCGGTGAATATACCCGAGCCGCCGGCCATCCAAAGCGACTTCGCCACCCGTCTCGCGAACGAGCAGGTCCGCGAACTTGGCCAGGAATTCAGCGAGGGTGGGCATCTGGCTGCGAAGCTGGAGGAAATACCCGCCTGCCTTCACCAGAGTTTCCCTGAGTTGGATCCCGATGCCGTCAACATCCGCCTTGGCAACGGTGCCCGCCGATTCACCTCCAGTCCATTCGGACAGGCTAGGAGCATCGTCGCCATTGATGTGTGTCGCCACCTTGATACGGTCCCCTTCCTCCATCTGGAGCACGTCCGGCGGATAGAGGAAGATGGCGAAGCGCCCAATAAGCGCGTTGTCCAGCGCTTGAGTTGCGCTGTAGCTGATGGGATTGATGGCCGCCCACACCCATTTCACTTGGGTTGGAAAGCCCATGATCTTCCGACTGCGGATGATCTCGAGCCACTTGCTCTGAAGTTCCGGGACCGCACGATTCAATTCATCAATAAGTACGAGTTCCTTGTCCCAGATGGTGACGGGACTCGGTACGTACTCCACGACGCCGTGCTTGAGCTTCTCCACATTGGGATACCCCAGCACATCCTCAAACATGGCCTTCGAGGCGTCATACACCAGAAACTTCCGTCCCAGGGCCTGCGCCACCTTGTTGCCAGCATGCGTTTTAGCGCACCCGTGGTTGCCGATGAGCAGCAAGGGGTCGCCGGTGAGGAGGGATGCCAAGACGAGATTCTCGTCCGCTTCCTTCCAGCCAAATATGCCAAGTTGGTTCAGAATCATGGTTCTTTCCTCCGGTTGGTTTCCTGTTATTGATCAAAATCGTTGGGGAGGCGTCCCCACCGAGGGGATGCCTCCCCGAAACGACATGATGAAGATCGGATTCAAGGCTTCAGTTCACACGCATAAATGGCAATCCCTGTGCCCCAATCCGATGCATCTTCCCGGCGCTTCTCTTCCGTGAGTCCATGCTGGACAAGCCATTCGTTCTCAGCTTGCTTCGCAGAACCCTCGGTCATGAATGCGCGCACGCCACGCACAATGCCTTCGTCCAGCGGTATGCAAACGAAGATTTCCATGCGGATTCCTCTCCTTATGTTTTCACCACGGGTCCTTTTAGTCGGCCCAGACTTCGCGGCCGTCGCCGTGACGATCTTGGATGATGAAGTGGGTGGCGAGTGATTCGGGATCCAGTTGGATCTCTCGGGCCAAGCGTGCCGCATCCTCAAAGGACTCGGCATCGAGGTCGATGATCCACGTCACGCGAAATTCCATGGTTTTCGCCTCCTATCTCAGACGGTGATATCCTCCAATTGAACGACGTCGCCGAACGCCTTGAACTCTGGACTGTCAGTCCGGCCGCCGAAGAGGACCGTCAAGGTATTGAATGCACGAGCCTTCAGTTGCTCCTGGTTTATGTTCTTCATGCTTGCGTACCCATCGGTGAGGATGACGGCTTTGTCGAAGCGGTTGGCTAACGCGTGCTCAGCAATACAGTCAAAGTCCGTACCGTAGGTGGTCTGAACCTGACCGGCGAGAATCGTGCGAAAAGACGCCTCGACAACCGTGTTCGAAAACAGGAAGATGGTTTTTAGGTCCCGTTTCAGGCTTCGCAGCAGTCCGATGATCTCAGGCAGGTGTCGGTTGACGCTGCCGGAAACGTCGAGATAGATGGCGAGGCCGCGTTCCTGGGCCGCCTGGCGGTAGGCCAGGTTGTGATAATGGAACGGCGGTATACCCGCGGCTAGCAAGACAAAGTCCCGTTTCGATGGTTGGATAGGAATCGGCGAGACGCCTATCCGCGGCGCATCGATCATCCTGCGGAATTTGTCCACCTTCTGGCGCGTGGTGAATCGATCCAGGAGCGAACGCTTAAGGCCCATGTGTGTCTTGAGAATCTCCAGGAAGAAGTCGAAGAGCGCTTCCCCGTATCCCGCGGCAAGGCCGTTGGGGCGCTGCGCAACGCGCATCAGATCCTCCGCGATGCGCGCAAGGGCTTCCGAACCGAAGGTCTGAGCCTTTCCTCTTCCCTTTGCGTCATGCACTGCTGTGCCGTGTCCTCCGAGAAGGACGATGGTCGGGGTCTCGACGGCCGGTGTAAGCACCTTGAGCGTTTGAATGACCTCGCCTGTGCTCAGTCTCTGGCCGACGCTATGACTCTCGTAGAAGTCGTGGTAAAGCCGAACGTACCGGCTCTGGTGCATGTGGCTTCCGGGGCGCAGCAAGCCCTCAAGCCCGGTGGGTTTGTAGAAGCGTCGAAACAGAGAGCCATTTCCCGAGTAGCGATTGAACAGAAGACTTAGGGTTGCGTTGATGACCATGTCTGCCCCGATGTTTTCGAGTTGGCCGCCTTCATACACGAAGTGGCCGAACATCGGGTGCATCAGCTCGTGCGTCACGAGGCAGAACAGGTCTTCCTGGCTCGTGACGTACTGATGGACAAACGAAGGGTTGTATCGCATGACGCCGTGAGCGTCGATACAGGCCGTGGGACAGTGCTCCTCCGCTTCAACCTTCGCGATGAAGGATGCAACGAAGCTGTCCCGGCCGAAGGTACTTCGAAGCAATTCTCGGGCGGCTTGCAGGTTTATTTCCATTGTCTTCATCTCCTTGGTGTAAGGACGCCCCACAGGACTCAGTCCATCTGTGGGGCGTCTGCTTGGTGTTTACGGATCTTCAGTGGACCGTGAATACGACGTTTCCTGCGCCCTTGCGGAAGCAGTAGCCGCACTCGAGGCACGATTCGACTTCTTCCTGTTGGTGTCGGCAGCGCATGCCGGCGGCACGAGGATCGATGCCGATGAATGCCACGCGCCAGCCAGGAGTCGGGTCGGGCATATCCGGGTCAAGGGATGCAAACAAATGCACGTTGCCGAGCGCGCGCAGCTGCTCCAACGCGGGTAGTATCGAGGCCACGTTCCAAGAGCGGGTGTACGCAAAGAACTGGGTGTTGGGCCGCTTACGCGCAATGGCTGTCCATGCGTCTGCATATTGCGCAGAATGAAAGTCACCGCTCACGTGGATGCGCAGATAGGGCAAGTCGCGCGGTATGCACCGCAGCATGGCGCGCACAAAGCGCGGCGCGTTCCACGAGAGCACGAGGTTGCGCGAGTACGCAACCCGGCAGTTTGGCCAAACGCGTTCGAAGCGCGCCGCGTAGCAGTGCTTGATGCACCAGGGACTGGCGCCGGGGCAACTGAAGCGCGAAGGCAGGCTGAAGGTGGGAATCGGGCCGACCTTCACGTTCCCACGGCCAATCGTGGGTTCGGCGACAATCATAGGGTCTCCTTTCCAAGAGGAAGGGGCGGAGCCGCCGCGGTATAGGCAGACTCCGCCCTTAGGTTGAGTGTTGCGTTGTGGGTTCCGGCGATGATCGCCGGCAAGAAGGGACTACTCGGGTGCTACTTCACTTGGCCGTAGTTCTGCGAGGTCATCTTCGAAGAGTTCCTGAGCACGGCGTAACTCCGCGTTCCAGTCGTGACCGCAAGCTTCGCACCAGTGACACAACGCCGTCAGGAGAGACGTGACGTAGCCCTCGGGGTCCGAATCTGGATCGTACTCCTTGGGCTGGTAACCGTCGGCTTTGGCGCGGTGCAGGATCGCCTCGCGCGCAAGCCCGAGCATGGTATCGCGGGTGCTCATGAGGTCTTCTCCTCGACTTTCTCTTCGACGGACCAGGTGTCCGGACGAAGCTCATGACTATACTCATCGAACTCAAGGTCAACGGCCTCCGGCGCCCGATCATTGACGAGGTCCTTGGCGTGTTCCGGGTCATCGGCCGTGACTTGGTAGAAGCGGACATGCACTTCACGGACGCCTACAACGTAGGTCTTCTTCATGGCGCATTCTCCCGTGGATACGAGGCGCATGTTTTTTCCTCGGAATGATGTATCGCGCTGGCGCTTCGCGCACCCCCTTCCATCATTCGCAGGTCACATACGTTTCGAAGCGAGTCGCGGATCGTTCGAAGCGCCTGTTTCCCATCTTCTTGAACGTTTGTCGTCTCGTGTACAATGCGCTCCGCCTCGGCTTTCAATGCGCTGCAAAACTCGAAGAGCACCACGACAAGCGCCGACTCGTCTGTCGCGATCACTCTCTGGGCTTCCTCATCGGCATCAAAGCAGCAACAGGAGTCGCAACGTTGGATTTCCAGCGCGGCCGTGTCTGTGTTGAACATGAGCAGCCAACCGCGACCGCCGCACGCAGAGCAGGCATTGGATGCAGTGGTACTCATTCATCCTCCTTCGGACGCCGGTCGGGGAAGTCCTTGTAGTACTCCTCCTCGAGCACGTCTGTGAACTGTTCGCGCAACGCGTCCACTTCGAGTGACGGTTGCCAGAGTTCGAACGTCGTGCCGTCGTCCAAGTGGAGCGTGGTTGAGATGCACTGCACCTCATTGGAATACGACACTTCGACGATGGTCCTGCCTTTGAGCATGGCTACAATCTCTTTGAGGTGCGCTATGCCAGCGTTGCTGCGCATGAATCGCTCGAGGTCTGCCATATTGCACGCGTCTCCCATGGTTCAGTCCTCCCCTCCGTTGAGCGCCTTTTGCAGGACCGGGGCAATCTCTTCGTAGGTGTGCCAGAACCCGTTGATCGAGATGCCCCGCTCGAAGCACAGGAGGTTTTCCAGTAAGTGCCGTTCGTCTTCCGTGGATTCGGCGGCGGCGTTGGCCAGGAGTTCGAGCGGGTCTGTGGGGATTTCGTGTTCGGCGCAGGCGTCGGTGTAGCTGCGGACATAGTCGTCGCCGATGCGCCATCCCCAACTTGCGCCGTCATGGTCCGCCTCGAACTTGGTGCGGGTCAGGAAAGCCCGGTTGCTCATAAGGTCCTCCTTTCTGTTTCGTTTGTTGTTGGATGGTGGAGTTGCCAGAAGAAGGCGCTGTACTGCTCGAAGAGCGTGTCCAGCGTTAGTTCCTCGTCCTGGAAGCGAAACGCTTCGTGCTTGTCCAGGTGCAGGGTGGTTGCGATGCCGTTCTCCGTTGCCGCAAAGGTGATGCGGCGGATAGTCCGGCCCTCAAGGTACGTGCGGATGCTTTCCAGCACGGCCCTGCTTTCCGAACTGCGCTTGAAGGCGCGGGCGTCTTTCACGCCCTTGCAGGTGAGCATGGTTGAACCCTCCCTTTGTCGAAGGTACGTACCGTGCGCTTGTCTACGCTGACGCGGACGGTTTCGTAGTACGGGTCCATCCACGCGCAGAACTTGTCCAGGACCGCCTCAAAGGTTGTGGGCGTGTAGTCCAGGGTGAGGCAGCTTCGCGGGTAGTTTGCGTCGTGTTGCTGGAAGAAGCCGCCGGTAGACCCCAGGTCCAGGTAGTGGTCCAGGGTGAATTGGGCCCGCCAGTGGAAGATGGAATTGGCATGGCCCCATTTTCCGGGATGGTTTACGAGGTCCATGAAGTGGCGCGCCCGTTCGAGGATGGCTTCCGGCGCGGTGCTTCGCTGGGCCCAGCCGATGTACTCGCAGGAGCCCAGCCCGAAGGCTTTGCTCCAGTGGCCGGTCACGATGCGCCACACGGTGGGCCGTTGGTCCGCCCAGGCAATGACGCGGGCCAGCGCCGGGTCGGCGGTGCGCAAGTGCCGTACGTCGGACTGGTAGATGCGAAGCGAGATGACTTGGTCGATGGTATTCATAACCGTGACCTTTCCTAATACTCGTCAGGGAGCAGCATTGTGGTGGCGGCCCGGTTGCCTTTGTCATCCTCCGCGTCGGTGATGATCCAGAGCGTGGTCTCATCCGGAAGGAAATAGGCGCTCAGCAACCGCGCACCGGATTTCAGTGCCTCATTGTTGGCCTGTTTGTCCTCCTCGCACACAATGCCCCAATCGCCGCGTGAATGGCGCTGGAGGAAGTCCAGGCCCGTGGTGTGGTTCCGCCGCAGGGCTTCCAACGCGCCGGGCGTGGCCACGATTTGGCCGAGGGGGAATTGAATCTCTTGTTTCGTGCTCATGCTTTCACCTCCATTAACAGTTGTGGCCCGGCGGGCCGATTGGTCTCCGCCGGGCCCGGCTCTATCCATAGGGAAACGGGCTACGCAGCCAGCTCCCGCTCTTTGAGTTGTCGAGAGGCGTCCTCGGTTAGCTTGTTGAGTTCCTCCAGCGCCCCGTCGACCATGTCGTCGAAGTAGCCGCCGGGTTGCCGGAAGTCCTCCTCGTCTGCGTACGAACAACAGCCGAGATGGTCCGAGGCCGAGAACAGTCCCCATGAAACATTCACGGTGACCATGGCCCAGGCCCATACGTCATCCTGTTCCAGACGGCGAAAGATGCCGCCCTCAACTTCCCGGTCAAAGGCATCGTCGCCGGATGCCAAGGCGTTGCCCTCAACCGGAATGAATTCCGGTTCCACCTTCAGGCGGATGGCGATTTCTTCGCGCGTCAGCGGTTTCCAATTCATATAGATCACCTCCTTGGTCTGGCCCCAACAGGGGCATGTTTCGGGCCTGTTCGGGCAGGTTGTGGTTTCTAATACAAGGGAGAACGCCCAGGTTTTGGGCACTATGCGGTAGCGGGCAACTCGGCGGGTTGGGCCGTTGCGGCGGCCGATTCGGCTGTATCGAGGATCAGTTTGACGCAGTTGCAGACACGGTCGAGCACTTGGATGCAAGCGCGCACGGTGTCTACCTTCGCATCTCGTGCATATTGTTCGATGTAGCTGAACGCGCCGCCGAGGTCCGCGTCATGCGTCATCCCGAGGCACTCGAGCAACACCGCACCGCCCAATTCGGCCACGATCTCCTTGTGCCACTTTTCTCCTTTGAGGTTTGTAAGCCGGTGGTCTGCCGCATGGACCAACTCATGGGCCCACGTAGACAGGTTTTCCACGCCCAGCATGACGGCCTGGTTACCATTCGAGGCATAACGGTAGTAGCCAAGCGGATTCCCACCCCGATGGCTGAATGTACCGACGTTGATGCCCCAAGCATCGGCCACTTCTGTCAAAGGAAGCTCCTTGACCCAGGAATCGTACTTACCGTCACCTTCGGGCAAGGCATCGCCTTCTGTGTCTTCAACCGCAAACACGGGCACAGACCGGAATCCGTAGATCACCTGCCGCTCCTTTTCCTGGCCTTGGTCGTTCTTCTCCGCGACCTTCTTGACGCACGGTGCCAAGATCCAAATGGCGCAGCTGCCCTTCTTGACCTTCCTGCCGGCTTGGTTCCACTGTTTGATGCCCCGCGCGTCCACGGTGGCGCACAAGGCAACAAGAAGCTGGTTGTGCCAGCTCCACCGCCTGCACGGCACATCGTCCTCACGATGGATGAACACCGGCGCCAATGCTGACGGCAACCGTTCGGGATGGCGGAACGCGTCAACAATGCGCTCCGCTACGTCCTGGCTGTGCTTTCCGTAAAACTTCATACGAATCGACCTCCTTTCATTTGTTGACCTGTCCAAATGCGAAAAGCCCGACAGGCTACTCGTTGACCTGTCGGGCCAAAGCGGGTGGCGGCATACGGTCATCTCCTCGCATCACCGAATGGGCGTACGAAGATACGGACGTATGGCGATTCTGAATAGAGAATCACGTAGTGAAGGGTGCGGGAGTTGTGGCGGGGGAGGGTATGTCAGGCGGAAACGGTAGCAGCCCGTGATACCGACGCTGCTGCGGACTCGCGAATGTAGAAGCGTGTGCGGCGCGGACTGTCGCAACGTAGAAACAGGTGCGTGTCGCTCTTGAAGTCCCCGAACCCAAGGTGTTCCAATCCGTGAAAATCGTGCAGGCGTGGAAGGTTCAATTCCGGTACAGTGTTGAGTCCGCCGTCAATGACGTCTTTGCCATCGGCCAGCATCTTCTCCACGTATTCCTTGTCTGTCAGGACCGGCTCGGGCTCCTCATATTCGCCCAAGTCATACCCCCGGTGGATGGCGTCGTCTAGGGACCAGAGCTGCCGGAAGCCGCCCAGTTCCACATGCATCCCCGGACACTCGCGCGGTGCTTGATCCATCTTCTCCGCTAACGCCAGGGCTTCCTCCTTGGTCAATTCGCCGAAGTCCAGCCGGACCGTCACGCCGCATTTCTTGCACTTCGTTCGAATAATCATGCTTCGCTCTCCTATCGTCGTTTTGCTGGAAACACAAAGAACCCTACAGGCTACTCGTTCACCTGTCGGGCTTGATGGCTGAAGATATGGTCATACAGTCATTCGCTGGTATGGCTGCGATGGGAAAGGACCGTACGGGATGATGGTAGTGGGGGCACGTAGCACGTAGAAATCGCGAGCGCTTTCGCTCAATCACACGCTCCAATCCGTCATTCTCGGGCTGGAGTTCACTCTACATAAAGGTACAGGGACTTACTTCTTTGCGAACACTTCCGGCCTTCACGGTCCCTCGGGATGCTGCTCGACAATCAGGCTTTCTTTAAGGACCGCTCAAGGTCTGCGGTGGTCCGGTTTCGGGCCATGGACATGGGCGCAGGTGCGCCACTTTGTCCAAGGCTCCAAATGGTCGATATCAGTAACTACAACGTGGTGGTGATGGGGGAGTATATAAACCTTTGCATTCCTGCACATACGCTCGTATGGCGGTACGCCTACATCGGCGTATGCCGGTGGGAGGTGAGAGAGTAAATTTCCTGTCGAGCGCGCCGAAGACGAGCTCTGTTTTTCTCCTTTCTTTCTTTTCTATATTGAAAAGAATAGATATATAGAGAGAGATAGAGAGAGAGGCCAAAGGATTCTCCATCGGACATTTACTCTCCCTCTTGCTTTCCCGATGACACTTCCCGGTGACACAAAATGCTTATATACAAGGTATGCGTCCTGTGGAGCATGAAGCAGCAAACGTCCACTCAAACGCCTCCGGCCAATGGCACACAGGACATTATCGGGAGCGCTTTCGCCACGGTAAGCCAACGCAAGTTGATCCGCCGCCGCATCTACCTGGATGACGAGAACCTGTCCGACGGAGAGCGTGTAGCCGTACTCCAGGAAGTATTTCACCGGGGAATCCGCATGCGGCAGATCGAACGTCTGGCCAAAATGATGGCGCCATTGGGCGACGGGCATCCGCCGCCGCACGTGCTCATCTACGGACCCACCGGGACCGGAAAGTCCGTGACCTGTCTGCACTTTCTCTCAGCCATGCAGGGTGTCTGCGCGCAGAAGGATATTTCGTTCCAGTACTTCTACGTGGATCTCACGACGCCTCACACCTGCTTCGGCGCTTTCAACGAACTCGCCATTGCCATGGACGGCTCGGTCCGGCGCTACCGCAAGGGTGTCGCACTCACCGAAATGCAGGAGTGCATCATCGCCGCATTAAATGCCCTCAACGGCGTGGTGTGCATGCTTATCGACGAACCGGACACCATCACCCGGGACCAGGACACCTTCCTCATGTTCCTGGCGAAGACCCTGCCCAGGAAGGTCCAGGCCAGGCTGGTCTACATCTTTCTCACCAACCAGCCCGAGTGGGAGCGTAGCCTCGATCCGCGTATCCTTTCCGTGCTGAAGAAGCAGGATATGATTTTTGAACCCTACGACGCCATGGATCTATTGGAAATCCTGAAGCTCCGGGTGGAAAAGGCGCTCGATCCTGACAAAGTGAACGAAACCGCCCTGCGCAAGATCGCCGCGATGGCGTCGCGAGACACCGGCGACGCACGAAAGGCGGTGGAGCTGCTCGCCAAGGCCGCCGAAGCTGCGGAAGAAGGATCAGGACACTTGTCCGAGGCGGAGGTGGACACCGCTGCACTGCGTCTTGAGTCGGACAAAACCCGGCAACTGATTGACGCCCTCGCGCCGCAACAACACCTTGCCTTGCGGGCTTGCTACTACGGGCTGCAGAAAGAACGCCGGCGCCTGTCCACCGGTCTGGCTTACGCCTGGTACCATCGCTTGTGCTCCGAGGAATGCACCAAACCCCTCACCCAACGCCGTTTCTCTGAAATGGTCAGCTTCCTGGATCTCTACGGCTTGGTCAACGCCTGCGTCACCAGCAAGGGGCGCTTCGGAAAGACCCGCGACATCTCACAGTCCCTTCCGTCCACCGTAGTCGCGGACATCCTCGGCAAGCTTCCGCCAATTGAGCGTCAGGACTCGCTGACATGACAGGTCCAAGGTAAAGTCCTGCATCTGCTGGCATGCCCGCTGCTGTTCAAATGAGAAAAGGACGGTTCGCGGATGAGTTGCGGGCTCGGGCGATTACAATCAAGGATGACCCTATGAAGGCTGGAGGGGGCGTCACACCATGGGCGGGGGACTGATTTTCACTTTTCTTTTGCCTCCCTGCGTCATGCACTCAAGGCAGTACTCGATTTCCGGGATATGGAGACGTACCAGTCGTCGTTGGTCGTCCGGTAGAAGCGGGTCAAACGAGCGCTATAGAAATGTGCGGCCACGCTCCATACGATTCTCATCTCATCACCGATCTTGACGAAGCCAATATGATGAACTCGTCTGATTCTTTTGCCGGACGAGGACTTGAAACACGCTCCTGGTCAGCCGGATGTCGTAAAGCGCATCGTGAGCCAGTGACTCTTCGACGTGCAATCCCAAGGCTCTGGCAACTGTGGTGAGTTTGAAGTTATTCAGGCGAGATCGGCTTGCCATGGCAGCAACAGCGGCCATACCCATGACATCAATGGGTGGGTGCCAGAACCAGGAGCCGTAGAAACGGTCATTGTTCTTCTCGAACCAGGCACGGATATGTTCAGAATCAAATGGCGCGTTGTAAGCCACCAGATGGAATTTGTCGCTGCGGTCGTATCGGTCCACAAACTGGCCAAGAAGACTGGTGAATCTTTCGAATGCTACGCGCGGGTCTTCGTATCCGGCTATCTCCTCGTGCGTGAGCCCGTTGACAGAAAGTGCCTCGTCAGAGACCACATCTGCTGGAAACGGACGAATTCGGTGATTGAACGACGCCTTGATTTCTCCCTCTATCTCAATCACGCCGGACAGCTGGATGAGCCCGGAATCCGGATACTCAAGGCCAGTGGTTTCCACATCGATGAATATCAGTTTCATTATAGAGAGACAAGAACGGCTCCATATAAAAAGTTTGCGGCAGTGGTAGTGTTGAGGGGAGTGCAGTCGGGGCGGAAATCGGCAGCCGCATGCCTCTCTCCGACGGATTATATCCGTGCCGCTGATGAAGCGTCTGACGTGGTTGATGATGCCCAGGTGGTGCATCTTGGCGCGGACGGTCTCCAGTTGTGCAGCTACCTATTCCCTGTCGTTCCACCACCGGAGCGGCATTCGGCAGGAAGTGCTCCGGTAATCACGTCAACTTTACGAGCATTGCGACGAATATGCGCTGCTGGGTCTTGTTTCCCGGGGTACAGCACACCATCGAGTTCGTCGAAGCCTTCCATACGGCTTATGCAGTTGTGATTGATTTCAATTCCTGTGAATGGTGTCATTGTTGCCGCCGGCCTCCTGCCTTTTTGTGACAAATCCAGCCTTTGTGGGTCAGGACCGATGAGTGATGCGTGTTAAAAGAAACGCAGGTCGTTGCGCTGGGAAAGGCCAGAACTTGATGCTCCCCGAAAACCGCGCGAATCCGTGCTGATGGTGCGCAGGATAGTGCATTCCACGGTAAGCACGACTTTTCGGAGGTGATCCATACAGGAATCTCCCTGTGGGCTGCGGCGAAATGTGGGAGGGTGAATCCCTTGTCAATTTGTGCCGGGGCTTGGAGACTGCTTTGCCTGGTGTTTACCGTCGAAAAACCCCAATGACAATAGCTGAACAGGTAAATAGTTGATATGCCCCCGTGTTGCCTATGCGGCCACATCACCGTTCATTGTGCCGGACGAGTACTTCAGGAACGATTCGTCGTGCAGGTTGATTTCGTACACGAACCCAAAGCTACAGGTAGAGGCGATTGAGAATCCCCTTAGCTATGCACTCCGTAACGGGGTACCTTTGTGGTACCACCCCTAAGGTGAAGATCTAGCCCATGGCCTCTGCAACGCTAAGCAGACCCAGGACTTACGCGGATATCGGGACTCCACAAATGGCACAGCAAAACCTCGAATGTGCCATTTTTTGTGCCGTTTTTCGTCGGGAGTGACCACCCTTTATGCAGAAATGGCGTCTATTCATTTGGGACTTGCCCAACGACGAACATCAAGAAAGGAGCGCTCGTCATGGCAGTCTCAAAGTCCAGTCTCAAGAGGCGCGGCAAGGTCTTTTATCTCCGGTTCTCCGAAAACGCAACGCGCAAACGCATCAGTCTCCACACCAACTCGCGTGAAACAGCGAAAGAACTGCAACGGCAGTTTGACTCGGCCCGCGCACGCGGCGAGGGAAACGTATTTCCGACCAAGACGCCGTTGGCACGCGCTGTTACGGCGTATATCGCGCACATGAAGGTGGCGCGCACCCGGCACGGTTACACGGCTGATCTGAGCTATCTGCGCAACGCTTTTGGACCCATCTGCGAAGCGCTAAAGTTCAAAAGGCGCCACAACAGGGCGCCCGAGGATGATGCCGATAAGCGGTGTCGCGGACACGCGATTGCCAGCGGTCTTGGCCTTAAGACGCCCACGCAATTGGATTATGAGATGAGTGCGCCAGACGCGCCCTTCCTGCTTAACGCCAAGTTCGTTCAGAACGTGTCAGTTCCTGATAGCGACGTGCAGGCTTACGTATTTGATCTGTCGGATGGTCGGTGCGCGGGGTTTCTACGGTCCTGCCTGACGCCGCAATGGCTGGACCACCGGCCTATTGAACTTCAGCTCAACTCCAAGATATTTACAGTGATCACCAAACAGGGCGACCTCGTCTGACCGCACGGCATAGAGCCCACGGCCAAACAGAAGAAGGACACAAGGTACAATCAGTGGCGCACCGTCGTTTGGCCGGAGGGCACACCTCCGCCGGGACCGCTGTCATTCACGCTGGCTACGGTGCAGGAGCGGTACGTCGTCACGACGAAGTCGCACATGCAGGAGTTGATATCGGTCATCAAGTCCGCTGTAGTGAAACCCGCTGTTCCCTCAAGCATAGTGGCCCTGTCCAACGAATTATGGTTTTTTAGTCGCTCACCGACTGAGAAACAGGCCAAGAGAAAAGCCGGCATCCTCGTGGAGCGTGGCGGGGTAACCAGCCGACGATGGGAGGCCATGCGCGACGGCATAGAAGATTTCAACATCGTCTCGGACCTTCGCGACTTGGCAAAGCAGAAGGGTGACCATCAAGCCATGGCCGCTATCGATGCCGCCGTGGCCTATGTGGCCGACCATGTGCTGACAGGCGCTACTCGAGAAGCTGCGGAGTATGACTTCAGCTACGCCGACTTCATGACGCATCGTGCGAGGATTCGCCAGGAATATGAGCGTCTCTTAGCCGAGTGATCTCGGCAAGGGGTACCTCGGCGCGTTCTTGGGATGGCTGAGTTGGGTCGAGTTCGTATTCAGAATTGCTGCATCGATCCAGGAGGATTTACGAACTACCTGTTCACGCGTTGATTGGTGCGTGCCCTTCTCAGTCGGAGACGATACAACAGGTTTGAGGGTTCTCTCTTAAGTCATTGTTGCGCAGTAACTAACAGCCTTCAGCTTTCTGTCTGACCGGTGCTGAAAAGAGAAAACCACCGCGATGTCACTCGCGATGGCTCGCATATCTCGAATTACGAACCCTCAAAGTTCGTAAATTACTGGTGGCTCCGCGCGATGCGAACTCAGCGAACTTTTGCTTGCGGATGGCACGTAGCGCCGGTCCATCGCAACTCGTTAGATCGCAATGTGATATACGCGGTGACTCAAGCTGAGGAGCCGGGCGAGAACGAACCGATCAGTGCAATAGCGCTCTCATTGTCCTTTCGAAAGATGCTGGACGAAGGTACAGTCCGCGATCCGACCCACCTTGCGCAGCAATTGGGTCTGACTCGGGCTCGAGTCACCCAAATCCTGAACCTCCTCAAACTTCCACCAGCGGTCATCACTGAGCTGGGCGACGCCAACGAACCTGCCGAGATTGCCTTCTTCACCGAGAGGCGTCTGCGTTCCATGACCACGCTTACCTCTGCCCAAGAACAGCTTGAGGCTTTCCAGGCCATGAAAAAGGAACTTGTGGCACTCTCCGTTGCTCAGTAACGGCCAGCTGCCTCGGGTCCGTAGCTCATCCATCCAGGAGACAGACCCATCGCCGGCGAGATAACGGTGGACCCAGGGTAAGTCTCTCGTAGGATGTGAAATTGCAACGCGTTCTTGTCAGCTAGGGTTCGGCATACATAGTGCTCTAGACAACTGACACTTCCATTGAAAGCAATCAGAAGTGGTGAACCCGTATCAGCAGCGATGGTCAAACAGAGCGTCGCGGCACCCACTAGCGGCATAGCCATGAACATCGATTCAACTCCAAGGGCAAAGCTGGTGACCTGTCAAGAAATCGACAAAGTACATCTGCAAAGATGCCCCCACGACGGCGCGTTGCTACTCGCGCATTTGCACCATGAATAGCACTCTCCGCCGACTCGTATCAGGGGCAACTTGAAATCTATACATAAATATGTATAATTATGGATAGAGGATGCAATCGAGCGAGGTGGTGCGTGTTACCCAAGACATCAGAGTACGCTTTGCGGGCTGTGGTGTGGTTGGCCCGCGAACCGGGGCGAAAGGCTTCGGCCGACCTCCTGGCCGAGCACACGAAGGTACCACGCCGTTATTTGCACAAGGTCTTACAGGACTTGGTGGGCGGCGGCCTCGTGTGGTCCCAGCCTGGTCCCGGCGGCGGCTACGCGTTGGCGCGACAACCTGAGGATGTCACGATCCTCGACGTGGTCAATTCCGTGGCGCCCTTGGAGCGTATCCGCAGTTGCCCGCTTGGGCTTCCATCGCACACGACACTCTGCCCTCTCCACAGCGAATTGGACCGGGTCTACGCCGCGGCGGAACGTGCGCTGGGGCGCGTGACGATTGCAGAGTTGCTCCGTTCGGCAAGCCCAGTCGTTCCGTTGTGCGGGTGACGTAGCTTCAACGCCAGTTGAAAAAAGGAGAATCCCGATGAGCACGATTTCCGTTCAAGACATAGTGGGAGAGATTATCGCACAGCGCCCCATGCTTGCACATGTGTTTGAAGCGGCCGGCGTGGACTACTGCTGCGGCGGCAAAAAGACGCTGGAGGTGGCATGCCGGGAAAAGGGCCTTGATCCGCAGGCGTTCGCCGACAAGCTGGTGCGGTCAGAGGCGGCGTCCGAGGGGGAGCCGCTGGCGGATGCGGCGGCTATGTCGCTCACGGAGTTGGCCGACCACATCGAACACACGCACCATGCTTACCTCCGCTCGGAGTTGCCTCGGCTTGACGCGCTCACGGAGAAAGTGGCCTCCGTGCATGGAGGGGAAGACGCTCGCCTGCACGACGTTCGCAAGACCTTGCTTTCTCTGGCCGCCGAAATGACCAGCCACATGATGAAGGAAGAACAAATCCTGTTTCCCATGATACGCCGTCTGGAAATGAGCGATGCGCTTCCGAAGTTTCACTGCGGCTCGATCGCCAATCCGATCCGGCAGATGGAGATGGAGCATAACGATGCCGGCTCGGCGCTCGAACGAATGCGCGCGCTGACTGATGAATATACTCCGCCTGACTGGGCCTGTAATACATACCGTGTGATGCTTGACGCGTTGGCCCGCCTCGAGCTCGACATGCATCAGCACGTTCACAAAGAAGACAACGTGCTGTTCCCGAGCGCCTTCAAGCTCGAAGCCGGACTTGCCGAAAGGGCAAAGGCGTGATGGCCGTGCACGTGGGCGGCAAGCCGCTGGCGGATTTCAGCGCACCCATCGAGATGATGAAAGATTGCCACCGGCGGATCGAGCATTTTCTCGAAGTATTGCAGGCGGCCGAACGGCGATTCGGCGGAAGCAATCTTGACGAGGAAGGACGCCACGCATTGGATGCCTCGCTGAACTACTTCGCGAACTTCGCGCCGCGCCATACAGCTGACGAGGAGCAGTCGCTATTCCCACGGATGCGAAGTTCCGGCGACTTGGACGCACGAGCGGTCTTAGCCGATCTGGAGCGCCTGGCAAACGACCATCGCGGTTGCGAGGCGCTCCATGCGCACGTTCACGGCGTAGTGAGCAATTGGCTCGGAACGGGTCGGCTGGACGCCACTCAACGGAGTGGGCTTCGGGCGGCGCTTGATGAACTGATAAGAATCTATGCGGCCCACATTCAGCTTGAGGAAGGCCACGTTTTTGTGGTTGCAGATCGCATACTAAGGGCCGAGCAGATTCAGGAAATCGGCGAGGAAATGAGAGAGCGGCGATCGCTCGCGGGCCTGGGGCACACAGGCGTGAGCTTGTTCGAGAAGGAGAGGCTGCAGCCCGAGAGACCCTCGCGGCATGGAGTCGGGCGATGAGCAAGTCACTGCACCTTCGCGTGAAGCAAATCTATGAACCTCCGTCAAATCAAGACGGACTTCGAATCCTGGTGGATAGGCTGTGGCCGCGAGGGCTCAAGAAAGAGACCTGCAGACTCGACAGCTGGCTGAAAGACATTGCGCCCAGCAATACACTGCGCCGCTGGTTTGGGCATGACCCGGCCCGTTGGGACGAGTTTCAACAGCGCTACTTCGAGGAACTAGATGAGAGACCGGACATCTGGCAGGCCGTCATGGAGCTGGCGCGGGGGAAAACCGTCACGCTTCTCTATGCGGCTCACGATTCCCAGCACAATAATGCTGTAGCCCTGAAGAATTATCTTCAACGCGTCCGCTAAACCGATGGGATTCGATGACGCCATGATCCGGCGTTCGTAAAACGATTCGACAGGAGATGACGATCCCGGAAGAAGAAGACCGACGATAGCACACTGCAATCTCCGGCCAAGTTCATTCTGATTTTGTGAAAGGAGAGACTATCATGGCAATTCCGCACGCGGCTCCCGGTATTCCCGTGGATCTTCGGCCACAAGCCGAGGGGTTTTCCGAGGCGAAGGCGAACGCGCTGGTAAAGACCGAGGGCTTTGAGGCTATCCGGATGGAGATCCCAAAAGGACACGAGGTATGTCGCAATCACCAGGTGGAAGGCCCAATCACGATCCATTGTATGAAAGGCCAAATTGCATTTACTGCAAATGGCGAGATGCGAGTTGTACCTGAGGGGCATTGGCTTTTTTTGCCGGGTGGTGTCCCTCACACTATCGTTGGGAGAGAGGACTCTTTGGTCTTGTTGACGATCATGTTTCGTTCGCGCAATGCCAACTAACCCACCTGAAAGGTAAAACAAATGCAACCGCGACTTGATTATGCGAGCGTCGCTCCGGATGGCGTTAAGGCCATGTGGGGATTGGAGAAATACGTGCACGGCTGCGGACTGGAGCCTTCCCTGCTGGAACTCGTGAAGACCCGCGCCTCCCAGATTAATGGCTGCGCCTTCTGCATCGACATGCACACCAAGGATGCCCGGGCCGGCGGCGAGACAGAGCAGCGACTCTACGCGCTCTCCGCCTGGCGCGAGACGCCATTCTTCAGTGACCGGGAGTGCACCGCTCTTGCGTGGACCGAAGCTGTGACCAACGTCGCACAAACGAATGTTCCCGACGAAGTCTATGAGCTCGCTCGGCAGCACTTCGACGAGAAAGAGTTGGCAGACCTGACGCTGGCGGTTGTGGCGATTAACGGCTGGAACCGGCTGGCCGTCAGTTTTCGGAAGGTGCCAGGGACGCATGAGCCTTCACAGCACAAAGGATGCCCCACGGTCGTGTGAAGGCGGCGCCTGTGCCGTCCCGCCTGGTAGCTGAACTCGCGCCAAGAATCAATGCGTGGGCCGCCGATAATCGATCAGGAGACGACCGGAGCGGTCAACGGCAGCCGATGTTGAAGCACTTAGAATGGGAAAGGTGGCAGCAATGAAGCGCATAGGCTTAATCGGAGGGCTCAGCCCCGAGTCCACTGTTCATTACTATGAAATAATCTGTCGCGAATACAATCGCCAGGCCGGCGAATTAAACTTCCCGGAAATCACAATCCAGAGTCTAAACCTGCAGAAGTTGATCCCGCACTTCGAACATAACGACTGGGACAAGGTCGCTGCCATTCTTCTGGACGCTTTGCACTGTCTCAAGAACGCCGGCGCCGAATTCGCGGCGATTCTGGCAAACACGCCGCACAACGCCTACGACCTAATCCGCGACTCGAGTCCGCTGGAAATCCTCACGATTATGGATGCGACGTCCGAGGCGCTCGTTCACGATGCCCGGCGGATGGTTGCGCTGCTGGGCACACGGCCCACCATGGAGTTCGGGTTTTTCCAGAAGCATTTTCAGGCGAGTCATATCGAAACGCTCGTTCCCGACGCCCACGCGCGGCAGGAGTTGGACCGTATTGTGTGGGAGGAGCTGTCGCACGGAACCGTGCGCCCCGAATCCCGCGCATCGGCGAAGGGCATGATTGCCGATTTGACCGCTCAGGGCGCCGAGGCAGTGATTCTTGGCTGCACGGAACTCTGCCTTCTAATCCAGCCAGAGGACAGTCCAAAGCCACTCTATGACACGACCCGCATTCACGCCGAAGCGATTCTCAAGTTTGCGATGGAGTAACCGGAATATCATGAGCGACACGCAAGAACCGGACTGGAACCCAAAAGCAGCGGATGTATTGCGCGACCAACGCGCGGCTTACGACGCCATGCGCGGGTACTGCCCAGTCGCCTATAGCGAACTGATGCATTGGTCCGTGTTTCGGCACGAGGAAGTGATGCGCGTGCTCTCGGACCACGAGACCTTCAGCAGCACCGTTTCGGAGCACTTGTCTGTTCCAAGCGGCATGGATCCACCCGAGCATACGGCATATCGTGCAATTGTCGAACGGTACTTTTCCGGCGAGCGGATGGCGGCGTTCGAGCCTATCTGCCGCAACCTCGTTGTGGATCTGGTCCAGGATCTGCTCGAACGTGGTCAGGTGGAGCTTGTTGCTGATTTTGCGCTGCCTTTTGCGGCACGGGCCCAATGCGCCTTCCTTGGTTGGCCGCTGGCGTTACAGGAACCGCTCATCCGCTGGACCCAGAAAAACCACGCCGCCACGTTCGCCCAGGATCGCAAAGTCATGTCGGAGATTGCACGGGAGTTCGAGGGCTTAGTTGACGAGCTTATAGAGGACCGGCTTGAAGCTGGCGCCAAGGCGGATGACGACATTACGGCGTCCCTAATGCACGACACGGTTTGGGAGCGGCCGTTAAGCCACGAAGAAATAGCGAGTATCCTGCGAAATTGGACTGTCGGGGAGATCGGGACAATTTCCGCCGCCGTTGGGATATTGGCTCATTATCTTGCCGAACACGCCGATCTTCAATCGCAACTTCGGGCGGAGCCGTCGCTCTTGCCTGCCGCCATCGATGAGATTCTGCGGATTCACGGCCCCCTCGTTGCCAACCGGCGAATCACAACTCGACCTGTTGAAATAGGGGGACGGCAAATCGGCGCGGGCGAACGAGTCTCGCTCATGTGGATTTCCGCCAATCGTGATGACCGGGCCTTTGACGAACCGCATTGCTTTCGTTTTGATCGGGATGTGGAGAAGAATCTTCTGTACGGCGCCGGATTGCACGTTTGCCCAGGCGCACCGCTTGCCCGACTCGAGATGCGAGTCTGGCTGGAAGAATTGTTGGCCCGCACAGACAGCGTCGGGCTCGTTCCGGGAACTCCCCCAAGAAATGCGGTTTACCCCGGCAGCGGATTTGCCAGATTGCCGCTATTGATACAATAACGCAGCGAAGACTTTTGTTCGATCCATCGACATTCAGTTCGCCAGGATTGACAAGCGAGGTCCGTAAGACGGTAGACGGTCTTGGAAAATGCTGCGAATAGAACGACGGTGCAAAGTGCGTCCCAAGGGCACGATGCAGGTAAGCGCGAGTACGAACGGCGCAAGCATTCGTGGTAATGTCCCAGATTGCCTGGGGTCCATAGTTGTTCTGGTTGCCATAGAACCTGGAAAGTTGCTTGTTGAGGGTCGGGTCCAGGTCGGCTTGCAGGTGTCGAGCATTTAAGGTTCACACAATTGATTTCGCAACCACTATAGTGACGGCGGCGGCGATGGTATTTCCTCCCATGAAATCGGTCGCATCAGCATCAAGGGCTTTACGTGTCCTGACCAGTACTTGAGTTGACAGTATCCCTTTGGCGTTGGTTACGTTTTCAGTTCGTTATGCTGCGGGTTCCGCCGCTGCCGCCGCCTCCGACGAGCTATCCGTAGGGCCCATTCTCGGCGG
>JADLGB010000038.1 GCA_020849535.1 Candidatus Hydrogenedentota bacterium
CGATTGCGTTCGTCATCGACTTCGATCACGGGTGGCGTCCGCGCGAACCCATCTACGGCATCTGGCCTCAGGACACCGCCACCGTGTCATTGGAGAAGATGTTTCGCCACGTGTTCGCGTGGGACGGGCGCCTGGACTTCGAGCGGGGCTACCTGACCCACGGCCCCTACGGGGATGTGTTTGACGTGCTCACGAACTACGCCGCGGAAGATACGCTGCTGCCCTACGGCGTGATCTGGCCCTTGGGCGACGTGGGACTGAACCCGCGGCGCCAGGAAGCGCTCGAATCCTACGTGGCACAGGGAGGCGTGCTGGTTGTTGACCATGCCTCGGCGCGCGACCTGCCCGAGGAATTGTGTGGCGTGACCTTTTCTCCGGATGTGCTCTACGGCACCGGAATTCAGACCGCGCTGCAAGCGATGCCGGCGATCTCGGCGCCTTTCGCGTTTACGCCGATGAAGCTGAGCAGGGAAGCCTCCGCGCTCGCATGGACCGAGTCCGGTGCACCGCTGCTGGCGTGGCACGCGTACGGCAAGGGCATGGTCATCGTGAGCGCCACGGAGCATTGGCTCGACGTGACAGAGGAGCTGGTTCCGATCGTGGGCGCCATTCTCCGCTCGCTCGCGGACGCGTTTGTGCCGGTCTCCACAACGGCGGAAGTCCAGATGGCCATCAACCGGACTCGCGACGGATTCGTCATCGGGCTCATCAACAACAGCGGCGTGACGAAGGTCCCGGCCGCGCCTCCGGCAGTCGATGAGGCGGGCGCGAAAGAATGCGCGATCGCGTTCTCAGGCAGGACGCCGCTGCGCATCGACGCGCGCATGGGCGATTTCCAATGGATCGTGCCGGCCAATAGCTTGGCCACGCGCATTCCGCCGGGCGGCGTCGCCGTGGTGGAGGTGACACTTCCCTCACGCGATTAGCGGCAGCGTGTCAAAGCGGCGCGTCAGGATGGGCTCATGATCCACGCCGAGCCAGCTCCCGAGGACAGTCGCGTAAACGCCGCGGAAATCGATGGCATATTTGAGGTCGCCTTCGTCGAGATCATCGAGGTTCGGCAAGGGACCGTGGACGCCTCCCTTCACGTGAGGGCCAATCAGGAACATGGGCGCCGCGGTACCGTGATCCGTGCCGCCGCTCGCGTTCTGCGCCACGCGCCTGCCGAACTCGGAGAACACAAGGGTCGTCACACGCTCCGCGTTGCCGTCCGCGACGAGCGTTTCCTGGAAGCGGCGCATGCTGTCGCCAAAGCGTTCCAAGAGAGAATCCTGGGTACCAAGCTGGTTCGCGTGCGTGTCGAATCCGCTCGTAGCGACGTAGTAGATGCGCGTGGCGAGGCCGCCGCGAAGGAGCGCGGCCACGGTCTGCAACGGGTCCTTGCCGCGGCCCGTTGCGCCACCGCCGCTCAGTCCCGCACGTTCCGCGGCCTCGTGCACTTCGCGCGAACTCATGATCGCGCTGGACGTGGTGTGCCGCAGAAAGTCGAGCGTGGAACCCGGCGCAGCGGGCTGGTGATTGAGCTTCTCAAAATTCTCTTTGGTGTCCGTGGCCTTGCCGGGTTGCCAGCCGAAACGCATCGGGTCCGTGAACGCGACGCCAAACCCTCTTTCACCCTCGAAGGCTTGCGGACGCTCGTTGCCGACGGCCACACCGGCCTGCGGCCGCGCCGAACCCGAGCAGCAGTTGTCGAAGTAGCGCCCGATCCATCCCGTGCCGTAGAACTCATCCGCCCCGCTCGCCGTGTGCCAGATCTCCATCGACCGGAAATGAGAACGATCCGGATTGGGATAACCCACGGACTGGATCACGGCGACCTGTCCCTGGTCGTAGAGGTGCATCAGCCCCGCGAGCTTGTTGTTGAACGCGAGGTCGTCGGTCAGGCGCAGCACGCGGTCCTTCTTGAGGCCAAGCTGCGGACGCAACCGGTAGTAGGTGTCATTGCTCTGCGGAACGACCGTGTTGAGCCCGTCGTTGCCGCCACCCAACTGCACCACCACCAGCACGCGGTCGTCTTTGAATCCCTCGACGGCAGGCGTTGCGCCTTCCGCCGCGCGCGTGAGAAAAGCGGGCGCCAATCCGATCGACGAGAAGACCGCCGCGGTTTTCAAGAAGTCGCGCCGCGTGACGATGTTTAGCATGTGTGGATCCTCGAGTTATTTGCTTTGGGCAGACACCCCGTGCTTCGCTCCGCAGAACCTACGCGAAAGACGGGGTCAGTCCCGAATGGCGCTAACTTTTCGAGCGGAGGCTTGCCTGCGGGAAACGGAAATAGGGCACAGCCACGCCGCGGCGTGGCTGTGCCACACGTCTGTCTCCCCTCCCAAGACGATTCCGATCTTCTTGGAGTCCTTGTGTCATCCAAGGTCCGGAAGAAAGGAAGAACCAACCAAGGCATGGCAAACGCGTGTGGCACAGGCGCCCTCGCCTGTGTCTTTATTGGCGTAGCCTTTGCCTCTTTGCAGGAGGATGACGGGCCCGACGTTCTCAGGCGGTTCATTTTCGCCGGAGTGTCATTTCGCTTCGATCCCAGTCCCATCATTCCCATAGCTCCCATAACTCCCATCACTCCCATTCAGCACACCTGGTATTCCGCCGTGCTCAAGAGCAGGTGCAGCGCCGCCATGACATTCTTGGGATTCACGTTCTTCCCGCGCAGGGGGGTGTCCGCGCCTTGCGTCGCGCCCAAGGCCTGGATGAGCGTCTCGCGTTGTTCAGGCGCGAGCGGCACGGTCAGGAAGTGCGCAGCCATCTGGTCCACGCACTCCCCGGCCGTCCTGAACTGCAGCGAGGCGAAAAACGTGCGCGGATTCCACGGCTCCGCTTCGGTCGCGGCAGGCGTGGACTGCATCGTCATGTTCGGCGCATCCGAGGACTCCATGGTTGGCGTGGCACTGTCCAGCGCCGCCTGGCCGAGATAGGCCTGACGCCCCGCCTGGGGTTTCTGGCGCACCATCATCACCGGCAGGTTGTAGCGGATCATCAGCGTATTCGCGTTAATCCAGGCGCGGTTGCCATCCCACCCTTTTACGTTGGGCGGGAAGAAGAGGTCCTGCCCAAGCTGGGCTGTTGCGATCGCCATCGCGCGATAGGGGGGCGTGTCGTACTCCAGGTCCGACGCCAACTGCACCACCAATTGGGCCGGGCTTTTCACCAACTGGCCAAGCGCCTTGTCGCCATAAAAGGCCTCGGAGAGAAACAACTGGCGCAGCACGGGCTTCAGCTCGTAGTTGTTCGCACGCAGCGTCTCCGCGAGACCCTCGACGATCTCGGGCTCGGGGTCCGCGTATGCGAAGTAGCGCCACAGCTTCGCGCAGATGAACGTAGCGGCCGCGGGCTGCTCGAAGATGATGTCGATGATGTTCCACCCATCGAAGTCGCCCGTCCGCCCCATGAAGGTCTTCTGTCCGAAGTCATGCGCGTCTTCGCGGTAGCGGAATCGCTCGTGATCGCTGCTCCATCCCGTGAACGCGCGCGCGGAGTTCTTGATGTCATCCTCGCTGTATTGCCCCTGGCCCAGCGTGAACAGCTCCATCAATTCGCGCGCCCAGTTCTCGTTGGGGCTGCGCTTGGTGCTCTGCACGTTGTCGAGGTAGCGCAGCATGGACGGCGATTGGCCGACGGCAATCGTGAGTGCTTTGAAGTTGCCCGCCGCGTGCGTGCGAAAGACCTCGTTGAGCTGGTGCGTGTGCCATGAGGACTTGACCTTCTGGGCCGAGGTCGCGAAGTGGCCGTGCCAGAAGAGGGCGAGCTTTTCCTGCAGTGGGCGCTCCGTCTTGTGCATGCGCTCGAGCCACCACGCCTTCAGATTCTGGACGGCGACGCGCTCGTCCCGCTGGTAGTCGTTGAAGGCCTTGCGGCGTTCCTCCTCGGTGAGTCCCGCGAAGCGGGCGCGCATCGCCTCCCGGCTTTGCGGCGGGAGCAGGAAGTCCGGGGCGGGAAACGCGTCCGGCTGCGTAGTGAAGTCCACGAGGAAATCCACTGCCGCGCCGGGCGTCATGCCCGCCAGACGGTCCACCCGCTCGTGTGGCAGGCCGAACCCGGCCCGGTTGAGCAAGTGCCGCGCGAGGCGCGGGTTCCAGCGTTCAGCCTCAATCGGGCGCAATAGTGAAGTAGACATGGTCACCATTTCCTCGTGAATCAGCTCCGGGCGACACGCCTTGCAGTGTCTTGTGTGGGATTTAACACCGCGGAAGGGGCGCAGGTTCCCGGGGACGCAGGTCCGGCAATGGGCTGCGCCCCCGCCTGGGCGACCGGAAGAAGCACGGGTCTTGCATCAAGACCCTGGCCCGTTCCGCTATCAGGCCTTCACTCCCCTGCAACCATTCCGCTTATGCGATGGATTATAGATACCGTACGGGGCATGTCAACGCGGGCGTCTTCAACAGCGGAGGGTGGCGGCATGAGATCGCGCGGATTCGTTCTGGTATGTGTGCTGGTATTCGCCGCAAGCGTGACTGGGTGCGCATCCAAGAAATCGCAGCCGCTGAACCCGGATGTGGCGTCTTCGACTGAGTATCAGGCGCACCGTGCAGTGAATCCGGCAGCGGCGCCCCCACCGGCTCCGCCGCCGGCCTATCCGCAAATGGCGACGCCCGTCGCAGTCGCGGGCTCAGTCGCGAACCCGCCCCCCACTGCGGAATCCTACGCGAAGATCGAGGAAAACGACTTCAAGACCGCGCAGCACACACCGCTGTCCACATTCTCCATCGATGTGGACACGGCCTCGTATGCCAATATCCGGCGCATTCTGAACGATGGCATACTTCCACCGGCGGACGCCGTGCGCATCGAGGAACTTGTCAATTACTTTCCCTATCGTTACCCGGAACCCAACGATGGCGCGCCGTTCAGCGTGACCACGGAGATCGGCCCCTGCCTCTGGAAAGAAGGGCACCGGCTCGCGCGGATCGGCATCAAAGGGCGTGAAATCGCCGCGGAGAATCGTCCGCCCGCGAACCTGGTCTTCCTGCTCGACGTATCCGGCTCGATGGCGCCCGACAACAAGCTGCCGCTCGTGCAGCGCGCGATGCGGCTGTTGGTTCCGCAGTTGCGGTCCGAAGATCGGCTTGCCATTGTGACCTACGCAGGTGACTCAGGTGTCGCTCTGCACGGCGTCCGATGCACGCCTGACAATCGCGGCAAGGCCCTCGCCGTGATTGACCGGTTGAACTCGGGCGGGTCCACGCACGGGAGCGCGGGCTTGCAGAAGGCCTACGAACTGGTTAATGAAGGCTACCGGAAAGAAGGCATCAACCGCGTCATCCTCTGCACCGATGGTGACTTCAACGTCGGCGTCACGGATGCGGATGAACTGGTCCGCATGATTCGCGAACAGGCGAAGAATGGCGTGTTTCTCTCGGTGCTGGGCTTTGGCATGGGCAACCTCAAGGATGACCGCCTCGAACAGCTCGCCGACGAAGGCAACGGCAACTATGGCTACATCGACTCGTTGACCGAGGCGCGCAAGGTGTTCCTCGAGGAGATGGCGGGCACGCTGATCACGATTGCCAAGGATGTGAAGATTCAGGTGGAGTTCAATCCCGCGCGCGTGGCCGGGTACCGCCTGATCGGCTATGAGAATCGCCTGCTCACGGCGGAAGAGTTCAATGATGACAAGAAGGATGCCGGCGAAATCGGCGCGGGTCATACCGTCACGGCGCTGTATGAAATCGTCCCAGCGGGACAGGAGATACCCGGCGTCAACGTGGACGACTTGCGCTACCAGTCGACGACTCCCACGGAGGCCGCGTTCGGCGACGAGCTGTTCCTTGTGAAGGTGCGGTACAAGGCCCCCAAGACGGATGAAAGCACGCTGCTGACGTTCCCGGTGTTGGACCGGGACTCCGGCCTCGACGGAACGACTGCGGATTTCCGCTTCGCGTCGGCGGTCGCGGCGTTTGGGATGTTGCTGCGGCAATCGGACTATGCGAAGGATCTCGGCTACAGTTCCGTGATTGATTTGGCGAACGCTAGCCGCGACACCGATGAGTTCGGCTATCGCGCGGAATTCGTGAGCCTCGCCCGCAACGCTGCCGCGCTCGCGGAGTCGAGCGGCGCGAAGGAGAAGCGGGAGTAAATGCGGATTGCACGGAGTGCGCCCATATGCAGTCGGTGACGCACTCAGCAGGCAAAGGTGAACAAAGAGCACAGCCGGGGGCGGCTATGCCACACGCGCTTGCCCAACCTCGGTACTTGTGATTAGCCCCGACGTGCCGGGCATTTCCCGGCGACTTGACGGAGAGTCGAGGACGTATCAATGAAGAAGGACGTGTGGCATAGCCGCCCTCGGCTGTGCTCTTCATGGATTGGTCATACAGGACGGCTCTCCTCATAAGGACCACCCTCACCCCTTGAAAACCCCTTCCCCCTTCCTCCACTCTGTGCCTGCATTGCCGCCACCAGGGAAGGGATCCGCCCGCATGAAACGGTTGTTCGCCGTATGCGCCATTCTGCTTGCCGTTGGATGCAAGACCACGCCACCCCCGCCTCCGCCGGTGGAGGGCCCGCCCGCAGCCATCCAGTTGCCAGCGCCCGCCGTGGACACCACGGACATGTCTTCGCTGGCGGGCCGCCGCATTTGCCTTGATCCGGGTCATGGCGGACCCTGGCCGGGTGCGGTGGCGCCATCGAACAACTTGCGCGAGGCGGACGTGAATCTGAAGGTTGCCCTGACGTTGCGCGCGATGCTTGAACAAGCGGGCGCGACGGTCACCATGACGCGCGTGGACGACACGGTGCCGAATCCAGCCAGCCTCGGGGATGACCTCGCGGCGCGGGCCGCGATCGCAAACAACGCCAAGGCAGACGTCTTTGTCAGCATCCATCACAACGCCGACATCGAGACGGGCTCAGACAAGAACGATCTCGAGGTTTACTACAAGTGGCGCGAAGAAGGCGCGAGCCTCGACCTCGCGCAAACCTTGACCCGTGCACTCGCGCGCGAACTCGACGCCACCGCAGGCGCGCGGCGTCTCCTGCCGGGCAACTACAAGGTGCTGCGGCTCGCAGCAGTGCCATCCGTGTTGCTGGAGTCCTCCTATCTCACGCACGCAGGAAACGCCGTGGCCCTCGCGACGGACCAGGTTGTTGCCGCGGAGGTGCACGCTATCGCGTCCGGCCTTGCGAACTACTTCGCACTCGACCCGCCGCAGGTGAGCGGGGCCAGCGTTGCCGTCTTTGACGAGGGCCGCACACATGAACTTCAGGTCCGCTTCTCCCGCGGGCTCCCCATCGACATCGGTACGGTTGCGGTCGCTCTGGATAGCGGGGATACCAGTGGATCGGCGGCGTCCGTCGAGAGTGGCTTCATTTGGACCTTCTCCGAAACGCTGCCCAACGGCAACCATACGGCGCACGTGCGCGCACGCAACGGCAAGGGCGCGGGAATCGAATTTCCCGTTCCGTTTACGGTCAATCGCGATGCTGCGACTATTGATGTTGCGCAAGTTCCCGAACGAATCACATCCACCTCGGGTGCGGAAGTGCTCTTCGAGGTGCGCGTGCGCGATCCGCTCGGTCTGCCCGTTGCGGACGGAACGCTGGTCGCTTTGAGCGAGACTAGCGCGTCGGCCAAGACCCTGAGCGGGCTTGCCCGCTTCTACGTGCCCGCGAGAGAGATCCCGCGCGGCACGTGTACGTTCGCGTCAGGAAGCGCCAGCGCACGTTTCACGCCGA
Organism: Candidatus Hydrogenedentota bacterium; assembly: GCA_020849535.1. GTDB lineage: Bacteria > Hydrogenedentota > Hydrogenedentia > Hydrogenedentales > SLHB01 > JAHDWY01. The sequence goes on from JADLGB010000038.1 coordinate 7,678, forward strand.
GTCTCGGAGATTCGCGTTTCCGCAGCGCGCGCCTTGTGAGCGCATCGAGCCAACAGCCCGTGGGCGGCGGCATCGCGACCGTCGGGGGCGTCACGCAGGGCGTCGCGACGCCCGAGGGCTGGTTCGTCGTGCCCATGCCGCACCAGAGCATTCACGTCCGTTGTCCCGGGTATGAACCTGCCGCACTGGAACTCACGCAGGATCACAACATCATCTCGCTGACTCCTGTCGCGGCGGGCGCGTTGCACGGCAAGGTGATCTTGATCGACCCCGCGTACGGCGGACGCGAGCCGGGGGCGGTCAGCGGGAATGGCATGCGCGGCAGCGACTGTGCCCTTGACGTGGCGCGACGCCTGCGCGCGCGTTTGCTTGCGGCAGGTGCGAACGCCCATCTCACCCGCGACGGGGACGTGGAAACTTCGGATCCGCAGCGCGTGACCTCCGCGGAAGATCTGGGCGCGGACATCATGATCTCGCTATCCTTCGGGTCGAAGCCCGCCGCCGCGAAGACGCTGGATTCCACAGGCCATAGCGCGGCAGCCGCAGCCGCATTCGTCGGCCACTACCCCAGCAGCGCGGAGGGATCGCGACTGGCTACCGCGCTCGCGCGTGTGCTCGGGGGCATCCCAGCGGTTCCTTCGGTCGCCTACGTGGTGCAGCAAACCGGATGCCCATCCGTGCTCGTGCAGCCCGCGGACTTTGCCCAAGGCGACACCGAGGCGCAATACCGCGGCGCTCCGGCGCGCGATGCCGTGGCCGAAGCGCTGTATCGCGGACTGATTGACTTCTACAAGACAGACTCGGCTCCCGCGAAATAGAAGCAACGGAAAGGAGGGGTCATGAGCGCCCAATCGTACCCTGTCGTGAAGCGCATCGGACTCCTTCTCGGACCGCTTCTCTCCGTTGGACTTCTGCTCGCGCCCACCCCCGAAGGGATGACCCCCGAGGGACAGCGCGTGGGGGCCGTGGCTTTGCTGATGGGCGTCTGGTGGGTCACGGAGGCGATTCCGATTCCGGCGACTTCGCTCGCGCCGCTGGCGCTGTTCCCGCTGCTCGGCATCATGGACGGCAAGGCCCTTGCCGTGTCCTACGGCGACCAGAATATCTTTTTGTTCGCGGGCGGCTTCTTCATCGCCATGGCCATGCAGAAGTGGGGACTGCACGAGCGCCTCGCGCTCAACATCATCGTGCGGACCGGCACCAACCCACACCGGCTCATCCTCGGGTTTATGGCCGCCACCGCGTTTCTTTCGATGTGGATGTCCAATTCCGCAACGGCGATGATGATGCTGCCGATCGGGTTGGCGGTCATCGGCGAAGTCGCCGCGAAGGCCAGCCAAGACGAGGCTGGCAAAGAGGCCGCGGGCAACTTCTCCGTGTGTGTCGCGCTGGGCATCGCCTATGCGGCCAGCATCGGCGGGGTAGGCACACTGGTGGGAACGCCGCCAAACATTGTGCTGGTTGGCGCCATGACCAAACTCTTTCCCGAAGCGCCGCGCATCGGCTTCGGACAGTGGATGTTGGTCGGCGTTCCTCTTGTGCTGATACTCACGCCCATCACGTGGTTGCTCCTGACTCGTGTGATGTACCCCGTTTCCGCGTTGGGCAAATCCTCCGACGGCGACACCGCGATTCGCACACGGCTTGGCGCGCTTGGTCCGATGCGCCGCGCCGAGCGCGTGGTGATGCTCACCTTCTGCGCAACGGCCCTGGCCTGGATCTTCCGTGCCGACCTCAACCTGGGCTCTTTCACGATCCCCGGGTGGTCGCGCCTGTTGCCGGACGCGAGATTCGCAAACGACGGCACGGTCGCGATCCTATTCGCGCTGTTGCTCTTCATGATTCCTTCCGGCAAAGAGCGCGGAGATATGGTCCTGGACTGGGACTGGGCGCTGCGGATCCCGTGGGGAGTTCTGCTTTTATTCGGCGGCGGATTCGCCCTCGCGGAAGGATTCAGCACGACCGGCCTCGTGGTGTGGGCCGGGGATCGCCTCGCCGTCCTATCCGGGTTCTCACTGCTGGCCACCGTGCTCGTGCTGTGCACGGCGGTCACCTTTCTCAGCGAAGTGACATCGAATACCGCGCTCTCCACCATCATGCTGCCGATCCTCGCGGCCACGGCCACTCACGCGCTCGGCGTGCATCCGCTGGTCCTGCTCATTCCCGCGACACTCAGCAATTCGCTGGCGTTCATGATGCCCGTCGGCACGCCGCCCAATGCCATCGTCTTCGGCAGTGGCTGCGTCACCATGCCGCAGATGGTTCGGGCGGGTCTCGTGTTGAATCTTGTCGGGATCATGGTCGTGACCGCGATTACATTCCTGATCATCGTCCCCCTGTTCGGAATCGGCGGCGGTGCTGTCCCCGCCTGGGCCCGCTGACTACAAGGCCCACGGAGCCCGGTATGGACGCACGACATACTGATTCGCTTCGGGAAGATTGGTCACTTGCATGGCGGCCGCGTCCCACTCGATGGGTTGACCCGTCCGCAGGGCGACGTTTCCGAGCAGCACCACTTCCGTGAAGGGCCCGGCGTACTCGAAGTTGGACAGCGAGGGCTTGCCCCCTTTGCACGCATCGAGCCAGGTCCGGTGATGACTAACGCCTTTGGGCCGGTCGGGGTGTACCGCGAGGTACTCGCTCATCTTGGACTCGGGCAATAGCCTCGGGTTTCCGCCGTAGGTGCCCACGGTGAGGGCGGCCTTGTCCCCGATGAACAGGGAGCCCCCGTCCTTGTCCCCGAGGTCCGTGCCGGCGCCGATGCCTTCGGGAAGAGCGGGCATCTTGCCGCCGTCGTGCCACGTGACGCGCACCGGAGGCATGTCGCCGCGCGCGGGAAAATCAAAGCGGATGATGGACCAAAGCGGCCCGGTCTCCTGGTTGACGCCGCTCGATTCCGCCTCGACATGCGTGGGTGCACCCAAATTTAGTGCGGTGTACGGCGCGTCGAGGATGTGGCAGCCCATGTCACCCAAGGCGCATGAACCGAAATCCCACCAGCCGCGCCACACGTGCGGCAGGTAGGCGGAATGGTAGGGCCGCTCCGGCGCGGAACCCAGCCACAGATCCCAATCCAGTGTGGGCGGGACCGGCGGCGTGTCTTTCGGGCGTTCGAGGCCTTGCGGCCACGTGGGCCGGTTGGTCCAGCAATGGACTTCGCGCACCTGGCCGAGCCAGCCCTCCTCGATCATCGACTTCAACTGCCACACGCCGTAGAACGAGTGGCCCTGGTTGCCCATCTGCGTGGCGACGCCGGCGTCGCGCGCGGCCTGGGTGAGCTTGCGCACTTCGGGGATGTAGTGGCACATGGGCTTCTCGACGTAGACGTGCTTGCCTGCCTGGATGGCCGCCATGGCCGCGAAGTAATGGGTGTGGTCCGGCGTCGCGATGACGACCGCATCAATGTCCTTCTGCTTCTCGAGCATGACGCGAAAATCGGCGTATTTCGGCACTTCCGGGAAACCCGCGAAGGCCTTTGCGGCGCGGTCCGAATCCACGTCGCACAGCGCCACGATATTTTCGTGGGCCACCGCGCGGAGGTCCGATCCGCCCTGTCCACCGACGCCGACGCACGCGATGTTCAGTTTGTCGGTCGCCGAGGGCAGAGCGGAGGTGGCCGTCTGTTTGCCCGGGCTCGTAGCGCAACCCGCCGCGGCGGCCGCCGCTCCCATGAGGAAAGTTCGGCGCGTCAATCCATGGCTCTTCATCATCGGTATCCTCCTGCAGCACGTGTTCCGTCGAGCATACGCAATGCCCTGCGCGTAATGCCAGCAAGGAGGGCAGGGCAATCGCCCTCAATTGCCAATGCTTGACTGAGCCTCAGAATAGATCAGCTTCTCCATCAGCGTTCATGACGGGGTCCTCGACGTCGCGGGCGACGAAGAGTGCCAGGGCAACCGGACAGGGACCACCTTGATTGGCCAATCCGCGAAGATCTCTTGGCGCTGAAGGCGCCACGCAACTTTTGCCAGGGGCAGAGCGAAGCGGCGCCCCTGGTACAAAGTCTGTACCCCTCAAACCAGCCCTGAAGGGGCGTCGCAAGCGGAAGGAGATCGCGGTGTTTGCGTCGCCCATTCAGGGCTCTGATTCTGGGGAACAATCTGATCCAGGGGCGCCGCTTCGCTCTGCCCCTGGCTAGAAATGCGGCACGCCTTCAGCGTGCTTCCATGCCCAGGGCTATCGCAATTGATTGGCGATGTTCTCGTGCGATTGCCATGGCGGGGAGGGCGGTTCCCGAGATGGCGGCAAGTGGCCGGCGAAGAGATCGGTTCCATACCGAGGCATTCGTGTTCCTACCATCCGCCATGCTAGGCTGGCGCAAGCGGGATGGGCCTTCGCCCGTTCCCTTGGTGTGTGCAAGGAATCGAATATCCCATGCAAGCGTGTGTCCTTCATGCCATCGGCGATCTCCGGCACGAGAAGGTTGCCGACCCTCAGCCTCAATCCGGCGAAGTGTTGTTGCGCGTCGGCGCCTGCGGCGTGTGCGGGTCGGATATCCCCCGCGTGTTCACCAAAGGCACCTACCGTTTTCCCACCATCCCCGGGCACGAACTCGCGGGCATCGTGGAGGCTACCGGTCCCGGCGTGGACCCGTCGCTCATCGGCCGGCGCGCCGCGGTGTTTCCGCTCATCCCCTGCCGGGCGTGTCCCATGTGCGAGAAGGGCGAGTACGCGCACTGCGCGGATTACGACTATCTCGGGTCGCGCTGCGATGGTGGCTTCGCGGAGTACGTGCGCGTCCCCCTGTGGAACCTGCTCTTCCTTCCCGCGAACGTGAGCGTGGAGGAGGCCTCGCTGACCGAACCCGCGGCCGTGGCGGTGCACGCCTTGCGCCAGGCCGGCATCGACGTTGGGGATCGGGTGCTCATTCTCGGCGCGGGACCCATCGGGCTCATGGTCGGCATGTGGGCGAAGGCTTGGGGCGCGGGACGCGTCATGCTGGTCGATATCGATGCGGCGAAGCTGAACTTCGCGCGCGCGCTGGGTTTCGCGGATGTGTGCAACTCCGCGGAGGACGACCTCGCCGCGTGGGTGAGCGACCTCACGGGGGGCGGCGCCGATCTCGTCGTGGAAGCCTCCGGCAGCGCCGCCGCTCTCGAGCAGTGCATGCTCACCGCCAAGGTCTTCGGCAACGTCGTGCTGATGGGCAATCCCGTGGGCAACATGAGCCTGTCGCAGCAGGCCTATTGGGCCATCCTGCGCAAGCAATTGAAACTGCACGGCACCTGGAATTCCTCGTACAGCAACATCGCGCGGAGCGAATGGCAGCTCACGCTGGACTTCATGGCCTCAGGCCGCCTCGATGTGAAACCGCTCATCACGCACCGGATCGGGCTCGACGCCCTCTTCGATCGGTTGCAGGCCATTCGCGATCGCACGGAGTTCTCGAACAAGGTGTTGTACGTGAATCCCGAAGGTATTTCGTGATCGGAACGCTTCTTCCCCTCGCAACGGGCACGCATGATGGACGGTGACGCAATCGTCTTTGCTTATCACGAGGCCACCAAGCACCACTTCCACCGCTATGCGCGGTCCGCGGGCTATCTTGATTGGGCCAACCAGCCGGACCCGTTTCGCCGCTACGCGGGCGCGCCGCTGCACCGTCTTCCCTTGCACACAGTGGACGACACACCGCCCTATGAGCAACTGTATTCGCCAGGGGCCATCCCCACGCGCGCGGTCAATGCGCAATCCATAGGCCTCTTATTTGAATGCAGCCTGGCCTTGTCCGCGTGGAAGGAGTATCACGGCGACCGCTGGGCGTTGCGCTGCAACCCCTCCAGCGGCAACCTGCACCCGACCGAAGGCTACCTGGTCGCGGGCCCCCTCGAGGGCCTGTCCTCCGCGCCGGGCGTTTATCACTACGCGCCGCGCGAACACGCCCTCGAAGAGCGCTGCACATTCGACCTCGATATCTGGACTGCGTTGACTGCGGCGTTTCCGGAAGATCTCTTCTTCGTGGGGCTGACCTCGATCCATTGGCGCGAAGCGTGGAAGTACGGCGAACGCGCCTACCGTTACTGTCAGCACGACGTGGGGCACGCCTTCGCCGCGCTGCGCCTCGCCGCGGCCATGTTGGGATGGCGCGCGGTGATGCTTGACGGCATTTCCGACGCCACGATCGCGGCACTGTTGGGTGTGGATCGCGACGACGGCTATCACGAGACTGAGCGCGAAGTGCCGGATCTATTGCTCGCCGTATCGCCGCCGGAAGGAGAGGCCGCGCACATTCTTCCGAGCGAGCCCGTCGCGCGAATCGCACAGGCCGCGTGGTGCGGCACGGCCAATCGCCTCAGCAAAGACCACGCAGACTGGCCGGTTATCCGCGAAGTGCATCGGGCCTGTGCAAAACCCGAGACCGGCGCGGAAACGCGGCGTGCGCCAACCAGCTTCGCTCCTCAATCGACTGCGCCCTGCGGTCTGTCCGCAATGCGGATCATCCAGCAACGGCGCAGCGCCGTTGCGATGGATGGCACCACGCGCATGACGCGGGAGACCTTCTATCACGCGCTCACGCGTGTCGTGCCGTCGTTGTGTGCCATCCCCTGGGATGCCACGCCTTCGCCCGCACGCGTGCATTTGGGCCTGTTCGTGCATCGCGTGGACGGCATCAAGCCTGGGCTTTATGCGCTCGTGCGCGAGGAGTCCGCGTTGGAGCCGCTCCGCGAGGCGATGCGTCCGGATTTCGTATGGGAAAAACCGGACGCTTGCCCAAGTGGATTGGATTTGTACTTGCTCGCACGCGGCGATTGCCGCGAAGCCGCCGCGGCGCTCAGTTGCGGACAAGACATCGCGGCGGACGGCGTGTTCAGTCTCGGCATGCTCGCGGACTTTGAACCGGCGATCCGCGAGCGCGGCCCGCACATCTACCGCCGGCTCTTCTGGGAAACCGGAATGATTGGGCAGGTCCTCTATCTGGAGGCCGAAGCCGCGGGCGTGCGCGCGACAGGTATCGGCTGCTTCTTCGACGACCCGGTGCACGAAGTGTTTGGGCTCACGGATCGCCGCTATCAATCGCTTTACCACTTCACCGTCGGCGGATACGTCGACGATCCGCGCCTCACGACGTTGCCGCCGTATGGTGTGTAGAGAAAGAGGAGGCACCAAAGGCGTATAGAGTGGACTATTTGCTTATGCCGCAGGCAAGCCTGCTCCGTCAAAGCAGGGGCAAGCCCCCGCACTCCAAAACGGGCCGCCGCACTATGCGTGAGGTTTCGCGAGGGATTCCGCGGCGGACTCGATGGACGCGACGACGTCGCGCAGGTGAATGATCTGATTGACGAGGTGTTTCACGGGATTCTTGGTTACGTAGAGCTTGTCGGGTTCGGGCGCGGATAGGATCGCTTCGCGGTTCGGCCAGATGCTGGTTCCCTTCAGCGCGAGCATCTCGCGCTTCTCAAAATACTCGAGTGTGCGCTTGAGTTCGCGCGGCAGGTCGGCCATGCCGTGTTCATCCACGTAACGCCGGGCCGCGCAATCCTCGAGCACGCCGCGCACGGCCCTTGCCAAACTCTCCTGTGCGAATGGCAACGGATGATCGTGCAGGCAATGCAAATACAGGATGCCCGCCGTCACGAGCGGGATATTGACCTCGAGGAGTTCCCCCATCCTCTCGACGATGAGAAAATCGAGGTCGCGTTGGGCCGCGCGATCCGCGCCCTGCGGCAGATAGAGCGGCTCGCCGAATACGATCATCGTGCGGTCCGCCACGGGGTTGTACGTGCGCGCCACCGGCACCGCGGCCACGCGCAAATCGGGATGGCCCCGCTGCGCCTGCGCCATGAAGAAGGTCACGCCGCCCGGCTCGTCGATGCCCTCGCGGTATTCCATGAACAACCCGGACCGCGACCGCGAACGTCCGGGGTACATGATGTACGCGTTACCGTCGCGCAGGAGCTGCACGAAGGGTTTCAATTGCGATAGGTGGACGTTGTCCCTGCTAATCTGCTGGGCGCCGAGCAGGCACACCAGCTCATTGATGTCCACGATGCGGAGATTCGGCAGGCCCTTGAAGAAATCGTCGCGCATCATGTAGCGCACTTCGTAGGACCAGTTACACACGCGGTGGATCGCGCGATAGGTGATGAAGGGGTCGTCTTTCTTCTGGTGATTGCCCGCGAAAACCGCGGGGCCGGCCTTCGGACAGTTCTCCGTGCCCTTGAGGAAGAGGCGCGTGGGCCAGCCCATTACGCGGTCAAAAACGACAACCGCCTCCGGATAGACATCCAGAAGCGTCGGGCATTTCCCCCAGCCCAGGCGGTAGCGCAGGTACAGCAGCAAACGCCAGGCGATACGTGTCCAAGCATACGGTTCAAACATACGCGTGGGGATTGTAATGAGAAACGCGCGCGACGGCAAATGCCGCACCATGCGCGCGCGGGGGCGTGGGGCGAAGAATATCCCCCTCGGCCCTGCGGGCCTGCCCCCTCAAAGGGGGACCGTGTACGCGTGCCCTTCGGGCCGCGAATCTTTCGCGCCGGAAGTCCACGTGTTGCCCCAAAGCCGTTCCATTATCTATAGATATAGTGCTGCACAATTCCCCCTTTGAAGGGGGATCAAGGGGGATGTTCTCCTCTTCAGTCTTTCCCTGCGGCGCGCGGAACTGGGGATAGCGCCGCCGCTACAACTTCGAGACCGTGATGCCGCCGCTGAACGCCGTCGCGCGGATGCGCGCGGTGCCCGATCCGGTGGTGTGTTCCAGGGAGGCTCCCGGGGCAAAACCCGGCTTGGATACTTCGCCGCCAAACGCGCACCGGATGCCGCCGCTGAAGGTGGAAAGGTCGAACTCGGCCTCGGTCGTTTCGGGCAGGGATAGGGATACGTCCCCACTATGGGTCGAAAGATCGAACGTCCCGCCCGGCGCCACGCCTCCCGTGTACCTGATATCTCCCGAGACGGCCCCGCACTCCAGGCGCTCGATGTTCACACCCTGGATCTCGATATTTCCGGAGACGGTGGAGACTTCCGCGCTGCCTGTTGCCGTGTGAATAGTAATCACCCCGGATACGGCCTTTGCTTCGATAGCCGCGGTCTGTCCGGTGACGTCAACATGCCCGCTCACTGTTTCCGCTTTCACACGGTTGGCCACGCCACTCGCGACGATATTGCCGCTCATGGTCTTCAGATCCTGGGAGCCGCCGACGCCTTGCGTGGCGATATCCGCGCTCACGCCGCTTACCGAAACATCTCCTCCTTTGGGCATCTTGATAATAAGCTGGGTGCTTTTGACGTTCTTCCCATTCTTGGGCAACACCACCTTGACGGTCAGCCGCTTGTCGGTTCCGGACACGTCGAGGCGCTCCGCGCCTTTGCCGAGCGTGCCGGTAATCTGCACGGAGGTCTCGTCCCACGCGGTCACTTCGATGGTGCCGCTGACATTCGAGATCTCCACCGCAACATCGGGCGCCGCGGGCCGAATCTCGTTGATGGCCGTCTGGGCGCCCGCTACCCCTGCAAGCACCAGGACGATCCATCCACACCTGATTTTCCTGAACATGTTCCTCTCCCTCAAAACTGTGCGGGTAACTGCGTCGCCCGCTTCAGCAGGTCTACTTCCTGGTCGTAAGCCGCTACGAGCGACCGGATAAGCTGCGGGTTGCCGGGATCCTTTTCGAGCGCTCCCCGGATCTCGCCCACCGCATCGGCGATGATGGCCAGATTCTCGTCGACCACGGCCACGGTTTCCGGGGACAGCCTGTCCCGCGACTCATCCAAAGCCTGAGTGAGTGCGGTCCGCGCCTGGTCATACTCGGCGTCCAAGGCCACCAAATCGGCGACGGCGTTTCCGTTGATTTCACCGGGGTATGGCATCCTCGCGAAGTAGATGCCCGCCAGAAACATCGCCGCCAAAGACGCCGCGAGTGCGGCATAGCGAAACCGCGAGAAGGCGCTCCTGGGCCTTTCTGTGCGTGGGGTTTCCTGCTCTCCCAATTGGAGCGCGATCCCGGCCCAGAGGTCGCGTTCCGGGGCAATCTCTTTCGGGAGGCGGGTGGCTTCGGCAAGGAGTTCGCGAAGGGCCTGCTCTTCGGCCCGATACTCCGGGTCGCGCTCGAGTTCCGCCTCGACCTCTCGGGCGGCCTCGGGAGACAACAGACCGTCGATGTAGTCGTTCAGGCGTGTTTCCCGATCATCGATGTTCATTGCAGGCGCTCCCTCAGCATCTTCCTGGCCCGGTGGAGATGGGCCTTCGACGAGCCCGTCGCAAGGCCGGTCATCTCGGCGATCTCCCCGTGTTTGTACCCCTCAACATCGTGCAACACAAAGACTTGCCTCGCTCCGGGCGGCAGGGTCGCGATGGCGGCTTCAAGGTCCGCCCGCAGCCCCGCGCACCGGTGCTCTCCGGTCTCACCCGGCAGTTCAGCGAGACTCTCGACGGAGGTTTCGCGCGACTCCCGGCGCAGCCGGGACCGCTGGTTCCCGAGCACGACATTGAACGTCAGACGGTACAGCCACGAATAAAACGCGCTTTCACCCCGAAAGGACCCCAACTTCTCCCAAGCGCGTATGAAGGCCTCCTGCGTGAGGTCTTCGGCGAGCGAACGCTGGCCGCACAGGCGCAGACACAACCCATGGACCCGGCCCACATGGAGCCGGTACAGTTGCTCAAATGCTTTCCGGTCACCGCCTTGCGCCTGACGCACCAGGAGCATGTCGTCCGGTATTGTCGCTTCGCTCGCGCTCAAGAGGACCTTTCAATTTCGCGTCCCACGTACCGTGGCTGGATGGCCATCCACTCAGTAGGACACAGAAGAGCCTGCAAGGGTTTAGCGCCCTGGACCCGCATTATGCCAGAGCGGCACGTCCAGAGAACCCCACCGTTACGCTTCTTCGTCCGTGCTAGTCCGTGTCGGTCTGTGTTTTGCCTCGCCGCGTCCCCGGAGCTATCATCGCGTAAACGAAGGAGATCGCCATGGCCTTTTCCGAGCAGTTTCTGGAACCGCCGCAGTCGTTTACCGTGTTGCCCTTCTGGTTTCTCAACGATGAACTGAAGACCGAGGAACTCAAACGGCAAATCGACGACTTCCACGCGCATGGCGTGTACGGCTTTCTCCCGCACGCGCGCATCGGACTAGCCGAGAGCATCCCCTACATGTCCGAGGCGTGGCTGGGTCACATCAAGGCCTGCGTGGACTACGCCGCGGAAAAGGGCATGATCGTCTATCTCTACGATGAAGGGATGTACCCCTCCGGATCGTGCTGCGGAAAGGTCGTGGCCGAGAATCCACGCCACGCCACGCGCTGCCTGCACCGGCGCCCGAAGGGGACGCCGCTCGAAGCGGATGAGTATCTGGTGCACGAGGACACGGACGCCGTCTATGTGAACTGCCGCTCGAACGGCGTGATCCGTGGCGTGCATTACGGTCAGGACGACAGCGAACCCGGCGCGCCGCCTTCCGGCGACATTCTGAATCCCGAATCCGTGGCGAGTTTCTTCCGCCTCGCGCTCGATCCCTACTACGAGACCTTGAAAGAGCACTTCGGCAAAACCGTGATCGCCGTGTTCACGGACGAACCGGACGTGATGGGCCGCGGCCACCGGGACAATTCATTTCCCTGGACCTGGGACTTTGAAGTGTTTTTGCAGGAGTACCTCGGTTACGACATGAGGCCGCGTTTCGCCGCGCTGTTCGACAAGGCCCACCCGGATCACGATCAATTCTTGCGCGACTGGCGTCGCGCGGTGAACGCGCGCCTCGAACAGGTTTATTACGCGCCCTACAGCCAATGGTGCAAGGAGCACGGCATCGCGCTGACAGGCCACCCCGCGCAGCCCGGCGATATCGGCACGCTCAAGTACTTTCAGATCCCCGGTCAGGATATCGTCTGGCGCTACATCGAGCCATATCAGGACAAATCGCTCGACAGCGATCAATCGGCGACGGGCAAGTGCAGCTCCTCCGCGAAACGCCACTACGGGCGCGCCCGGAACATGAACGAGTGCTTTGGGGCGTACGGCTGGAACTTCACCGAGGACGAGATGTGGTGGGTGACGAACTGGCTGCTCGTGCGCGGGGTCGATCAGATTATCCCGCACGCCTTCTACTACTCCGTGCGCGACAAACGGCGCGACGAGCGCCCGCCCGACGTGGGACCCAACAACTTGTGGTGGGATCGCTACAAAGTCTTCGCCGATTACTGCCGGCGCCTGAGCTGGATCTTGGGCGAAGGCAAACAGGTGTGCTCGCTCGCCGTGCTCGGCACGCCGACAAGTCTGCCGGTGCGGGCGGCCCGAGTGTTGTTCGAGTCACAACGCGATTTCAACTATCTCGACACGGATACGCTCAAGAGCGTGGCGCGCACGAACAGCAGCGGTGTGGATGTTGGCGAGATGCACTACGCCGCGCTGATTGTCGACGGTCCCGGCTTCGCCGATCCGGAAACGCTGCGCGTGCTGCGGCCCATGATCGACGCGGGCCGCGTGATCCCCTACGTGGACCCTGTACCCGAGATCCCCGCGCTCGCACCGGATCGCGCCGCACTGATCACGCAGATCGATGCGCTGTCCCCTGCTGACGTCGTGGTCGAGCCTACAACACCGCACCTGCGCTGCACGCACTTGCGTATCGATGATGAAGACATCTACGTCTTCGCCAACGAAGGCAAAGAGGAATACACCGGCACCTTGAAAACCTCCGCAGCTGGCACGGCCAGCTGGTGGGACCCCGAGACTGGAAAGCAGATCGAAGACCAGCCCGGCGACAGTATCCACGTGCCGCCTCTGCGCATGCGGGTCCTGCGCGTGACTGCGTAAAAGCGCGTGAGCGCCTCTTCAGTACTGCCTCGCTCGCCGAGCGCGGCAGTACCAGACGAGGCAATACTTGGGGTTGTTGGGAGGGCATATGGTTTTGAACAAACTACGCGTAGGCCTCGCGTTTGCACTGACCGCGCTGGGAATTGCTTTGGCTTCTCTCGCACAAGCACCCGCTGCCCCGGTGGACCTCAAGGGCCTTTTGCAGATGGAAATGCAGCGCAGTCAGCCAGATTACGTGGTGTATGTGCCGAAGAGCGTCGATGGCTCGACCTTCGACACGGGCAACGAGCATTTCCTGGTCTTCGATGGGCCGGACGGTTCGCTCATGGCGGTGTGGACGCAGAGCACGCACGAAGGCGCGGGCGATCATCGCATCATGTTCGTGCGGAGCGGCGATGACGGCAAATCGTGGTCCGAACCCAAGCGCATTGCGGGCTCGCCCCGGAAAGGCGAGGGTAACCAGGCAAGCTGGGCCTTCCCGATGGTGTCGAAGTCCGGCCGCATCTACGTGGTTTATAATCAGTACCAAGGCATTGCCGACTATCATCACCAGATCACCGGCACCATGGATGCGATCTACAGCGATGACCTCGGCGCGACGTGGTCGGCTCCGGGTACGGTGCCGATGGCGCGCAGCATGTACGATCATCCCGACCCGAAGTATCCCTCCAACTGGATCGTCTGGCAAATCCCCATCAAGGATTTGCAGGGGCGCTGGTTCACGGGTTTCACGCGCTGGGTCAGCCCTGCGGTGCGCACGCCGCCGCACACGAAGGATTGGACGGCCAACGAGTCCGTAGTCGAGTTCATGCGCTTCGAGAATATCGACGAGAATCCCGAGCCGGCGGATATCCGAATCTCCTGGTTCGCGTCGAACAAGCAGGCGTTGCGTGTTCCCCATTACACGAACCCCTTGTTGAGCATCGCGCAGGAGCCCAGCCTCGTGCGCCTGCCGGACAAGCGCCTCTTCTGCACGATGCGCACGATGAGCGCCTACATCTGGTACAGCCTCTCGGAGGACGACGGCGAGACGTGGTGCGCGCCACGCCCGCTCCTGCGCGAGGATTATGGGCTACCCATTCTCCAGCCGCTCTTTGGTTGTCCCATCTACCAAATGGCCGATGGCCGCTACCTGCTGATTCATCACCCTGCGTTCGGCGGCAAGGATCCGGGGAAGTCGGGCGGACTCGAGAGCAACCGGCGTCCCGCGTACATCGCCGTCGGTGAGTACCGCCCGGATGCGGAGCAGCCGATTTGGTTCAGCGAATCGAAGATGCTGATGGATAACGATGGCAAGGGCATCGGCCCGCTGAAACGCGTCGATATCGGCGGCTACACGAGCTTCACCACACGGAATGGCGAAAATGTGCTCTGGCACCCAGAGCGCAAGTTTTTCCTACTGGGGAAGATCATCAGACCAGAGTTTCTGGAGGGCTTGCGCGTACCCGATTCGGTTCAGAGATAGACTGCGGGGCATGATTTCGTCACACGCCTTCAGCTCGCCGCTTGCTTCGCATCGCGCGGAATGCCCTTAAATCGCGCTACGCGAACTTCGCGTTCCCGTTTGCGGGTCTGGGCGATGTCGTAGCTGTTCTGCATGCGCATCAGGGTGTCCATGGACACGCCGAACGCCTTCTCGATTCGCAACGCCATTTCCGGCGAAAGGTGTGCGCGCTCGTTCAAGAGGGCGGACAGCGCGGGACGCGTAACCCCGAGTACCCCTGCCGCAGCGGTTACGGTAAGACCCAAGGGTTCAATGATCTCGTACTTCACGAATCCTCCGGGGTGGGCCGGGCTCTTCATCCGAATGCCTTGCGCCGTACTCATGGCCGTCTCCTAATGGTAATCCTCATAGTCCATATCGACGATCTCGGCCTTGGCCAAGTCGATCCGAAACGTGATGCGCCAGTTCTTGGTGACAGAGAGGCTCCAGGTGCCTCTGCGACCGCCGGTCAACTGATGCGCTTTCCAGCTTGGGACCGCGCGCAACTCGTCCTCCCGTTCCATGTCCTGGAGGAACGAGAGGATGCGTTTGAGTTTGGGCACAACGGCAGGCTGTAACCCGCTGGCGTCGTCTTCTTCGATGAAGCGGCGCAATCCCCTATGAACCACGTTCCCGATCTTCACAGCGCATGCTAGCATGTCATGCGTTGCGTGTCAAGTTACACTTTACGAGCCGGGTGGACAGGCGCGGAATTCCCCACGGGGCTTTCGCGCTACTGAGTCTTCCACAATGCCGCCGCGCCGCATTTGAATTCGCCGAGGGGCCGGGATAGCATCGATTCCCGCCAAATTTTCGGGGGAACTCTGGAAAGGTCATCGTGGACGCCAAACACTATTCGATAGCCTCACTCGCACATCAAGCCTTTGCACGCGGCAAGCGCCTTGTCGCGCCCCTGATGGGTTTTCCTGGAATCGGCATGATCGGCACGAGCATCAAGGTGGCGCAACAAAACCACGGGATGCATTTTCGCGCGGTCCGCGCGCTGGCCGAGCGCTATAGGCCCGACCTCATTTTTCCCTTGATGGATCTTTCGGTGGAGGCGAATGCCTTGGGCCGCTACACGGTGTTCCCGCGCGATGATTCCGCCACGGTACCCAAGCAACCTTTCTCGGACGGCGAACTGGACGTGTTGCGTGGTATCGACATTGCTTCCGACAGCCGCGTCATGGGCTACGTCGAGACGGTCCGGCGGATGCGTTCGCTGCTGCCACAAGACATGCTCGTGGGCGCGTACGTGGCGGGGCCCTACTCTCTGGCGGGCCTTATCCTGGGCGCCGACGATGCCGCCATGGCCAGCCTGGGCGCGCCAGACGAGATGGATGTGCTCTGCGACTTCACACGCGAAACCATCACCACCTATGTGCGGCAACTCATCGGCGCGGGCGCGCAAGTGCTGTGCGTTCTGGAACCGAGCGCGGTCATGCTGGGGCCCGAACAGTTCGAACGCTTCTCGGCCTCGCATGTGCGGAAGATCGCAGGGCTATGCCGGGGCGCGTGCGTCAGCTCGATCTACCACACCTGCGGCAACACGATGCACGTCGTGGATATCATGGCCGCGGCCGGGGTGGACGGCATCAGTCTCGACGCGGCCCACACAGGCGTGGACCTGCCCGCCGTGGCGCAGCGTGTTTCCCGCGATATCGCGGTCATCGGAAATATCTGCCCCGCCACCACCATGCTTTACGGCTCGACAGCGGAAGTTCGTAGAAGCGTTGAAGAGTTGCTGGACGAGATGGACCCGTACCCCAACTTCATCCTGAGCACGGGCTGCGACCTCCCCGCCGAAACCCCTCCCGAGAATATCGAGGCGTTCATGGAGACGGGCCGCCGTCACGCACACACGTCCGATCGGTCCGATCCGTCTGATCCGTCCGATTAGGCGCAGTCCGGTAACCCTACTTGACCACCACGCACCCCGCGATCATGTCGTGCAGGGCCTGCTTGCGCGGCGTGAAGAAGACAAAGAAGTACCCGGCCAAGCACAAGAGCGAACTGATGAGCTTGGAGAAGTGGCGTGCCGTGGCGCGCCAGAACGAAATCGAATCGCCGTTGAGGTCCGTCACGTACAGGCCCATCGCGCGCTTGCCGAAGGTGGCGCTGCGGCTGCCGCTTTCCTGACCGGCAAAGTACAGCCAATAGATGAGCATGGAAAGACCGTTCACGGTGTTGCCGAGGGCCTCCGCGTCCGCCTGCGTTTCGGGTGTGCCCATGGCCACATAGACCAGGATACCCACCGGAATCATTATGAAGAACAGGATGATGCTGTCCAGCACGATGGCTGCGAAGCGCGCGAAAAAGCTCGCGTACTCAAAATCCCTTTCGCGTGGGGCAAACCGCGCCGGCGCGCGCATGTCCGCTTGCGGGCTGTATGAGGGATAGCGGTCGACGGGCGTCATGCTTTCGCGTGGCGGTGGAGGCGGCGGTGCGTGGAGGAACCGTTCCTTGGCGAACTCCGCGCGCTGCCACTGGTCGCCCAGCTCCGGGGCCCACACCAGATCGCTGTCCTGGACCTCCCCCTGCTCGTAGAGTTGCGCCAGGGCCCTTGCGGTAACGGGCCCGAAACGCTGCCGTGCTTTGGCATAAAACCACTGTTTGTCCGAATTTGGAGACATGCTCGTGGCCTCCGTCCGCGGTTGGCGGGAAGCAAAACACCCCAATTTCCCAAAACCCACTGGACGCATGGTAACCGAGAACCCGCTGTCCTGCAAGGGGTAAGGAGTAACCCTCCGCGCAGGATGCATTGCATTAAACCGCCGCGATTTGCTACACTCCCCCGGTTTGGGCCGCACTCGTGCACGGGTGCGGAGAAGATCCATCGTCGCGCACAGACCCAGGGACACCCACGCCGGGCAGCTCCAGGGGCGGGCGGCGCGGAATCCCATTCTCCGGTGAGGACCGGGTGTGCCCGGCGGGGTGAGAAGGACTTTTCCTTGGTAGAGCGTACATTTGTCATGATCAAGCCGGATGCCGTGGGGCGCCGGCTCTGTGGAGAGATCATCCGCCGCTACGAGGCGAAAGGCCTCAAGCTCGTGGGGATGAAGCTCCAAATAGTCTCGCGGGAGTTGGCGGAAAAGCACTACGCCGAGCATGCGGGCAAGAAGTTTTACGACGGGTTGATGGCGTTCATCATGTCCGGGCCCAGCATCCAGATGGTGTGGGAGGGCGAGAACGCGGTGGCCGTGGTGCGCAAGCTGAACGGCGCCACGAACAGCCAGGAAGCGGACTTGGGAACCATCCGCGGCGACTATGGGTTGACCGTGCAGAACAATCTGGTGCACGCGTCCGACTCTGGAGAAACCGCCGCGCGTGAAATCGCCATCTATTTCGCCCCCGGCGAGTTGTGGGACTATTCCATGCCCGACGGGCATTGGCTGGTGAACTGAGCACCCGGCGCCACATTGAGGGTGCCGGGAGAAACCGAAACACGTAAGGAGACCGGTGCATGGCTGGTGGAAGAAAGGTGCGGCGCGCCAAGATCGCGAAGCACAAGCGCAAGAAGAAGCGCCGCGCGAATCGTCACAAGAACAAGTAAGCCGCCGCTGGCGCACGTGTGCGCCGCTGTGTCGGCTTTTAGCCCAACAAAACACCCGCCTTTGTACACCGCCCCGGTCCGGCCTCTGGCCGGATACGGGGGCGGTGCCCGTTTGCGGCTCGCGGTGGATGCGGCCGCGCGCTTGATATTGCGGGTGGGGCAGGGCGTTCACCACGGAGGACCAAGTGATGTCCGGCGATGACCCGAAGATTTTCATAGACGAGGACTGGAAGGCTCAGGTCCAGCGCGAAAAGGAAGAGGCCAAGAGCGCGGTTCCCGAAGAAGCTGGCAAAGCTGCGGATGAAGAGGAAGCCGGACCGCTCAAGGTCACTTTCTCCACGCACATCCAGACCCTTGCCACCCAGTGCGCCTTCGCACTCGGACTCGTCACGCCGCAGGATTCCAATCAGGTCATGGTCGACCTTGAGGAGGCGCGCTTCATCATGGACATTCTGTCCATGCTGCGCGAAAAGACCAAGGGAAACCTGACGCCCGAGGAAGACGGGATGCTGACGCAGATCTTCGGTCAGTTGCAGCAGGTCTACATGGTCCGCGCGCAGCAGGTCCAGGAATCGGCACTGCGGCAGTCCGGAATCCGGCCGGATCAACCGCATCGGAAGTAGGCAGGAGATCCGCACGTGCGCATTCCGCAAGGAATTGTGCCGCATCGATGGGAGAATCCGCCGGATGGGAGCTGTCCGGCGGCGCCTATGGGGAGAATGAACAATGCCAGCGTATGTCATCGTTGGAATGCAGTGGGGCGACGAAGGCAAGGGCAAGGTCGTCGACTATCTGACCAGCCAGGCCGACATGGTTGTGCGCCATCAGGGCGGCAACAACGCCGGCCACACCGTCGTCGTCGGCGGCAAGCAGACCGTGTTGCACCTGATCCCCAGCGGCATCCTTCACGAGGGAACCGTCTGTATCATCGGCAATGGCACGGTGCTCGACCCGCAAGTGCTGTGCAAGGAATTGGACAGCCTGGATGCCTCCGGCTGCGGCTACAAGGGCCGTCTGTTCATCTCCAGCGGGGCTCACGTCATCATGCCGTACCACAAGGTGCTCGACAAAGCCCAGGAACGCTTTCGCGGCAGCCGCAAGATCGGCACGACCGGCCGCGGGATTGGCCCCGCCTACGCCGACAAGGCCGACCGCTTCGGAATTCGCTTCGCCGACTTCGCCGACCCCGCCCTGTTCCGTCAAAAGCTTGCGGACGCGCTGGAATACAAGAATCTCATACTGAAGGACACCTTCCACGAAGAGCCCATGGAGGTGGACGCCGTTCTCAAGGAATACGCCCCGTTTGCGGAGCGGCTTCGTCCCTTTGTGGCCGACAGCGTCGTCATGGTTCACGACGCCCTGCGCAAGGGCAAGCGACTCGTCTTCGAGGGTGCGCAGGGCACCATGCTCGACCTCGATCATGGCACCTTTCCCTACGTCACCAGCTCCACCACGCTGGCGGGCGGCGTTTGCGCCGGCGCCGGCGTCGGACCCAAGGAAGTCAACGGTGTTATCGGCATCGTGAAGGCCTACTCGACGCGCGTCGGCGAAGGGCCGTTCCCCACCGAGTTGCTCGATGATACCGGCGAATTGCTCCGCAAACAGGGCCACGAGTTCGGCGCCACTACGGGGCGTCCCCGCCGCTGCGGCTGGCTGGACTGCGTGCAGTTACGGCGCGCCGCCATGCTCAACGGCGCAACCAGCATCGTGCTCACGAAGCCCGATGTGCTGACCGTCGTGGATACGATACGAATCTGCACGTCCTACAAGATCAACGGCGTCACCACCATGGACTTTCCCGCCCACGTGACGGATCTGGAGAAAGTGGTCCCGGTGTACGAGGAAATGCCGGGGTGGAATCAAGACATCTCGGGGTGCCGCGCCTGGGACGAGTTGCCCGCGAACGCGCAGCGCTACTTCGAGCGAATCGAGTCATTGGTGGGCGTGCCCATCAGTATCGTCAGCGTCGGACCCGGCCGCGAACAGACCATCACCCACAAGGATCCGTTCGCGTAAAGACACAGGCGAGGGCGCCTGTGCCACACGCGCTTGCCCAATCGGACGGATTGGACGGATCGGTCCGATCGGACGTGCCGGGGCGGACACAGGCGAGGGCGCCTGTGCCACACGCGCTTGCCATGCCTGGGTTGATACTTCCTTTCTTCTGAATCTTGGTTGTAGTAGGCGCTTCAATGGCGCCAAGACAAACTCGGGAGAGGAGACCGACGTGTGGCACAGGTGCCCTCGCCTGTGTCTTTGTTGCAGTCCGATCCGTCCGATCGGTCCGATCCGTCCGATTCCCCACGGCCGCCCCACAAGCGCCTTACGTGCGCGCCCCGGCACGCAATCGCTCCACAAGCGGCGGTAAAACTTCCAGCACACAATCAATCTCGGCCTCGGTCGTGCCGATACCGAGACTGAATCGCATCGCACTCTGCGCGCGCGCATGCGATTGCCCCATCGCGAGCAGCACATGCGAGGGTTCGAGCGATCCGGAAGTGCATGCCGCGCCGCTCGATACGGCAATCTTCTCGACGTCGAGTCCCAGCACCACCGACTCGCCCTCCACGCCGGAAATCCCCACGTTCAGCAGGTTGGGGAGCCGCTTCACGCTCGGGCCATTGACGTAGGTATCGGGGATCCGCTCCAGGATGCCCGCCTGCAGCGCATCTCGGAGGCGGGACGTCCGCGCGGCCATCGGCTGCCACTCCCGGCGCGCCAGTTCGCACGCCTTGCCGAAGCCGACGATTCCCGCGACGTTCTCCGTGCCCGCCCGGCGCTCGCGCTCCTGAAACCCTCCCAGCATTTGGGCCACAATGTCGACGCCCTTGCGCACGTAGCACGCGCCGACGCCCTTCGGCGCATAGAGCTTGTGTCCGGACAGCGCGAGCAACGACACCGGAGTCGCGCGCACATCGAGGAGGATCTTGCCCGCGGATTGCACGGCGTCGGTGTGGAAGTGCACGCCATGTTGCGCGCACAAGGAGGCAATGGGCTCGATGGGCTGAATCGCGCCGGTCTCGTTGTTCGCGTGCATGACGGATACCAGCGCTGTCTCCTCGTCGATGAGGGAGGCCAGCTCGTCCACGTCCACCAAGCCCTCCGCATCCACGCCCAACACCCGCACCTCGATGCCATCCGTCTTGCTCAGGTATTCCGCAGGCTGCAACACGGCGTGGTGTTCGACGGAAGACACGATAACCTTGCGCCGCTTTGTCTTGCAGGCTGCGACGGTCCCGCGCAAAGCGAGGTTGTCCGCCTCGGTGCCTCCCGACGTGAACACGATCTCGCGCGGGTCGGCGTGAATGAGCGCGGCCACCTGCTCCCGCGCGTCGTCCACCGTGCGCCGGGTCTCGCGTCCGAAGCGGTGAATGGATCCCGGATTGCCGAAGTGCGTGCGCAGATACGGCTCCATCGCCGCGAACACTTCTTCGCGCACGGGTGTCGTGGCGCTATGATCGAGATAGATGCCGGGCATATCGCCTCACGCGATTCCAGTTTGGATGGTGTGGTGCTTTGAAGAACATCCCCCTTCACCCCCTTCAAAGGGGGAAGTCTGCAACGCTATATCTATATAAATACAGATTTCTCGTGGGCGGCACGCGGACGATTGCCCAAAGATCGGGCGGCCCGAAGGGCGGCACACAAGGTCCCCCTTTGAAGGGGGCAGGCCCGAAGGGCCGAGGGGGATGTGAAGCCCACGCGCTCGCCCATGAACCACAGCGATGGCGCCAGCCGATTCCCCCGTTGAACGCCGAAAGTGATTGCGGCAGGGCGCCCCGAAGGGGTGGGGGATGTTCCGCTTATTCCGGAGTCTGTTGCACATGCAGTACCCAATCCTGTGCGTCCGGCTTTGGCACGCTCACTTCCGAACCCTTCGCAGTGAAAAGCACATCCACCAAACTTTCACCCGTTCGCGGATTGTACAGGCGAACCGATTGAACCTTCCCCGCTCCGTGCAAGGTCAACTCCATCGGATCTTCACTCCCCGGCATTGCGTACACTACGTATTCGCGTCCGGGGTCGGCGAGGCAAATGGCGCCTTCGCGCGTCAGTTCGTTGTGCGGCGCCATCGAGTCGAGACGCTCCACAGCCTCATTGAAGAAACGGGACGCGTGGCCCAACCATTCCCGCCGGGTCTGGCCCGTGTCGCCGCCGGGTACTTTCGGGTCGTAGCCCATGATGCCGGTGGTGACGGTTTCCTGCTCGGCATCGTTGTGCAGCACGTAGTGTCCGCCCCCGGCGAGGCAGGTCCAAATCGCCGTGCGCACGGCGTCTCCCATGTAGGGACCGCCTTCGAGAATGATGAAGGGACGCGCGGGCTCCCGCTGGACCAACTTGACGGTGCCCACGTTCTTGCCCGACTCTTTCCGGTATCCGATGTCCGCAAAGACCATATCCACACCGGCGCGGCGTTGGTCCCAATCCACCCACATCGCACCTCGGCTCTTAAAGAACTGCAGGAAATGGTCCCCGCCGTTCCCTTCATCGTAGGAGTGCTCGTCCATGAACACGAAGAAGATGTTGCCGAACGGAGTGGTCTCGTCGATGAGCTTCTTTGCGAACTGCTCCCACAGCCACTGGTTCTTCATCGCCGGTTCCCAGGAATCGGACCATGCCTCCTGCCAGATTTCGCGGCCCGGCGCGGCGATGTGTTGCACCTGCGAAACGTGTGGGTTGGGCGCATCGGTCAGCGGTCCGCCGTTGCGTACGTTGAACGGGTGAAACTCCCAGTCGGGGGCGTGCTTGGGCCAGCCGAAGAAGACCGTGATGCCAAGGACAAGCCCCTTCTCCTTCGCGTAGACGCAGAGGTCTCGCAGCCGCGGCCAGTAGTGAGCCGAGGGGTCGTCTCCTTCGTCCCAGGTCCGCAAGTCGTAGTGAAACCCGCCGTCCGCGGCGCGCTCGCCCGATGCCTGGCGCGCCCACGGCGTCAGGGCCGGGTACACATAGGCATAGCGTTCCTCCAGCAGGCTGCCGTCCGCCTTCTGCCGGGGTGCCACAAAGGACCAGACGTGTACGGTGCTCAGCCCTGCCTTGGAACAGTCGTCGATCCAACGGCGATAGTCCAGGTTGGCATTCTGCAGTACGCACTGTGTGCCGCTGTCTCCGACGAGCACAGTCGGTCTTTCGCCATGTGTGATATAGTGGCCGCTTGGACTGATCGCGATATTTGAGGAAGGCTGGGCCAAGGCACAGGATACGCCGAGCAGCAGGACCGCCCCCGCGATTCTCCAAACAAAACGCACGTGGAACAGAGTATTGCCGCTCATTGAGGCCAACCTTTCATGGAGACGCGACGCGGGAAACGTACCTTCGTGCGTTACACTACTATGAAGCCCGCGTCCACTGTCAAGCGGCTCGGGTGCCAGTCACGGAACTTCCCGGATCAGGGTGTGTTTAATGGTGTGGAGGTGTGTCATGACCATCGCACGATATGCCATTGCCGCGATTCTCGCGTTGGCGGTAGGCGCCGCCGTGGGGATGTTCGGTTCAAAGGCCCAGTACAGCCAAGCCCTCGAGGAGACGCAGCAAAAGTTGGCACAGGTCACTGCCCAAAATACGGAACTGCAAGGGGTTGCGGATAAGTTGAGCGCTCTGGAACTTGAGAATGATCGCCTTCGCCGTGACAACGAATCCCTCCGTGCGGCTCCTGCCCCGGCAGCCATGCCGGCTGTGGATCCCGCTGGTGAGCTGGCGGCGCCGGAAGAAGCCCCGACCGATGCGGCCGCGGTCCCTGCAGACACCGGCGAAGGCGACGGCGATCGCCGGCGCGCTCCGCCGCAGCCGGGCGAGCCGGGATACGAGGAATGGCAGGCTCGCCGCGCCCAGTGGGAACAGGAGCGAAGCCAGCGCGGCGCCGAGTTCCGCGAACGCATGGAAGGCTTCTTTGACGACGCTATCCAGCGTGCGCCCGATGCCGCCGTCCAAAACCGGCTTGCCAGCATCAAGGAGTACTCGGACTATTCCATGGACCTCATGCGCGAGATGCGCGACGCGCAAACCGATGAGGAACGCGACGCCCTGCGGGAAGAGCTTGCGGCTACATGGGACACCACCCGCACGCTCGTGCGGGAACAGCAGGACTATCTCTTGAAAGAAAGCCTCAAGGCCAACGGCATCTCGAATTCCCAGCAGCAGCAGGCCCTCGTCGACGCCATGCGCCAGACCATGGAAGATCCCTTCTTCCGCATGCCCACCGGCGGCGGCGGTCCGGGCGGTCCAGGCGGTTGGGGCGGAGGCCCCGGCGGCTGGGGTGGCCGCGGCGATGGCGGCGGTGGCCGCTGACGCCATTCTTCTCTTCAAACCCCGAGCGTGCTCCCCGAAAGCGGAGTCAATCCGCCAACCGTCAAGAGATGCGCCACCAGGAGCGCCGGCATCCCTGTCGGCTCTTCAAAGCGCCAGAGGCGATCCGTGATGCTTGGAACTCCACCGCACCGGATCGCTGAGGGCAGCGCCGTGCCGCCGCGCTCAGCGAGCGAGGCGGTACTCAGAGGGACCCTATTGCGCAGGTTCCGGGGGCAGGAGTTCGACCAGGGTACTTGCGAGCGTCGAGCCTTCCGGCTGTTGACGAATAATCACGACGAAGGGGTAGCGTGTGTAGACTTCCGGCTTCCCGGGAATGGCCTGTCCGGCGAAGGCCTCGGCGACGACCAGGATCCCGCCGGCGCCCTTCGCGATGTCGAACACGCGCCGGTCGCTGATCCGCAGCACATCGACCCAGAGGTTCTCGCCCTTCAATGTGATCCCTTCGTCAAAGCGGAACTTGTCACCCTGCGGGATCGGGGCAGGTTCTTGCGAGGTGAACGCCACACCCCGCTGTTGAAGCGCGCTCACCAGAGCGGACGCCGTTTCGATCTTCGGCACCCCCTGACACGCGGCAATCGCCGCGGCGATGAAAATACACCATCCAATCTGCTTCGTGGCTGACATTCAGTTTCTCCTCCGTCTTCAGGCCGTAGGGACGCGCACGCGCCCGATGGCGTTGTCCTCGACGCTGCCCAGATACAGGTAGCCGTTAAATTCATTCACGCTGGTAACGGGTGCGAGTCTTCCCGCCGGACCTTGCAGATTATGCATGACCTCGCCCTCCGCACTCAGCCCCAGCACGAAGCTGAAGGGCTTGGCTTTCGGCAACAGGAACTGCGGTAAGCGCCACGCGACTTTGCGCACGAAGGGGTGCGGCGCGAGCGCGTCGGCCACGGGGTTGCGCACAGTGAACAGGGCGAGCCAGTACGTGCCCGCGCCGTTTGACGCGATGTTGTCCGGGAAGCCCGGCAGATTGTCGATGAAGACATCCCACTGCCCTCGCTTGTCACCGCTCAGCCAATACCGGAGGACGCGATACTTCCACGTCTCGTTCACGAGAACAAACGTTTGGCAGGGACTGATGCTCACGCCGTTGGCAAAGTGCAGATCGCGCGCCAGCGTACGCGCGGTCTTTGTCTTCGGATCGTAGGCAAGCAAGCGCCCGTTGCCGCGGCCTTCCATGAGATCCGCCATGTAGTGCGGCGGATGAAACTTCCACGAAGCGTCGGTGAAATAGATGGTCCCGTCCTGTGCCACGTCCACATCATCCGTGAACCCGAAGCGCAGTCCCTCCGCTTCCGTGGCAAGCACGGTCACCTGACCCTGCGGATCGATCGACAGGAGACCTTTCAATGCATCTGCGACGATCAGGTTTCCGCGCACGTCCCACGCCATACCCAACGGACGGCCCCCGGTGATCGCGAAGGTCTCGACAGCGTCTCCCTCCGCACTCATGCGAAGGATGCGCCCGTCGACGACTCCCGTATACAAACGGCCCTGCGAGTCTATCGTGATGTCTTCGGGGCCCGGCAGTTGTCCGGAGTAGAGGCGCTCCACATCATCCAGGGCTGTATTCGGCGCATAGACGCCTGCGAGTTTGGGCGCAGGAGGCGCTTCCCACGCCACCGGATCGATGGACACCGGCCACCACAGCAGATAGGCCGCCAGCACCCCCAAGAGCACAAGCAACACCCATATCATTCCGGCATCTCCCCTGACCCGCATATCTCACCGCCCCCGCACTCAGCCCCGCGAGGGGCATAGGGGTATAGCCCCGGGTGGAGCCGCAGGCGGAACCCGGGGATCGCGGTACCCGCTACATTGCAGCCCCAGCGGGGCGCAGGTGATTCAGTGCCACACATAGCGCTCGTCGTACTCCACGCCATGCTTCTCAAGGATTCGCAAGAATTCGGTCCGGAAGTCCATCTTGCGGTGGTGCGACTCCTGGTTCTCGATGTACTTCTGCACGTGCCGCACCTGCGATGGGCTGACAGCAAACGCACCGTATCCGCCCTGCCACCCGAATGCCTTCTTGTCTGGAAAGGTCTCGTGAATCCACCTCGATCTTTTGCTCTTGATGTCGCGCAGTTGTTCTGACAATGCGCGGTCCTGCCGCAACCGGGCCAACAAGTGCACGTGGTCCTCCGTGCCGCCGATCGTGAGGAGTACGCCTTTCTCGCTGCGAATGATGCCCCCTGTGTAGGAAAAGACACGTTCGCGAATATCCATGGTCAGGTCCGGACGCCGGTCCTTTGTCGAGAACACGAGGTGGTACAACAGGCAGCAATATGAATGTGGCATAGCGTGTCTCCCGCGCCCACGCTGGGGCTTTGATCTGGTGGGGCGGGCACTTACCCCGGGTTCCGCCTGCGGCTCCACCCGGGGCTACGTCCCTGCGCCCCTGCCGGGGCTATTCCGGAATCTTCATCAACGAACCTGTGGGCCACTGCCAGAGCATATCTCATCACGCCGCGGCATGACTACGCGGGGACGCAGGTAGATATGAGGGCTGATCCTGAAAACGGCAGTCGAGCCTGGGAACGCCCCCGTCGTCCTCGCGAATGCCGGGACAGCGTGGCAAATCATGAAGACAGAACCGCTTTGATAGCAGAACGGTGCTCACCCAAATGGTGATAGCGCCGTTCTTTCCAATGCGTTGCGCCAATGCAACCTCGCAATACGGAGCGAACTCAACTGCCGTTTCTAGGCTTATTCTCGGCGTGGCTGTCCGCCCCGGTCTTACGGCGCTTCGTTCGGGTCATTGGAGGGTTGGACCGGCGGGGCGGCGTCGGCGTAGTCAAGGCCGGGGGTGCCGTCCGGCGCGACGCGGAGCGTGGCGCGCGGGGTGCCTTCCTTGTCGCAGATGTACAGTTTCGGGTCACCTTCCACACTGAGGCCGAAGCTCGCGCGTCCCCGTTCCTCGGCGTCGAGGAAGTGCAGGAAGGGTTGTCCTTCCGGGGTCACCAGCAGATTCACGCGTGCGCGCTCTTCGTTGTCCAGCATGAAGATATTCCCGCCGCTGACAGGGTTCACCGCGAGGCGAATGCTGGGTTTGCCGTCCTTTCCGAACAGGGTCAGTCCGGGTGCGCCGTTGCGTTCCGTACCCAGCGTTGCTAGGACCGTGCCCGAGGCGTCCACCAGTTCGAAGCGCTCTCCACGCACGACGTTGCTCTGCGCATCCGCCACGTTCGGCGTAAACACCAACGCGGCTACGGCACCTCCCACGAAGGCACTCGCCAACACGACGGCAATCAAAACTGCGGGTTTATGGCACATGAGTCGAACTCCCAACGTTGTCATTGTCCCAGGGTTGAAGCGGCGCTAAGATAAGCGGACTGAAGCCGCCGATCAAGAGGGAGGAATCCGCCATGCATATGAACCGGAGGGAATGGCTGCGGACCGCCGGGACCGCCGCGGGGGGAAGCCTGCTGGCGGCGGGTTGTGCGGGCACGTCCGCGGCGGCGGGTGAGGCGCGGCGTCCCAACATCATCTTCATCCTCGCGGACGACCTCGGCTACGGCGACCTCGGCTGCTACGGGCAGAAGGTTATCCAGACGCCGAACATCGACCGGATGGCGTCCGAAGGCATCCGCTTCACCCAATGCTACGCGGGCAGCACGGTGTGCGCGCCTTCGCGGTGCTCGCTTATGACGGGCCTGCACACGGGGCATTGCTGGATTCGCGGGAACCAGCGCGTGCCGTTGCGGCCCACCGACGTGACCGTGGCAAAGGTGCTCAAAGATGCCGGATACGCCACGGGACTCATGGGCAAGTGGGGCCTCGGCAATGAGGACACCACCGGCATCCCCAATCTTCAGGGTTTCGACGAGTTCTTCGGCTATCTCGATCAAGGCCACGCGCACAACTACTACCCTGACTTTCTCTGGCGCAACCAGAATCGAGTGCCGTTGGAAGGCAACGTGCAAAGCAAGACCGACGAAGGCGTGGCTACTGAGAAGAAGGTCTACTCGCACGATCTCATCGCGCAGGAGGCGCTGGACTTCATCGACCGTCACCACAAGGAACCCTTCTTTCTGTATCTTGCGGTGACCACGCCGCACGCGAACAACGAGGCCGGCCGTGCATTGGGCGACGGCATGGAAGTGCCGGACTACGGCCCATACGCAGACCAGACGTGGCCCAATCCGGAAAAGGGCCGCGCCGCGATGATCACGCGCATGGACCGCGATGTGGGGCGGGTGCTCGACAAGCTCAAGGAACTGGGTATCGACGGCAACACGCTCGTCTTCTTCACCAGCGACAACGGTCCCCACAAGGAAGGCGGGGCGGATCCGGAGTTCTTCGACGACAACGGCCCGCTGCGCGGCATCAAGCGTGACCTTTACGAAGGTGGCATTCGCGTGCCCATGATCGCGCGCTGGCCGGGGCAACTGCTCCCCGGCCACACCAGCAACCACGTTTGGGCCTTCTGGGACTTTCTGCCGACGGCGGCGGAACTCGCGGGCACTTCCGCGCCCGATGGCCTCGACGGTATGTCGATGATGCAAGCCTTCCGGCTGCTGGGTCTCGGCGGGGTCAAACGCATGGCGGTGCAACACGAGTATCTGTATTGGGAGTTCCACGAGGGGGGGATCAAACAGGCGGTGCGTCACGGCGATTGGAAGGCCGTGCGCCTCGGCATCGACCAGCCACTCGAATTGTATGACCTCACAAAGGACCTCGGCGAAACGACGAATGTCGCGGATCAACATCCCGACATCGTGAAGCACATTGAAACCTATCTGCAGACCGCGCGAACGGACAACGAGCACTGGCCTCTCAAATCATAGGGGCCGCGATCGGGGGGACTTGGGATGATGACACTCGGACGGAGCATTCTCATCGCGCTACTCACTGCCGGCTCGCTCGCCTTGGCGGAAGTCCCGTATCCTGCCGCGCTGGATCGCGCCGCGGTGGCCATGGGTACTTTGGGCGAGCCCATAAATGACGCGATCATCCTCGGGAACGGCGATCTCAACGTGCTGGTCTTTGCCGAGGGCAACGACCTTGTCATCCGCGTCACCAAGAACGATGTATGGGACGCGCGCCTGGACTCTCCGCTCGATCCGCCTATCCCCACGCTGGCGCGCCTGCTCGAACTGGGTCCGCTCCCCGAGTGGACCGATCGCGAATACATCCTGCCCGCAGGCAGCGCCTGGAAGGGTCCGGACTCATACCACGCCCACGCCTACCCCTGCCCGCGCGCGTGCGGCGTACTCCGCGTTCGCGGCGCCGCGGCTCCGCCGCTGGTTGCGCGGCTGGACATTCGCCGGGCCGCTCTGGATGTGCACTCGGGCACGGCGGTCTATCGCGTGTGTATACCTGCAAATGAAAACCTGATCGTCGTACAGCGCCTGGACAGGCCCGCCGATCAGCAGGCGTCCGTGCAGTGCGCCGTGGAGCCCGTAAAGTCCGACGACATCCCCGCGCCCGAGACCGGAGGCAATCCGGTGGCCACCTGGGTCGTGCAACAAATCCCCGGCGATCTGGACTGGCCGGGCATGCGTTTTGCCCTCGCCCTCGCGCTAGACGGCCCAAACGCGTGCGCCTCGGTCGTGACTTCGTTTGAAAGCAGCGCGGTCGCGGAGAGCGCCGCGGACCTCGCGCGCCGCGCCGTCACGGGCGATGCGGCGGCGCGCCAGAAGGATCACGAGGCCGCGTGGGAGGCGTTCTGGAGCCGCAGTGGCATCGCCATCCAGGATGAAGTGCTCGAACGCGTGTGGTACCGCAACCTCTATTTCTTGCGCTGTGTGTCCAAACCCGGCGTGATCAGCACGGGCCTCTTTGCGGGGCTTCTCGATGATAAACCCGCATGGCACGGCGATTACCACACGAACTACAACATCCAACAAACATACTGGTCGGCCTATGCGGCCAACCAATGCGAAATCACCGAACCGTACGACCGGCTCATCGCCGGTTACATGCCGCGCGCGCGATGGCTGGCGCGCACGATTTTTAATTTGTCCGGCGCCTACATTCCGCACGTGCTCTTCGCATACGAGGCCCCGGATCCCGCGACCGCCAAGATGCCCGGCGGACGCCAGTACATTCACCACGTGTGGGGCTTCACGCAGGGCGTGAATGGGTTCAGCGTGCAGCCGCTCTGGTGGCACTACAAGTACCGGCCGGACCGCGCATTCCTCGAACAGACCGCCTATCCCGCGGTGCGCGATGTCGCGGATTTTCAGGCCGATTTCGTCGCCCGTTGCGAGCGGAACGGAGAGCGCGTCGTGCTCGCGCCGAGCGTGTCGCCCGAGCACTGGGGCTGGACCGCGAACTTCGAGCGTAACAAGGACTGCGCGTTCGACATCGCCATGTTCCGCTACATCTTCCAAGCCGCCATCGAGGGCGCGACAATCCTGGGCGTGGACGCCGATAAGGTGGCACGCTGGAAGGAGGCCGATCGTCTGCTCCCTGACTATCCCGTCTCGGCGGACGACGCGCAACTCGTGGTGGACGTGCTAAACGCGCCGCCGACCGAGTACAACATCCCCGTGCCCACGACACCGGTGTTTCCATGCGACGTGATCACGTTCGCGTCGCCGGAAGCGGAACTCGCGAAGTTCGCGCACACGCTTTCGGTCCTGCGGCACAATGGCAACAACGCACCAATCATGCTCGCGGTCGCACGCGCGCGTCTGGGCACGCCGGACGCCTTCGACTGGCTGCGCACGGAGCTGGACCGCCGCGAACGGCGCAACGGCACGTTGAGCTTCAACCGGCTCGATCCGCGTTTCCGGTTCAACGACTTCGGACACTACACCGAGATGTTCGGCGCGGCTCTGCCCGTGACGGAGTTGGTGCTGCAAAGCGTCGGTGACGTCATTCGCGTATTCCCCGCGTGGCCTGGACATCTCAAGGCGGAGTTCCGCACCTTGCGCACGCAAGGCGGTTTCCTCGTGTCCGCAAGCATGGCCGACGGCGAGGTGGGTGAGGTCCGTATCGAGAGCACGGTGGGCGGACCCTTGCGCCTCGTTTCGCCCTGGGACAAGGCAGAAATGAAACGCGGCGCGGACGGCGCGTGGGCGGCCGTGCCCGTGGGCGACGCGCGCATGATTCAAACGGACACCGCGGCGCAGGAAGTGCTGTTTTTCAGGAAGGCTTCAGCCTAGCCTTTCAGGCTTTGGGGTTCCCAGCGTTCGCTCTAAGGGTGCGGGCTACAGGGTTCCCTGCAACAAGGCCAGCAATTCGTCCGCCGACATCTTGCCGGTCATTTCCGCGCCTTCAAGAAGGCTGTCGGCAAGATCTCGTTTCTGATTGTGGAGCGCCACAATCTTGCTCTCGATGGTATCCTTCGTGACCAGCCGGTAGATGGTCACGGGGCGTTGTTGGCCAATACGGTGGGCCCGGTCCGAAGCCTGATCCTCGACCGCGGGATTCCACCACGGGTCCATGTGGATGACGTAGTCGGCGGCGGTGAGATTGAGGCCCAAGCCTCCGGCCTTGAGGCTGATGAGGAACAGGTCGCCTGCGCCGGACTGAAACGCGTCGACGCTTCGTTTCCGTTCCCGCTGCGGGGTGGAGCCATCGAGGTACTGGTACACGATTCCGCGTGCGTCGAGCGCCTTGCGCAGGATGTTGAGGTGATCCACAAACTGACTGAAGACCAGCGCCTTGTGGCGGTTTTCGATCAGCTCGTCCACCAATTCGAGAAAGACCGAGAGCTTGGTGCTTGGAATGGCCATCTCGGGGGACACGAGTTGCGGGTTGCAGCATGCGCGGCGCAATCGCATGATTTCGGCGAGTATCTGCAGATGCTTCTGGCCGGCGCTTCCTTGCGCTTTGGCGAGCTTGTCGATGGCTTGCTGACGCAGGGCCTCGTAGAACGCCGCTTCCTCGTCGCTGAACTCGACATGCAGCAGAATCTCCGTGCGCGCGGGCAGTTCTTCGAGCACGTCTTCTTTGACCCGGCGCAGGACAAACGGTTGGATGATGCGTTTGAGACGATTGCGCGCTTCGCGGTCTTGCCGCCGTTCGATGGGATTGGCAAATCGCGCGTTGAACTGATCCAATGAACCCAACAACCCCCGGTTGATGAAGCGGAACAAGTTCCACAGCTCCCCGAGGTGATTCTCGATGGGCGTTCCGGTCGTGATGAGTCGAAAATCCGCTTGCAGATTCATGGCCGCTTTCGAGCGGCGGGTCGCGACGTTCTTGATAGCCTGCGCCTCGTCCAGGATCGCTACACGCCAATGCCGCGCGGCGAGTTTCTCCTCCTCCTGGTAGAGCAGGCCGTAGCTGCAAATCAGGAGATCCATCGGGCCGAGCGATTCGAGCGAGGCCTGCCGGTCGCCGGGTCCGAACAGGATGGCGTTCAACGACGGCGCGAAGCGCTGGGCCTCGTCGATCCAATTCATGCAGACCGATGTCGGCGCGATAACGAGCGCGGGACCTTCGGTTGCTTTCGAGAGGATAAACGCCAGCGCCTGCACGGTCTTGCCCAGTCCCATGTCGTCTGCCAGGCAGGCTCCGGCGCCCCAGTAGTCGAGGCGGGTGAGCCATTGAACTCCTTCGGCCTGGTAGTCGCGCAAGGTGGCGCGAAACGTGGAGGGCACAGCCGCGTCGACCGTTTGCGCCTCGCGAAACCGCTCGATGTGTTTCCTCCACACGTCGTCGGCCTTGAATTCCCCCGCGCTATCGACAAGCGACTCGAGAGACGGCGCGGCAAGCGGATGAATGCGGTACGCCTTCCCCTGGGATTCCGAGACAGCGCGAAACTCATCGAGACGTTTTCGGAACTCCTTGGTCAGCGCCAGGTATTCGCCTTCCCCCAACGGCACGAAACGTCCGGGCGTCTGCTCCAGCAGATCCAGCAATTGGCGCATGTCCATAACGCGGCCATCGTCCAAGCGGAGGTTCCCCGACGCCTCGAACCAGTCCCGATTTCCTTTCAACCGGAATTGCAGATTGCCGAAAGTGACGGTCTGCGCGACGCGCATCTTCTCGCCCTGGGGCCATTCGACAACTGCGGTGTCGCCCAATTCACGCAGTTCCGTCAGCAACTCGAGGCACTCGCCGGGGTCGCCCAGGAACCACTCGCCATCGATTTCCTCCGTGCGGCCCAAGGTTGGGCAAGCGGTCAAAACCTGGCCGGCAAGACTCTGCTCAGATTTCAGGTCGCGCGTGGTCTGCACGCGCTGCCCGTTCACCTCGGCCATGACGGTCTCGCCTCCGGTACCGGGGCGGTAGTACGCGCCGCCTGCCAGGGGCTGCGCCATGAGTTGCACGCGCAGACCGTTCCCCGAAGGAACGAGCACGACGCGTGGCCGCGCGTCGGCGGGAATTTGGGGCACGTTCTCGAGACTCCCGCCGATGTTAGAGTGAATTGTGATAAGAGACGCCACGCTCGACAGCGCCTGCAACACGCGCGACTCGTGTTCCGCGGGCACTTCCAGGCCCTTCCCCAGGATTCCAGCGATTCGCCGGTGAGCGGCCGAGAATTCGACGACCCGGATCCTGGAGGCGGTTTCCTTCACCGCGCACACTTCCGCGGGGCCCGGAGTCGAGGGCGACATGCTGATGACGACCCGCTTACCGTCGCGCACGACGCGAAGTTCCGGTTCCCCCCGGACCACTTCCAGGCTTCCGCCGCCGGCCCAAAACACCAAGGGATGGCCCACCAGAGCCAGCAGGATTTTCGATTTGAAGATATGGTAGGTCTTTGACCCGTAGTAGCGGTCTTGATCGACTTCAACGGAGATATGGTTACAGGCTTCCCGATCCTGGGGCGTTAAGTAACCGAGATTGTCCTTTTCGGCGCTCAATCGCTTCGCCGATATCGCCTTGCCCTTCGTCCATCCGTCACTCCGCTTCTTCACCTCGCGCGCTTCAACGGAACAACTGGAATCCACCATGGAGATCCACCATGCGAGTCGCACCTCCCCGTCACTGGACTGGGGCTCGTTGTCGCCGGCGATACTGGCGAGGGCCTCCAGTCCACGCTCCCAAGCCTCACGCTTCTGGATCAACGCGGACAGCGGCTTCATCCCCGTCTGTTCGTAGAAGTTCTTGGTATACTGCGCGCACTTCTGGCGATTCGGTTTCGCCAGAAGCAATGCCGACGCGGTTTCAGCGGCCAGCCACGGGTAACCACCGGCCACCGCTTTGTCGAATTGGCGTTCCAAGATGACCGCCGTATCGGTGGCTTCCGGATCATCCCGCCAACACAAGACGAGGTGGATCAAAATGGAGTCCAGCGGGGGGTGGGCATCCGTTATGAGGTACTCGAAGAAGTTGTTCTCCCGGCAGGGTGTTGCTTCACCCAGGGATTCCTCGGCGAGATGGAGCAGGGCGGATGTTGCGTGCACGGCCTGTCCCTTGCGCAGGTGCCTACGTAGGAACTGCTTCGCCGCCTCGATCTGCTTGCGTTCGTCGGTTTGAATGAGCGCGAGGGCGTAGAGCAGTCCTAATGGCCCCTCGATCTCCGCGTTTCGTTTGCGCGTCGCCGCACGATATCCTTCCAGACCGTCTTCGTACAAACGCAGCGATTCCGCCACGTTACCATCCAGCAGGGCCTGCGCAGCAAGAAAGAACTTGGCGAAGACAAACCTCGATGTTTTGAGGTGCAATTCCAACTCGCGCAGATTGCCGCGCCACAGCGATTGTTCCGCCAGCAACAGGAAAAGCGCGGGCGGCGTATCGCCGGTGTCATATTTGTCCCAGTGCTCACTTAGGAATCTGAACTTCTCATCTTCATTCTTGAGGGTGTATACGGCATTTTGTAGCGCGGGCCAGAGAATTGCCTCGGCCATGGCATGTGGCACGCCAGCGAACCACTCCGCGTCAAACGGTGCGTCGACGATGGACTGCAGCGGGTCGTGCTGCCGGCAATCCCATTGGTACCGCTCGCGGATGATATTCAGCAGAGTATAGGCGTCTTTCAGGTCACCTCGATAGAAGAGAATCCGGAAATCGCGCACGGCATGGCGAAAGCTCTCGAGGTAGACGTACGAGAGGGCGCGCGAGACTGGGCGGAGCCGCGCTGCGGCGTCAGCCATCGCCGGGAAACGCCCCTCACGGATGGCGTCCCTGGTCGCCACTTCGGCGACTTTCGGGTCGCACTCTGTCTGCATTTTGTTGTTCGTGGTGATCAGACCGGAAGCGATCAGTTTGCCAAGGGTCTGCCGATATGAAGGCACGTCGTACGGCCTGCCTGTTTCGGTATAGACCTTGGCTGCGGTCAGCGCCTGGAGGGCCTTCGCCCCGTTGAGCGGCTCGTAGACAACGGACATGAGCTGCACGAACGCGCGGTCGGACGGCGACAGGCTCTGGTACTTCTTAAGCGGCTCCGAATGGGATGGCACCGGCTTCGCGGGAGTAAACTTCTTCAGCTTCTTTTTGGCCATTTGGAAACGAATACCTTCAGTCGTCGGCTCGCGCAGGGGCGGGTCGTTGATTGTTGACATGAAGTCAGACAAGCGAAAGGCAGATTGTAACGGATTTGACGCTGCGTCTTGAAGCGGGGCACAGGGCAATCGCAGCAAACCTGCCCGTTCCGGTACCCTCACAAAGTCTGGCCGGTATCGCCTCTCTTTGGGAGCTATCGCAAGTTGACGGTGATTCAGAGTGAGTTGAGCCCGGGCAAGATGGGTGCCAATCGGCGGCGTTGAGCCCGGGCAAGATGGGTGTGAATCGGCGGCGTTGAGCCCGGGCAAGATGGGTGTGAATCGGCGGCGTTGAGCCCGGGCAAGATGGGTGCGCACCGGCGGCGGTGAGCCCGGGCAAGATGGGTGTGAATCGGCGGCGTTGAGCCCGGGCAAGATGGGTGCGCATCGGCGGCGGTGAGCCCGGGCAAGATGGGTGTGAATCGGCGGCGGTGAGCCGCCGCAATGGCCTGAAAGGCCTGGATACTCGCAGCCCTGGGTTGGCCCGCCGAATCGGCGGGACTACCCAGGGTCAGCACACTCCAGAGGAGTCCCCTGAAGGGGGTGCATAGCCTATAGTTCAATCTCATGAACGGTGTGTTTTGAGATTGGGGACTCGACGACTATGCAACCCTTACAGGGTAGTCAGAATGTGCATCCCGATACCCAGGATAGGGCTTCGCTGCCGCTACGGCCAACCCTGGGCTTTGAGTACTTTGGCCTTTCAGGCCATAAGAGCGCGGC
>JADLGB010000039.1 GCA_020849535.1 Candidatus Hydrogenedentota bacterium
CGTCCAGGTGATCGGCCCATTTGGACCGCTTGGAAAACATATGCAAATCGGACACGACGTATCCGATGCGCTTCTTGGTCTTCAAGGCCTACGGCCCCCGTTGTGGTCAGGACAGCGCAGAACCCCTCTATGATAGCGCTCTCACGCGTCCCCGGCAAGCCCTCGCCCGCGGAAGAGAAGAGAGCAGGATGCGCCCTCGCCTGTGCCTTGAATTGGATCTCAAACTCGCCCTGTTCATCCTGTTATCCTGTCAAAAGAAGCTCATTCCGAGGGCGAGCAGTACAGATTCTCTCTGTTTTCGCTAGAGCGTCTTGAGCCCTTTCAGATACGCGAGGATGAGCCGGTCGCGGAGGCGGGCCGGGAGGTAGGTCAGGATGATCTGTTTCCACGCGTCGCGCCCGACGTGGTAGCGCGTCCGTGGTTTTGATGCGGTGAAGGCGTGCTCGACCACGCGCGCCACGTCCTGCGCGGGCACGGCCTCGTGCGCGGACTTCTTCGCGGCGCGCAACATGGACTCCATCGCGGGTCCGTACATTTCAGCCGCGGTAGCTGGTGCGTCACCGATGAGGTCCCCGGCCGCCGCGAAGGCCTTATCCCAAATCGGCGTGGCGATCGCGCCGGGCTCCACGATGATGACCTCGATGCCCCAGGGTTTCAGCTCCATGCGCAGGCTGTCAGTGATGGCCTCCATCGCGAATTTCGATGCGCTGTACGGGCCTCCAAACAGCATGGCGAGCCGCCCGCTGACCGACCCGATGTTGACGATGCGGCCCTTGCCCGCGCGCAGGAGGGGAAGGAAAGCCTGCGTCACCGCGACTTGGCCAATCACGTTGATTTCCAACTGGCGCCGCCAGTCGTCGAGGGGCAGGAATTCCAGCGGACCG
Source organism: Candidatus Hydrogenedentota bacterium (assembly GCA_020849535.1). GTDB lineage: Bacteria > Hydrogenedentota > Hydrogenedentia > Hydrogenedentales > SLHB01 > JAHDWY01. The sequence continues at coordinate 885 of JADLGB010000039.1, forward strand.
TTCACCGTGATGCCCGCATTGTTCAGCAGGCCGGCGAGCCCCACGCCGCCGCACTCCCGCGCAACGAGGTCCGTGGCCGCCGCGATGTCGGAGGCAGACGTCACATCGAGCTGGATGGGGGTGAGCCTCCCTCCGCTCTTCCGGACCAGCGCCTCGCCCGCCGCCGCGCTACGCACGCCCGCGAACACCCGATACCCCAGCCCCTCGAGGTGCAACGCGCACGCCTCGCCGATCCCCGTCGACGCCCCCGTAACGACGATCGCGCCTCTCACGTCTCCGCCCATCTTTGTCTCCTTTTCGGCCGCATGCCGTCTAGGGCATGATTGTATCAGCAGGCAGAGCCGATCCCATTGTTTGCAGGCTGGCCCGGATTTGTCCTCATGTCCATTGCTCCTTCAGAGTGGTTGAACGAAGAAACGCTGCTGTACACGCGTCTGGAGCGTTTGTACGCGGCGCTGAACCGGCGTGAATATGTATCGCCGGACCCTTTGCAGTTTCTCTACGGGTATCCGGAGCCGGCGGACCGCGAGGTGGCGGGTTTGGTGTCTTCGAGTCTCGCCTTTGGCAATGTGAAGCAGATCCTCCGGAGCGTGGGCGCGGTGCTGGACCGCATGCCGCAACCAGCGCGCTTCCTGCGGGACAGCACTCAGGCCCGGCTCGCGGAGACTTTTGATGGTTTCCGCCATCGCTTCGTGACCGGGGACGACCTCGCGGGGATGCTCTTTGGGGTGAAGGAGGCGGTCGAAGCGTATGGCTCCTTGGAACGTTGCTTCGCCAGCAAGGTCCTGCCAGGGCAGGACACCGTCATCCCGGCGCTGAGCGCGTTTGTGGACGCTTTGAGGGGTGAGGGCGGCCCCAACTACCTCCTGCCCGACCCGGCGCGGGGTAGCGCCTGCAAGCGTCTCCATCTCTACCTGCGCTGGATGGTTCGCGAGGATGACGTGGACCCTGGCGGCTGGACCTCCGTCTCGCCCGCGCAGCTTGTGGTGCCTCTCGACACCCACATGCACCGTATCGCGCGGGCGCTGGGCCTCACCGCGCGCGCCTCCGGGGATATCCGAACCGCCATGGAGGTCACCGCCGCGTTCCGCGCGCTGGCTCCCGCGGACCCCGTCCGCTACGACTTCGCCTTGACAAGGCTGGGCATTCGTAACGATACTAATGCATGCGACTTCTTTCCGGATTGCGGCCTGTAGGTGTGTCCGGCCGGGGGGAGGGCGCTTCACGCCGTTCCGTCTCGCAACGAGCGGACGGCGGCCACTGTCTCACGTTTCTGGGAATTCCCCGTAAACTGGTGTCCCTTTGCAAGGCAGGCGGGTCCATGGGGGAATAGTCCAGAGGAATAATCGGTTTAAGCAAAGGTCAACGAAACCGCAGTAAGGAGAGACTACCATGTCGACGTTGGTTACCAAAGCAGCCCCGGATTTCCGTTCGCAGACCGTCATGCCCGACAATACCTTCGCGGAGAAGTCGTTGACGGAGCTGCGCGCCGGAAAGTATGCCGTGGTTTTTTTCTATCCCCTGGACTTCACCTTCGTGTGCCCGTCCGAGATCATCGCGTTTGACAAGAAGCTCGGTGAGTTCAAGAAGCGTAACTGCGAAGTCATCGGCATATCCGTGGATTCCCATTTCACCCACCTCGCGTGGAAGAACACCCCGGTGAACAAGGGTGGCATCGGCAACGTGCAGTATCCCTTGGTCGCCGACCTGACGAAGAAGATCGCGGAGGATTACGGCGTGCTGCTCCCGGATGCGGGCGTGGCGCTACGCGGCCTCTTCCTGATCGACAAGGAGGGCAAGGTCCGCCACGCGCTGATCAACGACTTGCCGCTTGGCCGCAACGTGGACGAGGCGCTGCGACTACTGGACGCGTTGCAGTTCACGGAAAAGCACGGCGAGGTGTGCCCGGCGAATTGGAAAGAAGGCGAAGAGGGCATGAAGCCGACGGCCGAAGGCGTGGCCATATACCTGGCGAAGCACTCGTAAGCCAATCGCATCAGTGAGTATTCGCGGCCGGGGTCGCCGATGGGCGCTCCGGCCGTTCTGCTTTCCAGGGCAGGAGGGACAGACACCGTGTTTCGCTCCGCATGGCTGCGCGAAAGACGGCGTCAGTCCCTCTAGTCGGCGGCGAGGATCTCGTGTTCCACTTCGACGCTCTCCTTGCTCAGCTCCATAAAGCCGAAGCCTTCGCGGTAGAGCGAATAGAGTCCCAGGACCGTGATGGGGATCATGTTAGCCACGTGCGCGACAATAGCGAAGGCAATTGCATCCGGGTAGGGCACTCCGGGCACCGTCATCAACAGGCCACCGACGATGGGGATGTGGAACTGCCCCAACATCCCCGGCACACCCGGCGCGCTGACAAACAGCGCCAGCACCGTCTGCACGACGAACGGCGCGTACCACGGCCAGTTCATTCCGAAGGCCTGCATGAAACACACGTAACTCATCAGGAAGCAGATCCACGTAAGCATCGAGAAGGAGAGACTCTTTGTCATGTCGCCTGCGGACCGGAATACGTGGAGTCCGCCGGCGAACTGGGTGAAGAGGTGACACAGCCAGTCGGCCAGGCGGTTCGACACTGCGCCCACCACGCGCCGCGTGAGGCGCAGCACCAGCTCCTGGTTCAGGTAGAGCAGGACCAGCACCACAATCAAAACCAGCAGGACCACCGCCATGCCTTCGCCGCCCACGACGATGAGGCTCGCCGGAATGGAGGGTGGGTGATTGATACCGAAAATGCCCGGCGGGAGCACGATGTCCTTCTCGGGCCGGTATGCGAACACGGCCACCAGCATGACCACCATCAGACCGATCAAGTCCGTCACACGGTCCAACGCGCAAACAGCGAGGCTCTTGGAAAAGGGCATCTTGCTCAACCGGCTGAGCACCAACGGCCGCACGATCTCTCCCAGGCGTAGCCCAATCGTGAAGTTCACGAGGAAGGCGAGCTGCGTCGCACTGAACATGCTCCGGAACGTCGCGGGATGCACCGCGCGCACGATGTACTTCCAGCGCAGAATCCGCAGCCAGAAGCTGACCCAGATGGGGATTTGAGCCAGCAGAAGCCACGCAGTGTGCATCTTCTGCAGCGATGTCCACAGTTCATGCCACTCGACGCCCCGGAACAACAGCCACATCAGGCCCAATGCGATGAGGATGCTGACGACTATCTGCAATGCGCGTTTCATGCGGTATCCGTGTGTTGAGAAAATCGCTCGACTATAACACAAACGGCAGGAAGCCCGCATGTCGTCGGTGTGGCGGTGCGGATTGAGGAAGGTTCAACGCAGAGGCAAGGAGAAAAACTTTCACCACGAAGGCACGAAGGACACGAAGGAAATGCAAATTCCTTGAGTTCTTCCCTTCGCGGTATTCGCGGCTTCGCGGTGAAGTACTCTGAAGAAAGGCGGGCATCGATCACGGTTTCTGGTGAATGTGAATTCCATCCGGAATATCCTGTCATCCTGTCCAGACTCTTCTCTTTGACAGATGGGCAAGAGAAGAGTCACCACGAAGGACACGAAGGGGAGAACAAAGAGAAGACATCACCACGAAGGCACGAAGGGAAGACCTAAGGACGTTACTTCTTCCTTCGTGTGCTTCGTGCCTTTGTGGTGAGGATTCTTCAATTCACTTCCGAAACGATAGCCGCCTGCGGTGCCAAGCGTGGAGACCGGGTGCTGCGAGAGACGGATTCCCTTGCGGCACCACCGGCATCCAGCAGTCTACGGCAAGCGATTACGCCACTTTACTGGATTTCTTGACGTGTGGAAGAAGCTGTAGATGATCACTTTCGAGCCGGTATGCTCGTAGAAGACGCAATACGGAAACCTACGCACCAATGCCCTGCGATAATCGTCGTGAACCTTCGCATTCAGATCCAGCATGCGGCAGATTGCCTGAACGCATGCATCGACACAGCCAAGAAACTCCTCCCCCAAACCATGCCTGCGACTTTCATACCACCCGTAGGTCTCCTCCAGATCCTGCTGCGCCTCCGGCGCGATGATGAGTTCATCGGCCATAGCGGCTTCGAATCGCTTGCTTGATCTCGTCCCAGGAGCGCCCCGAAGCGGGATTGCTCAACAAGTTGGCCTTTCGGCGCTCCAACTCCTCCTTCTGCCATTCATGTACGGGTACGTCCGACGGCGTCGCTGCCAGGTCGTCCCAAAGATCCTCCACCAGTTGCAGCTTCTCCGGTGGGCTTAGATCGAATATGGATGCCGCGTTTGGGTCCATTGTCACCTCCTTGTTGTCGGGCATACATATGATCGGACAGATTTGCGTTGGAGTCAACCCGAAATCCTCAGCACTTCCTGCACGAAGTGGCAGCGAGACTGGAGTTGCCTGGCTGGTCGTGGAATGGAGTTGCACCGCATGTCGGTGGTACTACCGGCCTGCTACTCGTCTTTATCCCGTAGAAAGGCCAGGATCACGTCGCGGCTGGGGTGGGCAGTCAGCCACTTCTTGAACTCGCGGACCCGCGCCATCTCTTGATCGCCGACGGCGTTTTCCAGCCATCGATTCTGCGCCTCTTGGCGTTCCTGCTGGGTAATCCGGTGTTCCCATGCCGCGCTGAAGATAAAGTGGACGTCATCGTGGAGGTTGCGGCTCTTGAGGATGTCCCACTCGTGCTGGTCGAACCAGAAGCCGCCGCAGGCCACGCACCGATCGATGCGGAAGTCGACCCCATGGCCTACCCGCCTTCGCATGAGAATTTGGCCGCACTCGGGGCAGAGCATCGCGGCGGCCGAATCATCCACGAGGAGTTGCGCGCCCTCATCGACCGGCTTCTCGGGTAGATTTTCGCCGTGGGACTTCAGCCACTTCCAATACTGAAACGACTTGATCCACTGGCCGCCGCACGAGTCGCAGACGAGCCGCGCAGGAGACTCGTCCTGCGGCAGCGAATGAAGAACGATGGTCTTGCATACGGGGCACTTCATGCTAGGCCCTTTCGCGTGAGTGGATTCAGTTCAGGCGGTTTCACGTGTCCCTGTCATTGGTTCCAAGGCTGTGGCGATTCGCACTCGAAGCGACGCTTGCTCGCGCTCGTCGAGCGCGCGCTCTTCGCGAGGACGGGCACGTCTTCTTCAAGAGAATGCCATGGTGAAAGCTCCCCACAGCAGATAGAGCCCAAAGCCTAGAAAGAGCAGATCGAGCAGGAGATAGAAGGGGATGCGCCATTGTGCGGGCAGCCGGCAATGCCCTTCTGCGCAGCTCCCCGCACGAAGTCTCTCCCAGAACCGCTTGTGGGGGCCGCCTTCGTATCCCTTATAGATGCCGTATAGCTTCAGGCCACCCAGAAAAGTGAATAGGAGTCCTGCGCACAGTAGAAAAAGTCGCTCATTGCCGGAGTCCATCGTCCAAATCCTTGTATCGCCGAACCGCAAGCGGGTCGCTCTTGAGAGCGCCGTCAAAGCCTCGATCAAATGTTGGGCCCGTGTCCGCGGCTGGAGTGCCAAAAGGCGAGAACCTGAAGAGCCTCCCCGGTTACGCGATAGTAAACGTAATAGCGAATCCAGGACAGCAACACGCGCCGCACTCCGAATAGACCCGGCTGCCCGGCTTTGGCGCCGAGTTCGGGCTGGACTAAGAGAAGGCCGAGAATGCGGTCGAGTTCCTCCAGAACGGCGCCGGGGGCTGAAAGCCTGTTGTCCTTCCACCACGCCGCGGCCTCCGTGATTTGGGCCTCCGCAACCTGGGTGATTTCTTTCGCATGGGAGGCGCTACACCGCGCCGCGCAGCTTCTGGCGCAGATTCTCCCAGGAGATCACTTCGCCGCGGTCTGCCTGCGTGATGGCAACCTGGAGCGCGCGCTCCTCCTCGGGCGATACGTCGAAGGATTCGCCGTCCTCCGTGGACATAACCGTGACGACGGAACCCTCGGTTAACGGTTCGCCCTCCAATACAACCTTTCCGGCAACGACTCTACCTGTGGCGATCTTCATAGTGGATTCCTCTGTCAACCAAGGCGCTTCACTGGCCCTGACACGGCTGCGTTCACCAAGCGCCGACACGTCTTCATTATACACGCTCGCGTGGATGCACCTAGGCGCGTGGCCGCGCCGCGCGCATGGAAAACGGGCCCTTCCGCACGCGCCATAGGTGTGAATGCAATTCGAGCCGCGTTCAGTACCGCGGCAAGGGAATGCACGGAAGACAACCCGGATAGGATTCGGGGAAGACCTTTTCCCAGAGCATGGTCAATGCCGAATCGGTCTTCACCAATAAACTCTTTGGATATCCGGACGAAAGCAGCCCGTTTTCTCCCGGGAAAGTGTAGCCTGCTGCTACCAGCGCGCCGCCGTCGCACTCCGCAATGGAAAAGAGCGCTTGATAGCCCTTCCCGCCGACAGTGGATGTGGCGATCTGCTCCCCTTGTGAATCAATCCTGAGGAAGAGGTCGTCATAGAGCGTGGTCTCGGAGGAGTATGTAGCGCCGGCTACTGCAAATTCACCATCGGAGCATGCGATGATGTCTTTCAGGAAACGCCCATTAACGTAGGTGTCTTGCCCATCGGACGTCTTGCGCCAGAGTTCATTGCCCTCGCCGTCAAACCGCACAATCACATCGTACAGTAACCACTCTTGCGTGTCCCAGTACTCCCCAATGGCCACGTACTCCCCGTTGTTCGCTTCGCAGACATCGTTGAGGCGCAGCGCGTTTCGCTCTTCGCTGCTCTCGCCATCCACCTGTTCCAACCACAGCATACTGCCGCTGGAATCGAGGCGGATCAGACAAGGAACTGTTACGGAGGACTCCAGAGTCCTCCCGGTCAGGATGAATCCCCCGTCGACGGTCTGTTCGCAGCCGTCGATGGCGATGATGTTCTGATCGCTGAAGGCCTCGTCCCAAAGAAAGTCCCCGTCGCTGCTGAGTTTCGTGAGGCTTCCAGAGGCCACGAGAATCCCGCCGTCGCTCATCTCGAAAACGGAATGGAGTGCCGAATCATTGGCAGGCACGAAAGATGTGGTCCACACCTCACCTCCATTCGCATCCGTTCTGATGACAACCACGTTGTCCGCGTTGCCGGCAGCCACGACGAAATCACCATTCGAGAGTTCTCGCGCTGAGGCGCCTGACCCCTGAGGCAGTTCCTCCGAGGCAAGCAGGATATCCCACACCTTCGCGCCCGATGCGTCAGTTCTCACCAGTTGGATGTAGCGTGTCTTTATCCCCCCACAGTCCGGCAGCGCGATTCCGGCGACAAGGTATCCCCCGTTGGCGCACTCCTTCACGGAATACGCGCGGACGTACATGTTGCCGTCGTTAAGTTCATTGCACCCGGCCACGAGGACTGCTGACAAAACTAGAAAGGAGCCGCAGAAGAGCTTTGTCCAGGACAACATTGCACAATCCCCCTCTGTTACCCGCAGAGGCTTGTTGCCCCCGTTTGATTCCTGCAACAAGGAAGCTCTGCGGCCCGCTCGGCCTACCGAAACGAAACGCACTGCGGATCGAAAATCACCAATACTAATATAACATAAGCGGGGGAGAGGAGGTTCCGCACGTGAAACGTGGCAGCCGTCAAGAGCAGCGGGCGAGCCATTGGGTTCCCATGGCTAAGTGGGGATCCTATCCACCGATTGTGCCGACCGCTCCAATTCAAAAAGAGAGATTCGGCAAGGCGGCACAGGAGTTTCGCCCGAGATATGACAGTGCTTCAGCGCAGAGGCGCGGAAGAACGCGGATAATACATGGGCCGGCCAGTCTGGTACCGCCTCGCTCGTCACGCCCGGGGCATGACACAACGCGGCGCTCACGCGTCTGACTCCGCGGCCTACTTCTGTGGCAGGCGTTTTACTTCCGTGACGTCTTTGCGGATCACCTCGCCGGGGTAGGAGAAGGTGCCGGGCCAGAACTTGCGCCCGGGATAGACCGCCGTGTTGATGCCGGTGTGTACCCCATCGCCGAAGATGGCGCCGAATTTCCGCCGGCCCGTGTCGATCATCTCGCCTTTCACTTGCGATCCGATGTTCGCCGCATCGTGCCGGAAGTTGGCCGTGATGGTGCCCGCTCCCAGGTTGGTATGCTCTCCAACAACGCTGTCGCCCACGTAACTCAGGTGCGGTACGGCCGCCCGGTCGAACAGGATCGAGTTCTTGATCTCGACCGCATGCCCAACCTTGGCGCCGTCGCCAATCGTCGTGCAAGGCCGGATCCATGCGTTGGGACCCACGGTCGCGTTACGTCCAATGTACACGGGGCCGTCAATGACCACGCCGGACCGCACCACGGCGCCGGGTGCGACGTACACGCGGCCGTTCAGATGCGCCGCCGGACTCACCTCTCCCGCAATATGGTGCTCAAGGAAGTTCTCGAGCATGTATTCGTTGGCATTCAGCAAGTGCCAGGGATACCCGATGGGTAACCAGTAGCCGGCCATTTCGATCACGTGGAAGCCGCCACGCTCTGCCAGGGTCTGCACGGCGCAGGTGATTTCGATTTCGCCGCGCTCGGATGGCGCGGTACCGGAGAGCACGTCGAACACGTCAGGATCGAACTTGTAAGCGCCCACATTCGCGAGGTGGGAAAACACCTCGACCGGTTTCTCCACGATGCGCACGGCGCACCCCGCATTGTCCACTTCATAGATGCCGTAGAGTCGCGGGTCAGGCACCTGCATGGCCAACGCGCCTTGCTCGACCGCGGCGAGCTTGCGAAGATCCTGGGCATCGTAGAGGTCGTCGCCGTTCATGGCGATGAACGGGCCGCGCACGTAGTCCTTGCACTGCAAGATGGCGTGCCCCGTGCCGAGTTGCTCGCGCTGCTCTACATAACGGAGGGAGATTTCTTCAAACTGGTTTCCGAACCACTCGGTGATTTGCTCTTTCCGGTAGCTGACGACAATGAGCGCCTCGTCCACCAGGCCGCGCAAGGCGGAAAGCTGGTGTTCAAGAATGGGCCGATTGGCGATCTTGAGGAGCGGCTTCGGACGCGTCAGCGTAAGCGGATAGGTCCGCGTTGATTTGCCCGCCGCCATGATGACTGCCTGCATGCGTGAGGTCTCCTTCCAACAGCGGATGGTACCCCACGGCGCACGATGCAGGCAAACGATGTCAGAGTCCGAAGAGGGCGCGCGCGTTTCCCTGGCCGATAGCTTCGCGCTGCTCGGCGGTCAAGTCGGCGCAACGCAGCTTGTCGGCATTTGCGCGTGGGTGAAACAACGGTGCGCAGGTGCCAAACAAGATTCGATCGACTCCGAAGTGCGAGACCGCGAACTCGAGGTCTCCAAGCCGCTCGTAATTCGACGTGTCGAAGTAGAAATTCTTGGGAAGAGGCTGCCGAAGCTGATCGGGCTGGCCGAACTTCAAGCCTAGCGCGACCAGTTTCAGTGACGGGTGTTCCCGGCCAAACGCGCCGACGCTTTCCAAAGAGACGTCCGGTACGATCGTTCTACCGAACTGGCGGCGTGCATCTTCAAGACCTACCTGCACGAAGACGGGAATCTGTGCTTCGCTGCAGCGCGCGCCCAGCTCCGTGGCCTCGGGGTCATCCAGGTCGTACAGGTGATAGTTCGGATAAAGCACGACCCCGCGCATGCCGTGAGACTCGAGGCACCGCGTCAGGTCGTCCTGCCATCCAGCGAATTCGGGCCGCACGACCGCCAACGGTACCAAGCGGTCCCGGTGTGGGGCGATGGCGCGCGCAAGCGAGTCGTTGCCATCCTGCGGATTGAGGAAGTGGATTGCGTCGAGAGAAGACACGCACGCGCAGGAGATTCCCAGCGCATCCATGTTCTTGAGAAGGTCGTCCACCGTTCCCACAGGCCGGTACGGCCAATGTCCGATCCGCGCGTTGACGTCAAACATGGAGCCACCGCCGCACGTTTTCACCGAGAATCATGGATTGATGCTCCTTCGAGAGACCCGCCGACAACACCTTGCTCATCTGGACGGAGAAGCTCCGGCCCGGGACGTCGGAACCAAAGAACAGCCGCTCCGGTGGCAGGTGTCTAAGGAGACACGCCACGATGCCGTCTTCCGGCTCACCGCCGGAGGTATCCAGGCAGAGATTGGGTAGCGATCGCACGACGCGCGCGGCCTCTTCCCAGCGTCCGGCGTAGTGGGCCATCCAGACCTTCAGCCGGGGATGGCGCGCCGCGAGGTTGGCCACGTGGCGGTAGGTGGATTCCTTCGTCATGTTGCCGGTTGCTTTCATCCACGCGTGGGCCATGACCGGCACGTCCAAGGCGATTGCACGCTCGATAATCGGCGTGAGGCGGGTGTCGTCCGCGAACTGACTGATCCAAAGTTTCACGATTCGGCTGGGGCCGGACGCGATCTCGCTGTCGATGAGCCGCAGGGAGGTGTCCAGATGATCGGCGCTGACATACGTGAAACCGATGAACCGATCGGGGTGCCTTTCGCACGCTGCCCGCACATCGGCGGCGGCCTCTTCGAGTTGGAGCGCGCTGGGGAATTCAACCCACTGACGCCCCAAGGAGCAGATGCACATCTTGTCGATGCCGCTCCGGTCGGCCGCTCGCAACACCTCGGACAGATGTTCGTCCTCGGCGTTCAGGATATGAACGTGACAATCGATGATCATGGCCTTGCCGCTTCCTCCTCTACATCCTCCAAGAAGTAATTGTACGTACGGGCGCCCACATCCTCAATAATCTCCCAGGCATCGTTCGGGTCCACCGCGGCGATGAGACGCTCCCTCACGATGGGGTCCCGGACCATGCTGGCCAGGCCGGACATGACATCAAGGTGGCGCTGTTCGTGCTCGGTGGGCGTGGCAATCATCATCACGAGCTTGACTGGCTTGCCATCCGGGCCGTCAAAGGGGATTCCATTGCGGGAAATACCCAGGACCCCCTGCATTTCGTCGGTGATATTGAGGCGCCCGTGGGGAATTGCGGCCCCGTGGCCCATGGCGGTCGATTGCGCCTTCTCCCGCTCCTCGATCGTGGCGTAGAGTTCGGCGGCCTCTTGCGGATTCAGGCGATGCGCCGCGGCGAAGAAGTCCGCCAGTTTCCGCAACGCCTCCCACTTATCCTCAGCCTCGAGATTCGTGAGGATGTACTCCTCCTGAAGGAATTCCATGAGGCGGGGCCGGTCAAGCCCTGCTTCCTTTGCGCGGTTCAATGCCAAGCGCGTGAAAAACGGCCCGATGATTTCGTTGATGGTCACGGCCGCCACAACCAGCGAGCCGACACGAGAAGAGATCTCAAACGGGATACGCTGGTCTCCTTCCAGCAGCACGAGCAGACCCAGTACCACGCCCGCCTGAGGTACCAAGGCGAAGGGGATACTCCCCGCAATACGCGGAGAACAGCGCGAGATTCGGGCGCCCATAAACGCGCCTAAGACCTTGCCGAGGATACGAGCGGCCACGTACACCGCACACAGAGTCCCCGCGGAAAGGAGTGCATCCAGATGCACCGACATCCCCGCGAGCGTGAAGAAGCCAGTGTAGAGCACGGGCTCGATGGGTTCCAGCGTACGGAACAACCGTTCCGCTTCCCGGGAGGTGTTGCCCAGGCACATACCAAAGACAAGACACGCGATCAGTGGACTCAAATGAAACAACGAGGCAAGCTCGGCACACACGACGACAGCGATGAGAACCGTGCTGAACTTGTGCATCGAGGGAGCATGCACAAGGCGCTCGACGATCAAGCCGATCACCAGCCCGATCCCCAAAGACCCCACAAATTGCAGGGCGGTGGCCAATGCCGCTTGGCCAAGACCAGCCTCTCCCGCCGCAGGACCATAGGAGTTGGAAACGAGCGTCTGTATGAATGCGAAGACCGTGATACACAGCGCCGCATCGAGCGCGACAACACCCAACAGCGTTTTTACAAAGGGTCCTTTGGCTCTCATCTCGCGAATGACTGCCAGCGAGGTCGCCGGGGCAGTCGATACCGCGAGGCTGGCGAGAAGCATCGCGGAAGCCCAGTCCGATCCGAACGCGTGCGCCAGAAACCCCACACAGCACATGGCCATTGCGGATTCGAGGATGGCGATACTCAGAATTCTCTTCAGCGCCGAGCGTATCCGCCGGTAGGAGAACTGATGTCCCACGGCAACGGCGATCAGGGACGTCGCGAACGTGGACATGGTCTCCAGTTGACGAGGGATGTCGAGTCCACGAAAGACCGTCAGCCCGAGCAATGCGCCAACCACGATGTTGCCGGTAATACCCGGCACGCGGAGACTTCGGGCAAGCCACCCGCCCGCCAATCCCGCAAGGACCACGATGGACAGCATCAAAAGCGGATCGAACCGCAATGCGGAGAGATCGGCCATCGTGTCCGGTAGCGTCATGCGGTTGTACTCCATGCCTGCGGCCCGGTGCCATGTGATGACACGTCTGGTACGACGCGATTCTACGGGTCAGGCCTCGATACTGCAATGCAAAACCTGGCCGCGGCACGGAAGGCGAGAGAGCATTGGAAGGACAGCCAGGATGAAGATGAGGAGCACAGCCACGAGGGGCGTGGCTGTGCCGCACATCCATCTCAAGCAAGGAGTCTTCCTTAGATTCGTGTTGCTCTTCTGGTGGATCGACGCCAATAGCCAAGATAGAAGAGGCAACGGCAAGGCAAGCGCGTTTGGCATAGCCGCTCTCGGCTGTGCTCTTGAACCGCCTTCCAGGCGAGACTGAAGTGTCGAAACCGTCTGGTGGCAATCATTCCCACGACTGACGACCGCACATCTACATTCAGTCTTAGCTAAGTAGCGCGGGCGTCCTCATTCTCGTCGTAGCGGCGGCGCTGAGCCGCATTGCCCGGGCCCGGCTCACGCTGCTCACAATCGACTCTCAGTCGCTCCCAACGACGGGCAATGTCAGCCGGACTCTGTGGAAATAGCCGGATGGACGGCTTTCGTGCGATTGCCCTGCCCACCCGGTTGAACGAAGCCCCGCCACGTACTAAGATTGCACGTGATGGGGAGTACGTTCCTTTTCACCGAAGTGTATCGGGAAGAGCTGATGCGGAGGGCCGACTCCCCATGGGGTGCATTCAGTTCTTGATGCGGGGGATACTCGCGTTTGCCGTTTATGGTGGCGTCGAGGACCAACCGCAGCCAAATCTCGAATGTTGCGTCCAATTTCACAGCCGATCGAGAGCGGAAGGGGAGGACTCACATGCAAGAGGAAGCATTGCCTGCTCAAGGCGAAGCAGAAGGCGGCGAATACGAACGAGAGCCGGTTCCTGAGAACCGGACCAAGGGATGGAAGAGTTTCATCGGCATGTACGCCGGTGAACACGCCGCCGGCACGGAGTTCATGATTGGACCGCTTTTCGTGGCCCACGGCGTAAGCGCATTTGATGTGCTGGTCGGGCTGTTGGTGGGCAATCTGCTTGCCGTGCTGAGTTGGACCTTCCTGTGCGCGCCCATTGCCGTAAAGAAGCGCCTGACCCTCTACTTCCAGTTGGAGAAGATCTGCGGTGTGCGCTTGGTCGAGTTGTACAACCTGGCCAATGGCGTGTTGTTTTGCTTCCTGGCCGGCGCAATGATCTCGGTGTCGGCCACGGCCGTTGGCATTCCATTCAACATGCCGATGCCCGGGTTGAACGATATGTATCCCAACAGCATAGGCTGGATCATTGCCGTGTTCGCCGTGGGCGCTGTCATCTCCATTGTGGCCGCATACGGCTACGACACCGTGGCCCACATTGCGAATATCGCGGCTCCCTGGATGGTGCTCGTGTTTCTGGCGTGTGGCGTGGCGGCGCTTCCGGAACTGGGCATCTACTCGCTCGGCGATTTTTATGCCATCGCCAAGGAGAAGGTGTGGACCGGCGTGCCGGTCGAAGGGCAATCGCAGTTCACATTTCTCCACGTGATGTTCTTCGCGTGGTTCTGCAATCTGGCCATGCACATCGGCATGTCGGACCTCAGCATCTTTCGGTTTGCCAAGAAGGCCCGCATGGGCCTGGCCTCCGGCGCGGGCATGTACCTCGGACACTACATGGCATGGATCGCGGCCGGATTGCTCTATGCCATCCAGCTCAATGCCGACCGTACCGATACGGCCGTCGCACCCGGACCCATGGCGTGGAAGATCGCTGGCATGACCGGGATCATCTGCGTGATTGTCGCGGGGTGGACTACCGCGAATCCGACCATCTACCGCGCTGGGCTGGCATTTCAGGGGATTCGCCCAAAGTGGTCACGCTTCAAGGTGACCATGGCGGCCGGGTTGGTGGCTACCCTGGGGGCATGTTTTCCCGCGTTGGTGATGAAGCTGCTGGACTTTGTGGCCCTCTACGGCCTGATCCTGATGCCCATGGGCGCTATCATTTTCATGGATCACTACTTCTCGGCCAGGTTCGGCCTGCACGAATACTACGCGGAGAAGGCACGGATCGTGTTCAACTGGGCGGCGGGGCTGACGTGGTTCGTCACGCTGGCGCTCTGCGTAGCCTTGAACAAATTCGCGGGCGTCGAGATCTTCTTCCTGGCCTTGCCGGGCTGGTTCATCGCCGCGATCCTGTATATCGCGCTCAGCAAGTTCTACCAGAAGTCCATCACCCTTGAAGGAGCGGTGTCATGAAACCGACGCTCATGATTGTCTCGATTCTGGCCCTGGCGGTGCTGTTGGTTGCTCCAGCCGCCGTGTTCTTGCAGAAGATGGAATTGACTACCTGTAAACACTGGATGTTCGCGGCGACCGTGATCTGGTTCGCCACGGCGCCATTTTGGATGAAACGTAAAGCACAGTAGCGAAGAATGCTGGGAGAGTTTCCTGATGAAAACTGAACAAGCCTACCGCATCGCCCAGGAGCAGTACGCGGCGTTGGGCGTGGATACGGGCAAAGCCATTGAGGCGTTGAAGAACTACTCCATCTCCTTGCATTGCTGGCAGGCGGATGACGTGGGCGGCTTCGAGAAACCGAGCGCGGCCCTCTCCGGCGGCGGCATCCAGGCCACTGGTAATTACCCGGGGAAAGCGCGGACTGTGTCAGAGGCGCGCCAGGACTACGAGAAGGTGATGTCGTTGCTTCCCGGAAAGCACCGGCTCAATCTGCACGCGTGCTATGGTGAGTTCAGCACCTTTGTCGATCGCGACGCCATCGGCATCGCCCAGTTCCAGGGCTGGATCGACTGGGCGAAGGCGCAGGGCATCAAGCTTGACTTCAATTCGACATGCTTCTCTCATCCGAAGGCGGACTCGGGTTTCACCCTGAGTAGCAAGGATAAGGGCATTCGGGACTTCTGGATCGAGCACGTTCGGCGCTGCCGGGAAATCGGGGAGGCCATCGGCCAGCAGCTCGGCGACACCTGTATCCATAACGTCTGGATTCCCGATGGCGCCAAGGACTTCACCGTGGACCGGGCGGGGCACCGGCGAATCCTCGCGGAGGCGCTGGATGCGTGTTTCGCGCCGGCTCGCAGCGACAAGCACTTGAAAGACGCCGTGGAATCGAAGCTTTTCGGCATCGGCAGCGAGTGGTTCGTGGTGGGTTCCCACGAGTTCTACCTAGGCTACGTGCTGTCCCGCGGCAAACTGCTCTGCATGGATATGGGCCACTTCCATCCCACGGAATCGGTCGCGGACAAGATTCCCTCCGTGCTTCAGTTCCTGGACGAACTTCTGTTGCATGTGAGCCGGCCGATCCGTTGGGACAGCGACCATGTCGTGGTGCTCGACGACCCAATCCGGGATCTCACCCAGGAGATCGTGCGGTGCGGAGCGAAGAAAAAGATCTATATCGCGCTGGACTATTTCGATGCCAGCATCAACCGCATTGGCGCGTACATCACCGGCGTGCGGGCCACGTTGCAGGGGCTGCTCCTGGGATTGCTCGAACCGCGCGCGCTCCTTCTCGAAGCGGAAGAGAAGGGGAACAACTTCAAACGCCTGGCCCTGCTGGAAACGTGCAAGGCACTGCCGTTCGGCGCGGTCTGGGATTACTACTGCGAGTCCATGGGCGTGCCGCCCGCGGGAAAGTGGATCGACGACGTGCTGGCATACGAAGAGGAGGTGACCAGCAAGCGCGGGTGAATGGGGAAACGCGTCGCACGGCGTAGCCAACCAGATGAGATGCCGAATCTCGCAGAGATCTACATTTTGCGCCCCTCCGGGACGTAGCAGGAAGGCTGACGCAGAGGGCGGAGTCATTGTCCGCCACAAACTCGGGCAGCAGTGCAGGCGTTTGCCGCACGCGTGACTCGGACATGATGCGCATCCAGAGGAGCGCGATGACACTTCCTCCGCTACTCCACGCGGTGGATGGCGAGGAGGGCCTGGTCGTCGGCCTGCGGGAGAGCGCGTTCGTGGGCGGCGAGGCGATCGCTGACGGCCCGGATGATCTCTTCTGGACGGCTGCCACTTCGGGACAGCGTATCCATGAGGGCGGCTTCGCCGAAGAGCGCGTCTTGCGGGGAGCGCGCTTCGGTGATCCCGTCGGTGTAGAGGACGAGGGTCTCGCCAATACCCAGGTTGAAGGGCACATCTTCGTAATCCGCATCCATGGCGACGCCCAGGGGGATGCCATCGGTAGGGGGAATTGCTTCCACGCGCCCATCGGCCCGGCGGACGAGGGGCAGGTTGTGTCCCGCGCAGGCGTAACAGCATTCGCGCTGGTCGACATCGTAGACCAGCATGAAGGCGGTGACGAAGTTGCCGTTGATGGCCTTCGCGGCAATGCGCTGGTTCAGCATCCGCATGAAACGGCCCGGGGTGCAGCCCTGTCCGGCGAGCGACTCCAGAAGCGTGGACATCATCGCGACGATGACGGCAGCGGCCGCGCCGTGGCCGGACACGTCGGCGATGAAGATCCCCCAGCGGTTGCAGTGCCTCTCCCCGTCTTCTTCAATCTTGCCCACGGGAAACACGTCGTAAAAGTCGCCGCCCGCGCGGTCGAAGGTGCGGTGGAACGCGGCCAGTTGCAGCCCGGGGATGGTGGGCATTTCCTGGGGGAGCAAGCCGCGCTGGATGACGGCGATCACGTCGACTTCGCGGTGGATCCATTCGGTGGCGGTGCGTAGTTCCTGGGCCGCGATCTTCGTGTTGGTCATGCCCGCCATGAGGTTGGTCTGAAGGACGCGATTCTCGACTTCCTGCGGCAGGAAGGCGTCTGGGTGGACGCTCAGGAAGAGGACCCAGTTCAAAGCAACGCCGTTGTCGAAGACGGGCACCGCGACCAGCACCCGGTACGGCGCGAGTTGATTGCCCAATGCAGGGTCGTTCTCGATGTGCAGGTTGCGCATGACAACGGGCATCTCCGTCGTGATGATCTCACCGATAAGGCCCCCACTGTGCGCAGGCGCGTTGGGACCCGCGAAGGGAAGGTCAAGCAGACCACGGACGTCGACGTCGTGTTGATGGAGGATGCGCATCACCCGGTACTGACCGGGGTCGACATTGCGTAGCGATATCGAGATCAGCGCCTGATCCCCATAGAGGGAGCGCATGCTCTCCGCGTAGTGGATGATGGAACTTACCGGGTCAGGATCTTGGCTGATCCTGCGCAGCATATTGACCAGGAGTTCGAGGCGTTCGCGGCTTTCGGGGTCGTACACGGTGATCTCGCTTTGTGTTGGGCTAGGCCGGAATTGTATACGGGTCCGACGCCTCGGCCAACCAACGGCGCGTGAGGGCTTCGTGGTGCTCGCGGACGCGGCGCGATCCAGGGTCGTCATGCAGATTCGTCATTTGATACGGATCGCTCACATTGTCAAAAAGCAACCCGCCGCCCGCCGCGAGCGATGCATAGGTGTAGCGTTCCGTGCGCACTCCGCGGAAGATGGGCGCGGGGTGGTTGTCGCCGCCTGAAGCATTCTTCTTCTGAATGTGCATGATGAACTGCGACTCGGGCTGGGGACCGTGGCCAGCGGTCAGGTGCGGCGAAAAGTCGAGTCCGCGGAAGCTGGAAGGTATTTGGACACCCGCCAGGCCGCACACCGTCGATGGAATGTCGATCGCTCCGAACAAGGCGTCTGACCTTATGCCCGGTTCGATGCCGCGGGGGTAACGCACAAGGAAAGGCACGCGGATGGATTCTTCGTAAGGCTGGCGTTTGCTGCCGACGCCGTGCGAGCCGAACATG
This sequence comes from Candidatus Hydrogenedentota bacterium, assembly GCA_020849535.1. Classification (GTDB taxonomy): domain Bacteria; phylum Hydrogenedentota; class Hydrogenedentia; order Hydrogenedentales; family SLHB01; genus JAHDWY01. The sequence continues at coordinate 18,902 of JADLGB010000039.1, forward strand.
GAGCCGTGGTCGGAGGAGTAGATCAGGATCGTGTCGCCGGCGATCCCCCATTCATCTAGCGCGGCCATGAGCCTGCCCAGCTCGTCATCGATCGCGCTGATATGCCCATGGTAACCGCGGTAATAGGGCCAGGTATTGGCTTTCAGGATGTTCTCTTCCGTTCCGGTTCCGGGCTCGACACCGGTGGTATTGGGACGCCGCGGCAGCGAGCCTTCGGGGTAGAGCGCAAGCTTGGCTTCCGGTGGGTCGAGGAAATTCGCGTGAGGGGGATGCCACGACAACATCAGGAAGAACGGCTCGTGGCGATGCGTGCCAATGAAGTCCAGTGCCCGATCCGTCATTGCGGTTGCGTTGTAGCCTTCGGACGGGATGGGACCGCTGGCAGCGTGAAACTGGCCATCCTCCCAGTGATTGCCCGGACCGGTCCAGATCAGGGAGTGCTCGAATCCGAATGGTTCCGCGCGCGCGCCGCCGAGGTGCCACTTGCCGATGTAGCCGGTCCGGTAACCGGCATTCTGAAACGCTTTGCCGAGCGTCATGTGGTCCGCGGACAGCGGAATGTTGTTGTCGATGATGCCCTGTTGGTAAGGCCACATCCCAGTCATCAGCAGGGCGCGGTAGGGCGAGCACACGGGGTAGTTGCTGATGCAGTGAGTGAACTCGGCGCCTTGGGCCGTAAGGCGCGCCATGTTCGGCGTCTGTACCTGCGGCATTTCCGTGAACGACATGGACTGCCACCGGTGCTCATCGCTGAAGGCATAAATGACATTGGGACGGCGCGCGACTTCTTCTTGCGCCGTTGAAGCGCAGCCCTGCGCGAGGGCAATGCCCGCGCCCGCGGCGGTACCCAGGAAGGTGCGCCGTGTGAAGATTCCAGCGTCAGACATCATGAGTGTTCTCCATGCATGCTGGGCAGACCGATGCATCATGTGTTGCGACGATTCAAGTCCTAATCGTACGGGGCGCGGCAGTCGCGATCAATCTTGCCCCTGCAACGGCACGACTCGAATCTCTGCCAGGTCGATCGTGTTGACCTCGCGCGCAACGAGGTCGAAGCCCACGCCGGTGTAGTTCCCCGGTGTGACCGACTTGTTCTGCGTGCCGGGCAGCGCGATGCGCTTCTCGAAACGTTGCCAGCGCGAGGTCAGGCGACAGACCGCCTCGGGATTGGGGGCGCCTTGCGCCACCGTCACGACACCCGGTTTTCCCGAAGACTCGAACAGTTCATAGCCTTTCCCTTTGACACCCGCAATGCCCGGGGTGTTGGCGTCGTAGCTATGCCACAGGAGAGGAACAATGTCCACGCTTCCCTCGTTGGTGCGGGCGTAGAAGGAGCAAATGGCTGTCTTACCCTCGAGAAGATGGACGTCACCCATCCCGAAGTACTCCAGAAAGGTGAAGCGGAATGCGGGTTGATGGTGGGCTTCACCGGGCCAGTCCTTGGTAGGAGAAACGCTCCACGAGACGCGGAAGAACCGCTCCGGGTTGCCCGGCACATCCGTTTGTCCAGGAGAAAACGGAACGACGTCGTAAGTGGCGGTCGCCCCCACTCCAGGGCCGCCATACCAATCTTTGGGTAGGGAGTTCGGAGGCACACCGACGCTGGTCGTGGTAACACCTTTACCCGAATACGTATCCCATGCGAGAAAGTTCCCGTTTCGCACAAGGTTCTCGCCCGGCTCGGCCATTTCCGCGGCTTCTGCCAGGCAGGCACTCATTGCCAGCACGCCCGCACAAAACATGATTGCCCTGCAACCTATTTGACAATAACTACTTAGTAGGAACGTGTCGCAAGACATCTCCCCCTCCTTTTCAGCTTTTTTGCGCAATTCTAGCCGAGGATGTTCTGCCTGTCCACGTGGAGTCATGCGGACCGACCTGTAGAGGACGAAACCTCGAAAACCTTGACGAAGAGGGGGCCGGTCTGGAATGATGGAGGGCAGGAGGCTATCGGTCTATGGTGATTCGCAATTTGATTGTGGTGATCTGTGTCATCGCGTCGATTCTGAGCGCATATGCGGCAGAGGAGACTGCGCCTGCCACTGAGACGCCGGTCGAAGACTTCCTGGGTCTTCTTGAGAAAGTTCAGAGCGATCCTGCTTCCCGGGATTCGGTCTCCAAAGTCTTGACAGAACGCCTGGAGGCGGTGCGCAAGCAAGCAAGCGAGGCGCAACCGTTAATCGATGAAGTCACCGGAAAGGTCAACGCGGCGCAGACACAGTCCGCCGAAGCGCAGGCGCGAATCGACGCGCTCACGAAGGAGTTGGAGGCAGAGAAGGCCAAGCTCGGCGAGATCGCCGGACAGTTGCCCGCGCTCAACGAACAATTGGAGGCCGCCAAGAAGCATCAGGCAGACGTGGCGGAGAAAATTGCGGTGTACGAGCGGTCCCTGCAATTGCTGGGCGCGGCGCCGCTGGACCCGCCCGCAGACACAGCCGTCCCCACCCCCGCACCGCCTGCCGCGCCCGCCGTCGATCCGGCCGAGCGCGTGAACTTTAATCGCGATATCCGCCCGATCCTCGCAAACAACTGTTTTGCGTGTCACGGCCCCGACGACCAAACGCGCAAGGCGGGCCTGCGCCTCGACACGGAGGAGGGGGCCACGGCGGTGCTGAAATCCGGCGGCGCGCCGATCGTTCCCGGTGACAAGGCGGCGAGTGAAGCATTCAAGCGGATTACCAGCACCGATCCCGACGAAAAGATGCCACCTGCGGACTTTGGCAAGACGCTCACGCAGCATCAAATCGACCTGTTGGGCAAGTGGATGGATCAAGGCGGGAAGTACGAGAAGCACTGGGCGTTCGAGGCCCCAAAACGGGCCCCCTTGCCGGAGGTGTCGCGCAAGGATTGGGTGAAGAACGAGCTGGACTATTTCATTCTTGCGCGCTTGGAACGAGAAGGACTTGAACCATCCCCCGAAGCGGACCGCCGCACCTTGGCACGCCGGGTCACGCTGGACCTCACCGGGCTTCCACCCACGCCTGGGGATGTCGAGGCGTTCGTGAACGACACGAGCCCAGACGCCTATGAGAAGCTCGTGGACCGCCTACTGGCATCGCCCCACTACGGCGAGCAAATGGCCCGCACGTGGCTCGATGTGTCGCGCTATGCGGACACGAACGGCTATCACATCGACAATATTCGCTTCATGTGGCGCTGGCGCGATTGGGTGATCGATGCGTACAACCGCAACCTCCCTTTCGACCAGTTCACGATCCAGCAGTTGGCGGGCGACCTGCTTCCGCAGCCGAACCTGGACCAGTTGATCGCCACGGGATTCAATCGCAATCACATGATCACGTTTGAAGGCGGGATCATCCCGGAAGAGTATCGCGTCCAGTACGTGGTGGATCGGCTCAACACGACGGGCACCGCGTGGATGGGTCTCACAATCGGCTGTGCCCAATGCCACGACCACAAGTTCGATCCCATCTCCAACAAGAATTTCTACGAGATGTTCGCGTTCTTCAATACGGTCAATGAGAGTGGATCGGATGGCCGGGAAGGCAACGCGGTCCCGCTGATCAAAGCGCCGCTGCCTGAACAGCAGAAGAGAATGGAAGAGTTGAAGGGCGCGATAGACGTCGTGCTGGCCAAGATGAACGCGCCGGTGCCCGAGGTAGACACGGCTCAGGCGGCTTGGGAATCGGAGACTATCAACACGGTACAGGCTCGTTGGACCGCGCTGGAACCGGAATCCGCCGTGTCGGCGGGTGGCGCAACGCTGAAGACACGCGTAGATCGCTCCGTTTGGGTCGAAGGCACAAACCCTGATAAAGATACCTATGACATCACCGTGAATACGAACGCCACGGAGATCACGGCGATCCGCATTGAGGCGCTGGAGGACGAGACTCTGTCTGGAGGCGGGCCGGGCCGCTCCGAGAACGGGAACTTCGTGTTGACGGAATTCGAAGCCGAGATTAGTCCCTCCGATAATCCCGAACTCAAGCAGAAGGTGACATTCAGCACCGCAGCGGCCGATTTCGCGCAGCCGGATTTCGGCGCCGTTAAGGCAATCGATGGGAATCAGGAAACGGGCTGGGGCGTGCAGGGCGGAGACAAGGGCGGCCACACTCTGGTCCTGGTCCCGGATCGACCGTTTGGTTTCGACGTGGGAACACGTATTCAGATGCGCGTGCACCACCAATCGCCGTTCGCTCAACACGCGTTCGGGAACTTCCGGATTTCGGTGACGTCCGAGCCGACCATGGCACCAGCGGTTTTGGGCCCGTGGTACGTCAGCGGGCCGTTCGTCGCCGCTGACGGGAAGGCTGCTTACGAAACAGCGTTCGATCCCGAGAAGGGCGTTGACCTCGCCGCTACGTACGAAGACCAGCGGGCCAAATGGGTGCAGCAGGTGCAGGCAACGGATGGCACGGTCCAGGAACTGAGCGGCAATGTCGCCGCGACCTACTTCTACCGGACGGTCACGGCGCCGTCCGCGCGCGTCATGACGCTGTCCATGGGCAGCAACGATGCCATCAAGGTGTGGCTCAACGAACAGGTCGTGCATGACAAGAACGTGCAGCGCGGAGTGACTCCTGACGAGGACAAGATCAGCGTTCAATTGAATGCGGGTGAGAACCGTCTGCTGGTGAAGGTCGTCAATTACGGAAACGCGTACGCCTATTACTTCCGGCGCGCCGATGAAGAAGTCGGAGATATCCCCTTGGCGCTGGAACGCGCGCTTGTGACTCCCGCGACGACGCGCTCCGATAAGCAGGTGGCTACGATCCGCGAGTACTACCGGAGCCGGAACTGGTCCGAGTGGGCGCCGCTCAGCACGGAACTGGCCTCGCTCCGCGAGAAAGAGCGCGCGCTCGACGCCGAGATCCCGACGACGATGGTGATGCAGGAGATGGCGGAGCCGCGCGAGACGTTCATATTGGCGCGCGGACAATACGATCAGCCCAAGGACAAGGTGACGGCGGCGGTGCCGGCCGCGTTGCCGCCGCTCCCGGCGGGGGTGCCCGCGAACCGTTTGGGCTTCGCGCAATGGCTGGTCGATCCGTCGAACCCGCTGACGGCACGGGTAGCCGTGAACCGGTACTGGATGCACTATTTCGGGACGGGCATCGTGAAAACGGCGGAAGACTTCGGTGTGCAAGGCGAATGGCCCACGCATCCCGAGTTGCTCGATTGGCTGGCCACGGAGTTTATCCGAACAGGCTGGGATGTCAAAGCGATGCAACGGCTGATTGTAACGTCGGCAGCGTACCGGCAAGAGTCCAAGGTCAGACCCGACGTCTACGAGAAGGATCCCGAGAACCGTCTGCTGGCGCGCGGGCCGCGCTTCCGCATGGATGGGGAAATGGTTCGCGACAACGCGCTGGCGATTAGCGGGCTCCTGGTGAATACCATCGGTGGGCCGAGCGTGAAGCCTTATCAGCCCGCGGGCCTGTGGGAAGAGGTCTCGTATGGCGGCACAGAGTTCACGGGGCAAGTCTTCGAACAGGATCACGGCGAGGCCTTGTACCGCCGTAGCATGTACACCTTTTGGAAACGCCAGTCGCCCCCACCGGGCATGCTGATCTTCGACGCGCCGAATCGCGAAATCTGCACGGCGCGGCGCGCTCGCACGAACACGCCCCTGCAGGCCCTGGCGCTGTTGAACGACACGCAATTTGTCGAGGCGTCGCGCGTGCTGGCGGAACGCATCCTGAAGGAAGCAGGACCGGAGCCCGAGTCGCGTGTGGCGTATGCGTTTGAATTGGCGACCGCGCGCAAACCCAAACCGGAAGAGTGCGCGGTCCTCACGAAGATGTACGACGAGCAGGTCGCGGCCTATCGGCAGGATCAAGATGCTGCGAAAGCCCTCCTCTCGGTAGGCGAACGACCCTGCGACACTTCGCTGGACGCGCCGGAACTGGCCGCGTGGAGCACCGTGGCCAGCGTGATCTTGAACCTGGACGAAACCCTGACAAAGAGCTGACGCCACACGGCAGGACGGCCCGCATGGACCCACGCCGCGAAAACGAACTCCTGCTCACACGAAGACAGTTCTTCGGACGGACGAGCACGGGTATCGGCGTCGCCGCGCTGGGTTCGCTCCTGACATCGCGAGCGGTTGATGCCCAAAACGTTGGCGCCGCGCACTTCCCGCCCAAAGCCAAGCGCATCATCTACCTGTTCATGTCGGGCGGGCCTTCGCAGATCGACATTCTGGACTACAAACCCGCGTTGCGAGGCCTGCACGGCTCCGAGCTGCCGGATTCTGTGCGCGGCGGCCAGCGCGTGACCACAATGACCTCGGGACAGGATTCTTTTCCCGTTGTCTCTTCGCGATTCGCGTTCCACCAACACGGCCAGTGTGGCGCCTGGGTGAGCGAGCTGCTCCCTCACATCGGGTCCGTGGCGGACGATTTGTGCATCATCCGGACGCTGAATACGGAAGCGATCAACCATGATCCGGCGACTACCTATGTGACGACGGGTGCACAGCAAGCGGGCCGGCCAAGCCTGGGCGCGTGGTTGAGCTACGGCTTGGGCAGCGAGAACAGCGATCTACCGGCGTTCTGCGTGCTTATCTCGAAGGGAAGTCCCTTTGTGAACATGCAGCCGTTGTATCCTCGCATTTGGGGGGCAGGCTTTCTGCCCGCCGAGCACCAGGGGATCAACCTGCGGTCCTCGGGAGAACCGGTCCTCTTTCTGAAGAATCCGGCCGGAATCTCGACGCAGATGCGGCGAAGCATGCTGGATAGTCTTTCAAGATTGAACGGCATGCTGCACGACGAACTCGGGGACCCGGAGATCATCGCGCGCATCGCCCAATATGAAATGGCCTACCGCATGCAGATGTCCGTGCCGGAACTCGTTGACTTCTCGACAGAGCCGCAGCACGTGATTGACCTGTACGGGCCCGACGCGTAGAGACCCGGTTCGTATGCGGCGAATTGCCTTCTCGCCCGCCGCTTGGCGGAACGCGGCGTGCGTTTCGTGCAGTTGTACCACCGGGGCTGGGACCAGCACGCGAATCTTCCACGCGACATCGCCGCGCAATGCAAGGACGTTGACCAAGCCAGCGCGGCGCTGGTGACGGACTTGAAACAGCGAGGGCTGCTGGAAGACACGCTGGTGATCTGGGGCGGCGAGTTCGGGCGCTCGGTATACAGTCAGGGCAAGCTCGACACAGAGACTTACGGGCGCGACCATCACGGACGCTGCTTCTCGGTATGGATGGCGGGCGGCGGCGTGAAGTCCGGCATCACGTACGGCAAGACCGATGACTTCAGTTATAACATCGCCGAGAACCCGGTCCATGTTCACGATTTCAACGCGACAATTCTCCAGCAGATGGGCATCGACCACGAACGTCTCACCTTCCGCTATCAGGGGCGCGATTTCCGGTTGACAGACGTACACGGAAACGTGGTGCGCAATATCCTGGTATAATTGATGAGAGCGCAAAAGGGCCGCGCGCGGTCCCAGGCTGCGATTCTTGTGCGCTCGAAGGCTGCGATGATGCTGTATACCATTGGACATTCCAATCACGCGTTCCTGCATTTAGTCGACCTGCTGCGGATGCACGGCGTTGTGACTGTTGCGGATGTACGCTCGCGTCCCTATTCACGCCACTGCCCGCAATTCAACCGCGATGCGTTGCGCAAATCGCTCGCCGCGCATTCCATCGACTACATATTCCTCGGCAAAGAATTGGGCGGCAAACCGGATGATCCCGAGTGCTACGCGGCAGACGGCAAGCCGGACTATGGGCACATGGCCCAGCGGCCCGCGTTCCGCGAGGGTCTCGACCGCGTGGAGCGACTGATGAAGGATGCCAAGACGGCCATCCTGTGCGCAGAGGAGGACCCTTCAAGGTGTCACCGGCGGCATTTAATCGCGCGGGTGCTGTCAGGGGAAGGCGTGCATGTCGAGCATATTCGTGGGGATGGATCGCTGGTGCCGGAAACGGTGTTGGCCGCGAAGGATGCAGCCGGGGCACCGAGCCAATTGACGCTGTTTGCCGCAGGGTCCGCGGAGGGCAACACACCCTGAAACCGGAATGCGCCAGACTCACTTGCCCGATCGGACCGATCCGGCGGATCCATCCGAGCGGACGAGGGCGCCTTTTCTTGGTTTCTTTACATTCTCCGGCAATTCCATTAAGCTTATTGTGCTGTTTTGCAAGGCTGTTGTTCCGCATTGAGATGAGAGGGATTCTGCATGGATCCGGTTCGCGAACATGAATTGCTCATGACCCGCCGCCATTTCTTTGGCCGGTGCAGCGCGGGAATCGGTGTGGCGGCGTTGGGCTCGCTTCTAAGCCCCCAAGCCATGGCGGCGCTGACAGGACCCGCGAACAGCGGACTCGGCCAGCCGCACTTCGCACCCAAGGCGAAACGGATTATCTACCTCTTCATGTCGGGCGGGCCATCGCAGATCGACCTCTTCGACTACAAGCCTCAGCTTCAACCCGTCCACGGGAATGAGCTGCCGGATTCCGTGCGCATGGGGCAGCGGCTGACCGGAATGACTTCCGGGCAGTCGAGTTTCCCGATGGTGTCCTCAATGTTCAAGTTCGACCAGCACGGCCAGTCGGGCCATTGGGTGAGCGATCGGCTACCGTACATCGCGTCGGTTTCCGACGACCTGTGTTACATCAAGACGGTGAACACGGAGGCGATCAACCACGACCCGGCCATCACGTACATCCAGACGGGCAGCCAGCAGCCGGGGCGCCCCAGCGTGGGGGCGTGGCTTTCGTATGGACTTGGCAGCGAGAACCACGACTTGCCCAGCTTCATCGTGATGCTGTCGCGGACCAGCATGGCGCGTCCAGCGCAGGCCTTGTTTGATCGCTTGTGGGGCGCGGGTTTCCTGCCGTCGGAGTATCAGGGGGTGAAGTTCCGTTCAGGCGGCGACCCCGTGCTGTATCTGTCAAATCCGCCGGGGGTCGACGCCACGACACGCCGCAGAATGCTGGACGGGCTGGCAAATCTGAATGCGATGCACTTTCAGGAGCAGCTTGACCCGGAAGTCAACACGCGTATCGCCCAGTATGAGATGGCCTACCGCATGCAGACTTCGGTGCCGGACCTTGCGGACACGTCTGACGAGCCGGACCACATCTTCGAGCTGTATGGCGAGGCCGCCCGCAAGCCAGGCACCTTCGCATCCAATTGCCTGCTGGCACGTAGGCTGGCCGAGCGCGGCGTGCGGTTCATCCAGTTGTTCCACCGCGACTGGGACCAGCACAACAACCTGCCCAACGACTTGACCGAGCAATGCCGCGACGTGGACCAGGCGTCCGCAGCCCTCGTGACTGATCTGAAGCAGCGCGGCATGCTTGAAGACACCCTGATCATCTGGGGCGGCGAGTTCGGCCGCACGGTGTATTGCCAGGGCAAGCTCACCGCCGACAACTACGGCCGCGATCACCACGGGCGCTGCTTCACCGTGTGGATGGCGGGCGGCGGCGTGAAGCCCGGATTCAGCTTCGGCAAGACCGATGACTTCTGCTACAACATTGTCGAGAACCCCGTCCACATCCATGATCTGAACGCCACCGTCCTCCACCTGATGGGTATCGACCACCTGCGGCTCACCTACCCCTTCCAGGGCCGCGACTTCCGCCTGACGGACGTCCACGGCAACGTCGTGCGCGACATCATTGCGTAGGGAGCGTTCAGGCGAACGCCTATTCGAGGCGATGCCGGGGCCGTACCCTGCATTTATGGCATGCCTCAAGTACCCACCCCTTCCTACCCTCCATGCGCATTGAGGTACGATAAATATCTGATCGGCCCAGACTGTCGTGATATCATTGTCCTTGACAGGAAAAGGGCGGCAGAGACGCAGCCAGTTCGCCGAAAGCAGACTGTGGCCACATAGGAGACACACAACGTCATGAGAAGCATTTCCTTCGCATGCGCCGGCATCGGGTTGGTCGCAGTCTTACTGATAGTTGGGGCAGGTTGTTACATCCCAATCCCCTTTCCCCGCGCCAAGGAAGACACTGCCGGGCAGACTCCGATCCGGGAAAAAGGGGTGAACGCCGGGCCGTCCGCGTCTCTGCCCGCGCAGCAAGCCATTTCGCTACCCGCTTTTCAGAGTTCGATAGCCGATCGCTATCGGCTTCGCCCGGACCTCCGGTTCATTGAAGCCGTGGCGCGCATCCATCAATTCATCACGGGGGAGGCTTCGGGATCGGTGGAGGTGCGGTTTGCGGACGGCCGATGGGAAGTCATCTACGACGCCAAGGCCGTTGGCGCCTTGCCCGAGTTTCCCAGATTTGCCGACGGCATGGGTCTTCTGGAATCGTGGACAAGAAGCTGTCTCGCCGCGCACGGAATGACCCTTGGCAATGCCGTGCCCCAAGAGAAACTGGAGGAAATCGAGCACTCGCTCGACGGGTTCTCTCCCTACCATTTGTGCGAAGCCGGCAAACAGATCAACGCCGCGTGGACCCAGCACGGAGCCGACGCGCGGCTCTTGGATGCGGCGGCCAGGATGCACACGCTCCTGGCCATCCAACAACTGGATTCCCTCGGCGCGTTTGAAGCACAACAAGCGCGTGCGCTCGCTTTCCTTGCCTTGGCGAAGGCTGCGGCGGGGCCGTCGCTGGCACGCTACGAAGCACTTCTTGCAAGCGAACTCGGATACGCCAATCATGCGAAGGACACCGCACGCACCTTGGAATTAGAAGACCCCGTCCGCCTAATCGTGTCTCTGCGGTACGCACAACTTCGCGAGCGTGCGGACGAATCTTCCTTGAACCCCTTAGAGAAATTCCTATGTATGAAGGCATTGGGGACGTCCTCGAATACCGAGAGAGTGCTTGACTACGCCAATCGATTGCTCGCGGACGATGCGACCCTGGATCTGCCCGTGTGCAAGGCGGCCCTCGCAAGCGAGGCGTACGTGGTTCTCGACGTGATGTCCCGGGCTCTGCCCGCCGGTGCGACACTTGCTCTCGCCCAAGTGACTGGGCAAGAAGTACTGCCCGACGGGACCAAGGAGTCCCAAGCAAAGGCCTTGCGCAACTTGAAGAAGGACCCTCTGGAACTCGCGCGCGACATGGACGCCTATGCGGTCGAGGCTGACCGCGCGTTCACTGGCCCTATTCTCCTCGCGGACGCGGTGAGTGACTTCTACCGCGGCTGCTTCGTGGCTGGTTTGGCGGAGCAGGGAATCTACCTGCTTTACCGTTCCGTCGATGTGCCAAGCGCCAAGTCTCTCGCAGCTTACTTCGGCAAGTTTCACGGCACATTCGCGGAAGAACTCGGGCCCTGGTACCTCGGCCTGGTCGAATTGAAGGAAGGCGCCCGCGCTCCTCGGGCAAATGTGGAGGTATTAAGGCGCCTGTCCCACATCGGAACGGCGGGACTCATTCAGGCGTTTGGTGCAATGGAAGGGCGGTATCCCTACTCACGCCCCGAGAATTTCGAATGCATCGAATTCTTCGCATCGCGCCTCGACACACGCCCGCAGTCCCGAATGGAACTGGGCGACCAAATGATGGAGGTGCTTTACGATCCCGCGGAGATGGAGCGGTTGTATGTGAGCGCGCTGGCCGAGGTTTCCCCGGCGAGTCTGTCGAGCGCCGCATGGTTTGCCTCCTACAACGGCGACGGCGGAAAACTGCGTGAGCTGGCGGCCATGAAGCACGCCACGCCGTATGTCCGGTCAACGATCCTCGAGTATCAGGCACAGTTGGATGGCGAAAACGTTAAGGTCTTGAGCGGAGACCACGCCGACCTGATCCGGCAATTCCCGGACGAATGGACCGTCTACGAGAGCTACTACGATTACCTCTTTCAGCGCAAGCGCTATGACGAAGCGCGCACGATCATGCGGACTTGGCTGGGCCGCGATATCGAGACCTATGACCTGCAGGACATCTTCGCCTTCTGCAACGTGGGCGAAACGTACTTCGAGCAAGAGAAGTATCAGGAAGCCCTGGACGCCATTGAGCCAGTAATTGACAGCGCGGCCTTCAGAGTCAGGGCGCTGCGCGCGCGTGCGTTGGCGCAACTGGGGCGCAAGGCCGAAGCGATAGACGCGGGCCGATTCGTGGTGGACCGTTTCCGGTCCACGCCGCTTGCCGTGTCGATCCTCTTGCGCGTGTATTACACGTTCGGGCAGGACGACGAAGCGAAGGCGCTCATCCTGGACAATGCGAACATTCTGGGCTACCACGATTATCGCCAGCATGTCTGGCCGGTGCTGATTGACATTGTGGGGAAGGACCCTGCCCGCCTTCGACACATCGCGGTGGGCTTGGTCGAATCTCATCTGGAGGGCGAAGGGCTTCGCGGGCTTGCCTCCGCAGTGGGAAAGATCGACCAGCACAAGATCGCCATCGAGCTTTACCGCAAAGAATTCGAAGTGAACCCAAACGCGTCTTCCGTGCTGATCTACGCGTACGACCATTTCGACAAGTTGGGCCAGCAGGAAGAAGGCCGCAAATGGATCATGGCGAACGTGCCCGAGAAGAGTCGCTCCCTCTTTGCCGCGGAGATTCTGCTCGATAAACACCACGAATTGCTGTGGGACGTCATTCCGAATGCCGATGCCAATCCCCATGCGGAATATGTCTGGCTCTATCGGGCGGCCGCGGCCGCGCAAGCGGGACCGCAGAATGACCCGCATTATCAGGATCTCGTGGCGCATCTCAACGCCGCGGATGCCAGCTATTACAACGAACTGTGCCGGGTGCTGGTGGGGCTATCGCCAGAGGAGAAGGCGTACGGGATTGCCACGAACCTCGACCAGGTCTGCGAAACCGCGTGCTATCTGGGAATCATGTGCGCGCAGCAGGGCCGATTCGAAGATGCCGTGCGTTGGTTCCGCACGTCCGTGGAAACCCGCCGCTTCAACAACACCGAATACCACTGGGCCTATGACAAGCTGTTGCTGATCGCGGGCGAGAACCGCAGCCTGAAGCGGCTGAAGGACGAAGGCACGACGCAGTATTGATGCGGGATTCAGATGCTTCAATCGCTATTAGGAGATCGTGATCCGCGCGTCAATAGGGGTGTCAGAATGATGAACTCGTGTCCCGCGTTCCGTTTTTCGGGTTCGACCAGCAGCCACGCGCCGCACTCGGGGCAGTGTATGAGGCTACCGACCCATCGCGAGGCGCTGGCGAGAAGCCGCTGCTTCTTCTCCTTATCTTTCTCCGAAAGGATGGCATGTTCCTTCTTGACCACGCGCCGGTAGTGCGCATCATCAATCACGGCGTAGGAGTCAAATTCCCGGCCCGCCAGCCGGCCCTTCACGTAGTCGAAACCGCATGTGCAGGTGGGCATGGGGAGGCTCCCTTTCACTTTCGAAAAGCCGGAACTCCTGAAGCTCGGCTATCAGTCACCACTGGACGGGCACACACACCCGCGTGACGCCTGAATTATCGCGTCCAGTTGCCCAATCCATTGCCGATTCCCGTTCCGGAGACGCTAGTCCCCGGGAGCAGCGCCGGAAGTGGCAGATGGCCATTCCAATTCAAGAATTCCAAGTGCTTTGAGAACGAGCATGGCGATAATTGCCGGTATGGGATAATGCACGAGCATTTGAGGCGCAATGCCCATATTACCGATGCCGCTCGCAGACGCGGCACTCATACCCACAGTGTTTGGCACGAGCCACAGCATAGCCACCAAAACGAAGTAGACCACCTCAGCCAGAAGCGTAGCAGATAACAGGACAAAACCGGACGCTCGCTTTCGAAACAACAGATAGACCGCCGCTGCGAGAAGCGTGAGGAAAATTGCATCGAGAGACGAGAAGGCAATGAAGAACTGTGCCACATATGGCGCATCGGCATCATTGAGTTGCCAGATTGAGTGTCCCGAGAAAAGTGCAGTCGCCAGGAATAGGCCTCCACTGCACACAAACAACGCGGTCACAGACCCGAAACTGTAATAGACGATTCTGCTGGAAGTCTTCATGAAAACCTCCGCGACAACACGGCCATTTGAAGCGTCGTTCAGCACTTACACGTATGGCCGGTTACGGCCCCACACCTATTCCAACACGGTACCGCTTCAAATGCAAGTACTGCATGTTTCTCTGCCACGCAGTACGGGATCTGGGTGATAAAGGAGACGGTCTGTTCGAGCGTTTCGGAGGTGGATGCGGTCCACACTACTCGTCGTTCGTGCGAAGCCATTTCTCGCGCAGTTTTGCTTCCACTTCCTCATGGGCAACTGTTCGGCCTGCGGCGGAGTCGGCCTGTCCTCGCTCAATTGCTTGTACTACGTACAGATGGTAAATGACATCCTCAAGACAACAGTCGGGCGGCAGCATGGCGAGAATTGCCATAGCTCTCTCTTTCGACTTCATAGCATCCTCCGCGTCAATGCAAACAAAGTCCTCGGACTATATTCGCCCTAAGCACGTGCTTCAAAAGGGCCTGCACAGATCATCGGAGGCTTGATACGATCCAAGCGACCAGGGTTCGGCCATGCACGCTGAAAGCGTGCCGCATTTCTAGCCAGGGGCAGAGCGAAGCGCCGCCCCTGGTATCGGCCAACACCCCTGGACCGAGCCCTGTAGGGGCGTCGCAATACCTTGATATACCCATTCTTGCGACGCCCCTACAGGGCTGAATCACTGGGGACATTTCATTACCAGGGGCGTCGCTTCGCTCTGCCCCTGGCTAGAGTTGCATGGCGCTTTCAGCGCTCCGAGTAGTTTTCCGCGGAAGGTGATCGCAAGAAACAACGGAGTCTGGGTGCCCTGCGGCGCAGGTTCCATTGTTCTTCGCGGTCACTTCCTTTTGAAACATCCTCTTAGCTCTCTTTCCTTTGCGTCTCCGCGTCTCTGCGAGAGGAATCTTCTTCGGTATCCGGCAGACTCTGAGTGGCGGCCGTTACAGCCGCGCGCAGGCCCTCCATGAACTGCTTCGCGGCGTCGCGCGGGGTGAGGCGATGGTAGATGACTTGTTCGATGTAGCCTTTGCCCTCCTTCTCGAACCACCGATCGATGGCAAGTCTGAGAACGGCATACCGGGCCGTGGCGGGATCGCCGGGAGATAGCGGCTCTTCAACAACAGGTATCTCGCTTTCCATGACCTTTGTGTAGAACTGCACCCAGGGATCATCCGTGGGTACCAGCTCCGGAAAGAGTTGTGCGAAAGCTCTTGTATCGGGCGGCAGGTGCCGGAAGCGGCGAAGCTGCGAACGAGCGAGGTGGGCAGGGTCGGACAGAAACTTCGCGACGCGCAAGGCATTCTCGGTGTGGGCATCGCCCTTGTAAGGTATCTGCTTGAGCACGGAAAACCCCAGAACGCCCGCGCGCGGGGCGGGCCACGTACCGGACTCGCGGGTGGGCATCCAGATTACGGTCAGGTCAGGCGGTTCGTCGCCTTGGGTGGCGCCGCGCGCGTGATCGGCCTCCCAGGTCTCGCGCCACAGCTTCGCGGACCACGGGCTCTCGCCGAAGGTCATGCCCAGCGTGCGCCGCGTGATGAGTTCTTCGTTGATCTCGTTCCAGTTCATGCCAAGGGTGGCCGGGTTCCACGACTTGTCGATGTTCAGAAGGTGATCGAACAATGCGAATACTTCGGCCACCTTGTCCTCAGTGAGGCCGGGGTGGAGCTTCCACTCTTGTGAAGGCGGCTCCAGGTAAAGGAAGTGGCGCAAGGACACATCACGCCCCCAAATCCCCGGGCCGAACTCGTCGATGAAGAGTTGTTGCACGTGGATCAGTGCCGCGCCGAACCCCCAGGTATCAATGTTGCCATCGCCATCGCTGTCGCGGGTCATGCGTTTGCACGCGTCGCGAAACGCGTCGACGGTCCAGCCGTTCTCGCGAACTGCGGCATCGTCATATCCTGCCGCGGTGAGCATGCCTCGGTTCGCGAGGATCACCCCGCCGTAGGCGTAGCGATAGATCGGAAAGGCGGTGGGGCGCCCATCACGCGTAATCGCTCGGCGAACGAGAGGCCCCATTCCCTCGAGAGCGGCGTCTGGGAGGAACGCTTCAGGAATGGGTACGGACAGATCCGAGACCTTGCCGCTGTATTGCAGGGTGTCGATGTCCGCGTACCCGCTGAGATAGACATCCGGCGGTTGGCCCGTCGCCAACGCGACGCGGAGTTTGCTCTGGTAGCCTGAATGGCTCATGACTGCCATTTTGATGTGCACATCCGGGTGAGAGGCGTTCCAGAGGCCGGCGAGTTGGTAGTAGTGGGCTTCGTCGGGCGATCCGATGAGTTCGTTGATCCAGACGCTAACCATGTCGCTCGCCAGAATCTGCTTGTCCCCTCCGGACCCGCTATCGGGCGCTTCGAGCACGGTCCAGAACCAGAGCCAGCTCAGGCCGAGAGCAATGACTAGGATGGCGATGAATGCCTGTTTCACGAGCGGAGCCTATCCATGTAACACTGCAATTTAGGTGACAGGCGAGGGCGCCTGTCCCACACGCGCTTACCCAACCCATGGGCGCCTGTCCAACACGCGCTCGCCACTCCCGCGATATTCTGACTCAACCGATCACCCTTTCACCGCGCCGATCGTCAACCCTTGGATGAAGAAGCGCTGCAACGCGACAAACAGGATGATCACCGGCAGGCTGACCATTACGGCACCCGCCATGATGATGCCGTAGTCCACGGGAAAAACAAAACCCTGGTCCACCCCGATGAGCGAGATGAGTCCGACCTGCAGGGTCATCATATCCTTTGAGTTCGTGACGAGGTAGGGCCAGAAGTAATCATTCCAGGCACCGACAAAGTCGAGCAGGAACATGACGGCGAGGACGGGCCGCGCCATGGGCATCACAATGCGCCAGAAGATGGTCCACTCGGATGCGCCGTCGACACGAGCGGCCTGCATGAGTTCACGCGGCAACGTGCTCATGAACTGCTTGAACAAAAAGACCCCGCCAAGACCCGCCATACGCGGGACGATGAGCGCGAAGAAGGTGTCGAACCAGCCGAAGGAGAACATCATCTGGTACAGCGGAATCAGCGTAACGAAGGACGGAACGGCCATGACGGCGATAATGAGCCAGAAGAAGAACAGGCGTCCCGGGAAATCGATCTTGGCAAGGGCGTAACCCGCCATGGCGCTGAAGATGAGATTGCAGCAGGTGGGCACGAGGGCTACGAGCAGGCTGTTGCGCAGCCAAGTCCACGCGGAGTCGTGCGTGAGGTCGAAGAAACCCGTGAAATTGTCCCAGGCCCAATCGCGCGGGATCCAGTCCAGATCCGAGAGTGAGAAGGACGAACCCAGACGCGTCAGGCTGCTGCTGAGCATGAGGTAGAGCGACAACAGCGAGATCGCCGTGTACAGGAGGAGAATCGCAAAAGCCCCGACTCTGCCCATCGCGGAAACGTGGTCTTGCCTGTACGCGGCCACGATTCAATACTCCACGTCGGTGGCGAGCCACCGGTAGTTCACAATGGATATCGCGACGATGAGCAGCATGAGGAGGACCGCCATGGCGGAGGCCGTGCCGAAGTCGTTCTGATAGTAGAACGTGCGGTACACGTGGTAATTCACGAAATAGGTGGTCTGGAGCGGGCCGCCGCCGGTGATGAGCAACGCCGGTGCGAACACCTGAAACCCGGCGATGAGACCGGTGACCGTGACGAAAACGGTAGTGGGTTTCACCAGCGGCCACGTGACCGAAGTGAAGGTGCGAAATGCGGAGGCACCGTCGATGGTGGCCACCTCGTAGTACGTGCTGGGGATATTGCCGATAGCCGCCGCGTATACAATGACCCCGACGCCATTCGCTGAAATCCACGTCATGAAGATAAGCACGGGCATGGCGAGGGCGGGATCGCCAAACCAGTTCTGCGCGGAAAGGCCCACCCCTTGCAGCAAGGCATTGGCGAATCCATCGCCGCTGTGAAAGATCCCTTTCATGACGGCCGCAGCCACAACAGGACTGATCACGCCCGGAAGGTAGAGTGCCGCCTTGAAAAAGGTCTGGAGCGGCTGGGGTTGCTTCAGGATTTGGATGGCGAGGAACATGCTGATGAGAATGCTTGCAGGAAGCGTGAAAGCAACGTACACCGCAGTGACCAATACCGTGCGCCACCAGAAAGGGTCGCTGAGAATGCGCGCGTAGTTCGCGGCCCCTACCCAGTGCGTCGCGGTGGCACTCGTGAGGCTGAAGTCGCTGAAGCTCTGGTGTACTGCTTTGGCCATTGGCCAGAACAAGAAGAGCGTGGACCAGGCCAACGCCGCGGCCAGAAATACGTAAGCCCAGAACCATTGCTGGTGGCGCGTGCTGAGTCCCCGTTTGCCGCGACGCTTGCGATCGAACGCGGCAAGAACGGCAAAGGGGACGACGCCCCAAAACGCGACGAGTCCTACGAGGTACCAGAGCGGATAGACCACAGCCCTCCCTTTCCGCGTTGGTCTGCCAAACGGTCAATCACTCGAAGCGGGGAAGGAACTTCTCCAGGCAATCGGGCGGACGCGCCAGAAAATCAGCCCGCCGATCGGACGTCACCTTCAGCGCGCCTGCAAGTCTGCAATGACACCAGGACAATGTAATCTGCGGGATCAGCGCGGCCCGCTCGAGGCTGCACAACAGGCCTGCCGTCTCTTCGTACGCATCCAGCAGGGTGCCCGCGAGTTTGCCGGAAATGATGGGCTCCTGCGTAAGCGACCAGATGTCGTGGCCTTCAATGGGCGTGGCGTGAAACGAGCAACACAACAGCACGGCGAACGCGAGGTCGTAAACGCGAGGCCGCCACGCGCACCAGTCGAAGTCCACGAAGGCCGCGACCTGGTCTTCGTGCATGATGAGGTTGGCAGGCTGGATATCCCCATGCACGAGGGTGTGCGGCAAGGCCACATAGGCGTTCAGAGGAAGCTTTTCGGCCGCCTCCACCACCCACTTCCGGTAACGCCGCAAGGGCACCGTGCAACCGGCCTGCTCCCGGTCGATGCGCGTCGCGATGTCGAGCATTCCGAGCACGCACGTCTCGCCGCGCGCTCCGATCTTGTCGTGGCGCAGATGGAAGGCCCGCCCCTCGGCGTGAAAGCGTCCCAGCGATGAGCCCAAGGCACGCGCCTGACTCATGCTGCCTTCGGAAGGTGGCGTGCCGTCTACAAAGGGGAAGACTTCCCAGAGCGCGTCGCCATCTTTGAACCATGTGCTGTGGTCCGCCGTGGTTCGCGGCGATGGAACGGCTACGCCGCGTGAGGCGAGGAATTTGAGCGCGGCGTGATCGAATTCGACGCGATCTGGCTCAGAATAGCCCGGGAAACGCCGCCGTACGAACCACGTTCCCAGGTCCGTGGCGAGGCGGTAGTTCTCGTTGCGCGTTCCCCCCAGGTTCTGGATGCTCTGCGGCACGCCCAAGGCAAACGCGGCAGCAATACACTGTTGTTGCGACAGGTCCATTGATGGAAGTGTACGGTTTTTGAGAGCGATCCGCCACCTTTTCGGGAGGTCGGTTTGCGGGGTGGGGGCCCTGGTATATACCATGTCGGGAGTTGGGAACTCGGAATCCGCCCCCATGCCTGTGAAGAAGTCAACCACGAAACGAGCTGTCCTGCGCAAGAAGCAGGTGCGTGTCGCCCTGATTGGCGCCGGGGCAATGGCGAACGGCGTGCACTACCCATCGCTCGCGGAGATGGGTGACGTCGAGATGACGGCGCTGTGCGACCTCGATGCGAAGAAGCTTGCCGATACGGCGAGGCGTTTCGGGATTTCGCGTACCTACCAGGACTACCGCCGCATGCTCGACACCGAGAAACCGGACGCGGTCTATTGCCTCATGCCGCCGCATCACGTCTTCGATGTCGCCATGGATGTCATGTCGCGCGGGCATCACCTGTTCATCGAGAAGCCTCCGGGCCTGAACGCATTCCAGAACCGGCGCATGGCCGAATGCGTGGCGCGCAATAAGGTCATCGCCGTGTGCGGGTTTCAGCGCCGCTATGTGCCGCTTTTTACCTCGCTCCGAAACCGTGTCGAGAAGCGCGGACCGATCCATACGGTCGTCGTGACTTTTGTGAAGTGCAGCTACCCTGGCGCTTCGTACTACAACGGCGCTATCGACATTTTGTCATGCGACGCCGTGCACGCGGTCGATACGTTGCGCCATTACTGCGGTGGCGAGGTCGTGAGCGTGGCCAGCGATGTCCGTAACCTCGGCGCAGAGGACAACAACGCGTTTTATGCGATCGCGAAATTTTCATCTGGCGCCACAGGAATCCTGCAAACCAATTGGGCGGTGGGGCGCCGCTTCTTTAAGCTGGAGTTGCACGCGCAAGGCATTTCCGCCTATGCCGATCCCGATGACTCCGGCGTCCTCTATCAGGATGGCAAACTCGAAGGGGAGAGTTTCGACCCAGCCCAATGCGCAGGAAATGACGCCGACTGGCATCGCTGGGGATTCTTCGCGGAGAATCGCCACTTCATCGACTGCGTCAAAGGCAACGCGAAACCAAACAGCAGCCTCAGTGATACGGTTAAGACCATGGAGTTGGTCGACCGCATCTACCACAGTCAGATCTAGACTCGGGAGCCCGGAATGGCCAAACTCTTTCGACTAGCAGTGACTTCGATAGACCGCCCCGAGGTCGAGGACCGCTCGGGCGTCATCGACACCTGCGTGGCAGCCATCGTCGAGGCGGGTGAGCGCGGCGCGGACCTCGTGCTGCTGCCGGAAGAACCCGACATCATTGCGGGCGCAACCTACGGCGTACATACGCTCGAAGAGCATCCGGCATTATTGCGGTTCCGCGAGCAGGCGGCAGCATCGGGGGTCGGCGTCATCTCGACGCTGTCCGTGAAAGTGGGCGACCGTCACGCGAACACGGCGTTCTTGTTGGACCGAAAAGGCGAGATTCTTGGCCTCTATCGCAAGAAGCATCCGGCTCCGAGTGAAGAGGCCATCCTGACTGAACCTGTCGTGGCCGGGGACCCCTTCCCCGTATTTGATTTTGAGGGGATGAAGATGGGCATCGGCATCTGCATGGATATCCACTTCCCGGAGATGTTCCGGATATACGGATTGAAAGGCGCGGACCTCGTCTGCGTGCCCACAATGTACTTGGACTATACGGGCGACATGCTCGAGTCCATTGAAAAAGCGCGGGCCATCGACAGCCAGATGTACTTCGCGTTGTCGCGCTACATCACGCGGCCCTTCCTGGCGGGCAAGAACATGGGCTACGCGAAGGTGATCGCACCCGACGGCCGCGTCATCTGTTCCACGGCGCACCGCCCCGGCGTGGCTATCGCGGAGTTCGATCCAAAGTGGCGCATGGAATTCTGGGGCGATGGATACGCAGGCAACATGCGCTACATGTTCGACATCATCCGGCGTCCCGATTTGTATGGCGAATTGGTGAGGCCCAAGGAAAAAGATAAAGAGGGTTGAGGAACAACCATGCCCTGGAAAAACGGAAAGAAGTGGGTCTATTCAATCACGTACGACGAGGGATGCGAAGACTTGTTGCGCTACGCGCTTCCCATCCACCGCAAATACGGCGTGCCGGGACATCTCGCGCTGGTGTCGAGCCAGATCGGCGTGCCGCGCAACTTGCCTGGCAGTAGTTACGACAAGATGATGATCCTTTCGAAGGAACAGATCCACGAGTTGGTCAAGGAAGGATGGGGCGTCTCGTGCCACAGCATGACGCATTGCGGCGTGACGTTGAATAATGCTGAGACGGAAGTCGTCCAGGCGCGACGTGTGATCGAGGAAACCCTGGATATGGAAGTCCGCATGTTCTGCGTGCCCGGCGATAACAACGGTCACTCGGGTGCGCTGAAGTATGCGCCTATCGCGGGGTTCACGTCCATCCTCACCATTTACGATCGCGTGAACACGCGGGAGACTGATCTGTTGAGCCTTGGACGGGTGCCCTTGCACACGGAATACCCGGCCCCCTTCTTCTCCGTGTATGATCCGTACAAACGCATCCACCAGGCGATCGACCTCGAAGGATGGATTATCGACTACTGCCACTGTCCAATGCCGGACAAACCAATCCATCCTGCCAAAGATTGCACGACGCAGGAGTTGGAGCAGCGATTTGCGACGGTACGCTCCGTCGGCGGTGAAGACGTCTGGATTGCCGAGCCAAACGAAGTGGTGAATTGGGTGCTTGAGCAGAAGAAGTAGGAGCCCCGGGAACTCCGCCTGAGGGGAAGATTTCCTCATACCCCTTGCCAAAGACTTTGATACTCACTTCGCGCGTTTTGCGTGCTCGTAACCGTCACACGCGTCACGCGAGGAAGGACCTCATTCGATCCTCATCAAGTTCGAGACCGAGGCCGGGCCCTTCGGGTACTTTCATACGGCCGTCCTTGAATTCGAGCGGGTTCTTGAAGAGGGCGTGGAGTGCGCTGTCCAGGGCGTCTTCGGCGAGCTCCTGGGCCATATCATTGGCCACGAAGACGGACGTGAAGTGGAGGTTGGCGGCTTGCCCGATCGTGGGTTGGGTCTGGTGCGGGCAGAGCAGCTTGTGGTGCGCGGACGCGAGTGCGGCAATCTTCACGGCTTCGGATATGCCTGCGCACTTGACGAGATCGGGCTGGAGAATATCGGGGTTGGCCTGCTCAATGAGATCGCGGAACTGCCAACGCGTGTACTCATGTTCGCCCGCGGCCACGGGAATGTCCACGGCTTCGACTACGGCGGCGTATCCCGCGTAGTCGGTCTGGGCAACCGGCTCCTCGTAGTGGGTGACGTTGAACTGTTCGATCTCCTTACCGACCCGGATCGCCGTCTGCGCGGAATAGCCGTTATTGACGTCGAACTTGAGTTCCACGCCGTCCCCAATCGCTTCGCGCACGGCCGCCAGAGTCGCCAAGTCCTTGGGGACATCCGTATCAGGCGCAACGGGCCCGTAGTCCATGCGGATCTTGACCGCCGTGAAGCCTTGAGCGGCCGCACGGGCCGCGCGCTCCGCCATCTTCTCGGGTGTGGACCGCGCACCGCCGCCGATGCTCGCATACACGCGGACCCAGTCGCGGCGTTTGCCGCCAAGCAATTGGCACAGCGGCAGGCCGGTCACCTTGCCGAGGATGTCCCACAGCGCGATATCGATTCCCGCTAGTGCCTCCGGCTGTAAGCCCATCACACCTTGTTTGTAAGTGGCGTAGAAGATGCGGTCCCAACACCGATCGATATCGAGGGGATTCATGCCGGTGATAAGCCCGCCGAATTGATTGGCGATCAGGTGGGCCGCCGCGGGCGCGTTCATGGGGCTGACCTCACCGATACCGGTTATGCCGGCATCGGTCCGCACGAGGACGAAGCACTTGCCCCCCTTGAGGACGTACGGCTCCACCGCTGTGATGACGAGCTTGTGCTCTTGTGCATACGCAGCATGGGGGAATGCGGTCGCCATGACCGCGGCGCCTGCCACGCGCAGGAATTGACGCCTGTTGAGTGAGGTCACGGGGTGTCCTCCTAGTGCAGGCCCGCCGTCTACAGCTCGGGCACGTCTATCCAGCGCCGCTCCTTCCACGACTGCATGCCAAGTTCCGCAAGCTGCACGCCTTTGGCGGCCTCGCGGAGATCCCAGCGAAACGGCTCGTCGAGGACCAGATGGCGCAGGAACAGTTCCCACTCCACTTTGAATGCGTTTTCGTAGGCGACGTTCGCGGGCATCAGTTCCCAACCCGCCTTGAAGTCGATTGGATTGTCGATATCGGGATTCCACACCGGCTTCGGTGTGGCCGCTTCGGGTTGAATCCAGCACTGCCGCAGGCCCGCGACCGCGGACCCCTTGGTGCCGTCCACCTGAAGCGTCAGCAGGTCATCGCGCCGGACACGCACACACCATGAGGAATTGAAGTGGCACACGATACCGCGGTCCGTGAGGAATGTGCCGTAGGCCGAGTCGTCGGTGTCGCAATCGTACGCCTGGCCCGCTTCGTCCCAACGGCGCTTGATGTGTGTCGCGCCAAGCGAGGAAACGGACTTCACATTGCCGAAGAGATTGTCGACAACATAACGCCAGTGACAAAACATGTCGAGGATGATGCCACCGCCGTCCTTCTTGCGGTAGTTCCACGAGGGCCGCTGGGCGGGTTGGTGCTCGCCCGTAAATACCCAATAACCGAATTCGCCTCGGACCGAGAGTATTTCGCCGAAGAATCCCGTGTCGATCAGGTACTTCAACTTGAGCAGGCCGGGCAGCCACAGCTTGTCCTGCACGACGCCGTGCTTGACCTTTGCCGCCTCCGCGCGCTTGTAGAGATCCATGCCTTCCGCGGAAGTCGCGGCGATGGGTTTCTCGCAGTACACGTGCTTGCCCGCGGCGATGGCCTTTTTCACATCCTCGTACCTGCGCAGCGTGCTCTGCGCGTCGAAGTAGACGTTGTAGGCACTATCCTTCAACGCGGCGTCCAGGTCGGTCGTATACGGCAAGCCTCCGTGGGCCTCGGCAAGCTTGGCCAGCTTGGACGCGTTGCGTCCCAGCAACAGCGGTTCTGGCATGATGGTTTCGCCATCCGTAATGCGCACGCCGCCCTGCTTGCGTATCGCCAGTATGGATCGCACGAGATGCTGGTTGGTGCCCATGCGCCCCGTAACGCCGTTCATGATGATGCCGACCGCGTGAGTCTTCATGAATCCCCCTCAATCCAATCAAAACGTTGGAACAATGTGTTTCGCGACTATGCGACCACGAGCAAGAAGAGCCACGAGGCCAACGCAAAGCCCGCGGCGAGCGCCGTCAAAATGTATAGCTTGAGTTCGCGGTCCACATTGGTCGAGTCCATATTGCGCTCTGTGCGCAACAGCGCCCATGTACCGAACAACAGCAAGGTCGCGGCGGACGCGAACCAGATTGGGCCTTGCGCCGGCATCGCCATCCAGATGAAGATGGGAATGAGGACCGGCAGGTAATACCAATAGGGCAACTTGCGCAATTCGCCCGGATCGCCTGTCGGCTGGATACGCAGTTCATATCGGACCTCCCGTGCGGAGTCATCCGGATTGACGTCAGTCTCTTTCTCCATGATGGTCATCCTTCGTTCCACTACAAGGCATTTCGACGGGCCGCTTTTTGCGGCTGATCGAAAAACGCCAGATAGTGCCCGCCTTCAGCCAATCGCTTGAGATAGACTGCCAATTCCATGAGATGATAATCGCCCCACATCGAAGACTCGCCTTGCGGCACCTTCTTGCCACGCGGCACGTAGTCCCAGCCGTTCGGGCGATGGTAGACCGAATGCAGCAGCAAGCCCTGATGTTTCGGGACTTCTGAAAGATACGGGGCGGCGAACAAGGTGCGCGACACGTGCAGGCCCGCCTGATAGTATTTCCGGCCCGCGTCCATGAGGCCAAGCAGACGGCCCAGCCGCAGCAGGCCTTGCGCCGCGATGGCCGCGGCCGAGCTATCCACAGGCTCATGCGGGTTGTCGGGTTGTGACGGCCGCTCCAAGTACCCGGGCATGCGGTCGAGGCCGGGCGCGCCCGTGTCCCAATACGGAATGCCATCCGTGGCGGTATTTGCGATATAGAAATCCGCTGCCGCGGTGGCCGTCTTCAACATGAAATCGCGGACCTTCGTGCGGCCACCGTGCTTCTTGAGATCCGCATCGGGCAGCGCGGTTAGGGACTCGAGTTCTTCCGCGAAGCCGAGAATGACCCACGCGAGCCCGCGCGTCCACGTCGAGAAAGGCGAGTAGCCCTGCTGTGTGCTTGGACACCGGTACGCGCCATCCGTTGTATTGAAAATGCTCTCGTGAACCACGCGCCCTCGGACATCATAGGCGTCCCGGCCTTCGCCGTAGTACACATTGAAGCGCGCCGTATTCAGCGCATGCTCGATGGCGCGGTCCAGCAGGGATATCCGCCGATCGTTCTCCGCCATCAGGCAATGCCCCAATTGGTGCGCCAGCACCAGCGCGCGACACGATCGAATCGTATCGCTGAACAGCGAATGCGGCCCATTGAACGAGTGGATAAACCCTGTGCCATCCGCGATGGTGGTCCAGCGTGCGGCTTGAACGGCGCCGGACGCCTTCAGCGCCATGGCGTAGAAGTCCATGCGTTCCGGAGTTTCGCCGGTGCGGCCCTCACGGCCAAGACGGCGGAGATTTCCGTACGTGGACACGTTGTTGAAACCGTGATCATGTACGCCGGTGTGCGTCACGTGGGCGGCCATATGATGGATGGTATTATCGCGGCCGAGACGCAGGAAACGCTCGTCTCCCGTCGCGTCGTATTGCAGAATCTGACAGCCGTACTGAAAGCCTTGGGTCCATTCGGTCCAACCGCGCGCGGTATACACGCCCCGGCGCGTAAACACGGGCGCCCCTTTTGACGGATCCCATGTGTCGTTCAATCCGAGAATCTTCGGACCTGCTATCTGGAAAAACCGCTCCAGGGCGGATTTCAAATCGCCGGGTTTGAGGTCTGCATTAAGAAGCATGTCAATCCACTCGTTCCGCACGAAGTAAGAATAATGACAGCGTCGGATAGTCGCGCTGATCAGCCCACGGCACTATACCATTCAGGTACCGGCCAATGCCAAGGAAAGGACTCGGGCTTTCACCCCCTGCGGCGCCAATACGCCGCGAGCATGGAACCACTCAGGTTGTGCATGATGCTGAACAAGCTGGCGGGCAGCGCGACCAGCGCACTGGCGAAATGGGTCTTGGCAAGCGCCACACCGAGTCCGCTGTTTTGCATTCCGACCTCGATGGCAACCGTGCGGCGCGCGGACACGGGCAGACGGCAGGCCCATGCCAGCGCGTACCCCAAGGCAAGTCCCAGGCCATTGTGCAGCACCACAACCAATCCCGTCACACCGAGAGCCCCGGCGATCTGCGCGCGTGACAAGGCCACGATGGCCGCGATCACCAACACGATAACCAAAACCGACAGGGCCGGAAACACTGGCAGGATCCGCTCCACCTGGCGCCGGAAGTAATGGCGCACCAGAAAACCCGCGCTGACGGGAAGAAGCACGATCTTGACCACGCTCTCAAAGAGGTCCCAGGCATTCACAGGCAAGTATCTGCCGCCCAGCACGGAGACCAGCCAGGGGGTCAACACGATTGCGAGCAGAGTCGTGCACGCGGTCATAGTCACCGAGAGCGCGACATCCGCCTTGGCGAGATACGAGATTACATTCGATGCCGTCCCGCCGGGACACGAACCAAGGATGATGAATCCCATGGCGAGTTCGGGGGACAGGCGGAACGCGTACGCGAGGGTCCAGGCCAACAACGGCATGATAAGGAACTGGCCCACGACGCCGCAGAATACCGCCCGGGGCATCTTCGCCACCCGAACGAAATCGGCCGGGGTAAGTGTCATCCCCATCCCCAGCATGATGACGCCCAGTCCCGGAACGATCCCCGGCGCAAGCGCCGCAAAGGGGCGCGGGATTAGATAGGCCGCCACGGAAAAGAGCAACACCCACACCACGAACAGTCCCGTCCAACGGGCCAGGAGTCTTTCAAGCATGTGGCCTCACACACGCGACGTGGTCGCAGCGGATGTTCTTCACTCGTGTCTCGCACGCGGCCAGAGCCAACGCGGCACGCGTTTGCAGAAGTCCTCGTATGATGAACCAAATTGCCGGCGAAGCGTTGGCTCTTCGTACAGGACGACAAAGGAATGGAACAAGCAGAACAGAAGCAGTCCATATGTAAGCAGCCAACCCGACGCGAACACGGCCGCTTCGCCCAGCACCATACTTACAACACCAACGTACATGGGATTGCGCGTGAAACGGTAAGTGCCGCCTGATACGAGAAACTTGGGCGGATCGATGGGCGCGGGTGTGCCCTTCCCGTGTACGGCGAATCGCCACACGCTGGACAAAGCCGTTGCCGCCCCCAGCAGAAACATGGTGAGCCCGAGGAATGCCAGAACGCCCATTTCCGGCCACCGCGCACGGCCTGTCGCACGGAGAATCCAGTAGGGGACTACCCCGGCCACCGTTCCCGGCACGACTAGTGCAAACACCGCGCTCTTCAGAAGCAGCATTCCCGTCTCCGCTCAATCCATGGAAGGTCCGCCTCCACAGTAGCGCAACGCCGCGCCGCGGACAACACGACGAGACGGGCCTCACGACAGCCCGAGGCCCGCATCTGCCGTCGCCCTGGACCTCCCCTCTTTACGTCACCGCCCTTCTGGACTATCATGACGGCTGCACCGCTTTCTGACCGGCGGCGCCCGGACACGGGGGAATGGCGCGGGCCACACGAGATCGGGGTCAGGCAACGGGGGGTATACCTATGCCGTGTTCAATGAACCGACGAACCTTTCTCGGAGCGACCGGAGGCTTGCTTCTCGCCAGCGTTGCCGCCCGGCCCTTGGCCGCAGCGGAGGCGGCGGGCTGGCCGAAACTGCCGCCTGTGCGTATCTACGTCGTCTACTTGGGAACCGGAGGCGCTTGGCCCCGGCCAGACTTCGACGCACCCAAAGAGATTGCGGACAAGTTCGCACCACACTTGCGCGAGGTTCAGTCCAAACTGGGCGATGTCGAATTCATCGGTGGCGATCTCATCAAGAACCGCGCCGCGGATGCGACCGAACTACTGCCGAAGATCGATGCCTCCGGCGCGGAGGCGATTCTCGTCATTCACCTTTCCTTTGGCGACTCCGGTCCATTCAAGATCTTCGCGGACAGCGGCCGCCCGGTCGCCATCTACTCGCAGCCGTTCAGCGGCCATGACTGGATGTACGTTCCCCGCCTGCAGCAGGCCGGAGTGCGCCTGATCATGGCCCCTTCGCGCGACCTCGCTGAGATCGACCGGCTCGCCGCCTTGCTGCGCGTGCCCGTGCGCATGAAGCAGTCGCGGATTGTTCTCATGGGTGAGCCCGGGTGCGCCGCCGGCACCGACGCCGCCAAGGACTTTGCACAAGTGCGCGCCAAGGTAGGCCCTGAGGTCATCGAAGTCACGCCGGCCGAGTTCATCCGCGTTCATGAGTCAATTCCCGTCGCCGAGGCGGAGCACGAGGCCCAGGACTACTGGCTGTCGCAGGCCCGCGAAATCCGCGAACCCTCGCGCGAAGAGATTGTCAAGTCTTGCCAGACCTACCTCGCCATGAAGAAGATCATGATCGATAACAATGCCCAGGCCATCACAGTCAAATGCCTGGGCGGCATCCCCATTCAGACGCTCGGATATCCGTGTCTCGGGTTCAGCAAACTCCTCGACGAGGGCGTTGTTGGCGCGTGCGAAGCCGACATGGACTCTACGCTCACGATGCTCATGTTCCTGTATGCGTTCGGTTTGCCCGGTTTCATCACGGACCCGCTCATCGACACCTCCAGGAACGCGGTGATCCACGCCCACTGCGTGGCTCCCACGAAGATGCGCGGGCCAGACGCGAAGCGTTTGCCGTTCAGCATCCGCAACCATCGCGACGACAATAAGGGCGCCTCCCTGGAAGTCTTCATGGACGAAGATCTGGGGCAAAAGGTGACGTGGGCAAAGCTCGCGAACCTGGAGACGATGCTCGTCGCCTCGGGCACCATCACCGAGATCTGTGACTTCGAAGATCGCGGGTGCCGCACGCAACTCGTGGCCGAAGTCGAGGACGCCCGCGCCCTCTTTCACAACTGGGGTGGCGGCGTGCTGCCCAACGACATGATGGCGCTCTTGCACCGGGTGCTCTTCTACGGCGATCACACGGAAAACGTCAAGGATCTCGCCCATCTCATGGGCATGAAGGTGTTGCTCGAAGGCAAGGAGATGGCGACCGCCTGACCGGCACCAAGGAATGTGAAGGGCCCGGCGATGCCAGAGGCGCCGCCGGGCCCAATTATGCTGGGTGAACGGACTACTTCTTGTTGAGAATCTTCTCCACGCGCGGCGCGGAAATGCGCTTCATGATGGGCAGGTCGCCCACCAACGGCCGCACATAGTTCTTGAACGCCTCAGTCACATGATTGCCTTCCGCATTGATGAACGCGTCTGGCATGCAGACGGATTCGCGTGCAACGTCCTTCAAATCCGCAAGGAAGTATTCGACGGCATAGTCCCCGATCCGGCGGATGGAAACCGACCCGTCGCGGCTATGCCAGATGGCGTACTGCGCGGCCTTCTCGCCAACCTCGCGGGCTTCGAACTGGTCCACCTCGCTGACACACCCGAGGAAGCTGCGCTGCAGATAACCGAGGGTATCGGCGCGGACGCGCTTGATATTTGTTCCTTCCTTCACCCACGAACTCAGCAGATCGCCCAAGGCGCCCGTGCCCGAGAGCTGCACGTTGCCGTGGGCATCCTTCTCGCCGGAGAACTCGGCGGCAATCGCCTTGCCACTCGGGCCCACGATGCCTTCGCTCGCCGCCACGATGCAGCGCCCGAACTGGTTGTACTGGGCCTGGACGTCCGCAACAAACTTCTCCTTCGTGAGGGGCCGCTCCGGCAGATAGATCAGATGCGGACCGTCATCGGGATACTGCTTTGCCAAGCAGGACGCCGCAGTGAGGAAGCCCGCGTGGCGTCCCATGACCACCCCAATGTACACGCCCGGAAGCGCACGGTTGTCCAGGTTGACGCCCGCGAACGCCTGTGCCACGAACTTGGCCGCCGAGCCGTAGCCCGGGCAGTGGTCGGTGACTTTCAAATCGTTGTCAATGGTTTTCGGAATATGGATGACGCGCAACTCGTAACCGGCCTTGTCGGACTCCTCGTTCACGATTCGGCAGGTGTCCGCGCTGTCGTTGCCCCCAATATAGAAGAAGTAGCGGACGTCGTGCGCCCGGCACACCTCGAAAATCTTCTTGCAGTACTCGACATCCGGCTTATCGCGCGTGGAGAGCATTCCCGAAGAGGGAGTCTGAGCCACTGCCTCCAAATTGTGCGTGGTCGCCTCGGTCAGATCGAGGAAATCCTCGTTCACAATACCGCTAACCCCATGCAAGGCCCCGTAGACACGCGTCACCTGCGGAAACTTCCGGGACTCCAGCACCACCCCAATCAGACTCTGGTTGATAACGGCCGTGGGACCGCCCCCCTGGGCTACCAGCACTTTCCCCTGCAATGTCGACATCGTCACTCTCCTCCATAGGCCCTTGGCCGTCGCTATCCCCAGCCGAAACGCCAGCCTTGCAAGATTCCCCCATGCGGGCTGCCGGTCTGGGATTGATTGTTTGTCGAATCGAAACCCCGACAAGATACAAACAACCGATTATACACGCCGGAAAGGTGCGGATTCCAGATTGAGGCCCCTATGAAGACACCTTTTCAGGTCGCAGGAAGCGCGGTAAAACGCCGTTTTTCGACATCGGCGGAGGCGTCGGGGGAATATGGTATAATGTGAGCAGGCAATACGAAAAAGGCAAAAACGGTATCCGGAATAGGAGATGCAGGATACACCGGGGACAAGGAAGGTCGGACCGGTGAAACCGAGGGTTCGAGACGGGTTTAGTGCCCGAACGGCCCCCAATGGGTTAGGACATGAAAGTAGAGATCCACTGCCACACGGATGTTCACTCGGCGTGTTCGCGGATCCCACCCCGTGAACTGGTTTCCATGGCTGACGCCGCCGGCTACGATGCCGTCTTCATCACCGATCATGGCAAGGTGTGGAGTCCCCGTGAACTGGCGGGCCTCCACGAACTGAGCGAACGCCTGCGCGTGTTTCCCGGCATCGAGATTACCTTCCCGGAGGGGCGCGACATCCTTGTACTAGGCGCGGATAACCCGGTCTACGAATCGCTGAGCACACCCAGCGAGGTTTTCGCCCAAGCCTGCGCCGATGGCTACTTGACGGTCATTGCCCACCCGTACCGATGGCATGACGACATGCCTGACTTCTTCACGCTGGCGGACGCGATCGAATTGCTCTCGTGCAACCATGCCGACCAGCGGATGGCCGCACGTGCCCGCGAGTATGCGGAGCAACACAACATGGCGGGCGTGTATGCCTCTGACGCTCATGGCCTCAACTTCATGAACAAGTTCTGGATCGAGACGGCGGAGGACTTCGACACGCCCCAAGAGTTCAGACGCATCATCGTATCACGCCGCTACGAGAACCACACCCGGGAACTGGCTGAACCCATGCCGCCACGCAACAAAGCGGCGTGCTTCGCCGAGTTGTCCGAGGCGGATATGATGGCGCTCTACGTCCAGCCCACTCAGGAGCCCATGAGCTTCTAGGCCCTCAGCCCTGTTTTTCCCATCGCTCGTGTCGGCCAAGTCCGTGGAACCCGCGTCTTTGCTTCTTGTAATCCCACCACACTGGCTCCAGGCCGCACGCCCTGTCTCTACCGCGCCACTACTCGTCGGCGTGCTCTTTTGCGGGGACCAGGCTGTCGACGAGAGCGTGAAGTTCCTCGTCGGTGATCTGCCCGTTGACGGCGAGCGCGGGGAAGGTGCCCGACGGCGTTTCGAGCAGGTAGCCGGTGCGGTCTTCCGAGGGCGCGTCTTTGAGGATAGCCCGGGAGCTGCTGAGCAGAATCTCCGCCAGCCATTTGCCCTGGGGACCGCCCCATACCTTGATGCCGTTTGGTGATGTGTACACGACGCCCACGTCTGGATTCTTGGGTCCACTTTCTGTCCGGGATTGCCCTAACGAGTTGTAGGATGGGGACTGGATAAGCACCACGTGGCGGCCATCGTCCGCGCGGTACGTGATGGCGAACATCCGATGCGGGATGCTCGCGACATCGAGGATATCTGTGATCTGGCGTTCTTCTGCCCATGAGGGCGCGGCTCTGAAAATATACGTCTCGAAGTCGGCGCGTTCCACCATGTGCGCGACCGAAACGTCGGTCTTCACAATGTCGGGTAGCATCCCAAGAAGACCGCCCTCCTCCGGCGCCGGCGGCTGGGTGGACGCATCGATCATGCTTTCGATCTTGGCGAGATCCCAGTCCACTTCGGTGTCGTTGATGGTTTCGGTCCAAGCCCTTCGCACCACCATTACGGATTGCCCGTCGATAGTCCATTCCATTTCGGCGATGGTGTTGTCATCCTCACGGATCTTGAAGAGGAATTCCGATCGACTCGCACCGGCAGGCGCTCCTTCACCAGTCCCAAGGGTCGACTTGACCACGCGCGCTTCCGATCCATCGGCGAGTTCGGTGACGCCCGCGTCCTGAACAAGCGTCTCGTCCAGTTCATCGAGATTGCTTGGGAGTCCCGCGGCGATTCCCAGGAAGGCGGCGGGCTCGCTCGGTGCCTGAAAATTTTCGGTCGCAGCCTTCGCAACGACAGCTAAACGCCCGTCGGGGCCGGGTTCGAGCGAATACACCGAAGTCCCATCGTAGGCATTCGCGAACAGGGGCGTTTCCTCTGCCGACAAGAGGCGCACGAAGCGGCCTGTTGCGGAATCGTACCAAGCCTGATCGTCGACGACATATTCTTCTTCGGGTTTCGCGCCCAGGGCCAATTGATGAATCCGCGGCGTTCCTGACGCCTCGACTGCCATGATGGGGAACCATCGTGCCTGCGCCAAGGCGGGATCCGCCACGGCCTTTACTACGATTTCATTGACAATGTGTACGATGCCGCCTTGGGTGAACAGCCCTTGTTCGGCGGCCCAGGCGGATTGGAGCAGCGTGAAGGAGGAAACCGGCGGCCCGAAAGGCTCCCCCGGTCCCGACCAATACAGAACCGTCGCCCCTACGACCGTCAACAACGCGACCGCGGCGGCCGTGAGCGGCTTCAACAGTTTGACTCTCGCGCGACGCTCCGGTTCAAGCGTACGGACTCTTGCGTCCATTTCCATGATCTTGTTCATGATGCGTCCCTTCAGTTGTTCCGAAACTTCCACCCGGTGGGAAGGCTGAATGGAAGCCAGGGTCCGTGTCGCAATCTCAAGATCTTTTCTGCAGCGCGGGCACACCCGAGCATGCTCGGCGAGTTCGATGGGTAATGGTTCAGAGGGCAAAACGATGAGGGTGTCATCAAGCCATTTCTGCATCCGTGGGCAGCTCATTGTTTCCCCTCCCGTGATACGATGGTTCGCAGTTTCCTGAATCCATACCGGAGCCGTGAACTGACGGTGTTCGGTCTGCACCCGACCACCACGGCGATTTCGGAAATACTCAATTCGTCAAACACACGCAGACGGACAACCTCCGCCTGTCTCCTTGGTATGCGCCGCAAGAGCGACTCGGCCCGTTGAATCTCCTCGGATACGGCGTAAAGACCCACGCCGTTTTCATGGCCGCTGGGCAAGTTCTCGCCGGCGAACCGGCTCAGAAGCCCTTTCGTTCGTTTGCGTTTGCGTAGCGCGTCCGTGCACGCGTTTGCCGTCATTCGGTAGAGGTAGGGAACCACCGCCGTGACGCCCGCGCGCTTGGCGCGCTCCGCATACGTTCGAACGAACACGTCCTGGACGATGTCCTCCGCGTCCTGGATGCTTCCCATCCGTCGAAAGGCGTATGCGACCAGTCGTTGGGCATACGCCTCGACAAATCGTTGGAAATCCTCCCGTGACTGCGGCCACTCGCCGTCCCACACATGCGCAGGTCCGGCTAACCCAGGCTCAGGCGCCATTCTGAGTACCCCCTCCTAGAGTCAGTGCACTTCTGGACTTTCAGGCCCTTTCTCAGCCTTCCCATATGCTATAACGAACCCCGTCACGGATTTCGTCTACAAATCTCTGGGGAGTGGATGGGCAGCGTGGTCGCGGAGCAGCCCAGGCAGGCACGACGGCTTGGGTGTGGGTGAATTGCGGTTGACCCGCCGCTGGGTTCAGCGATTCCACCCCGCAGGAGCGGAGGGCGAGAATGGCGGGGCACAACCCATCAAACGGAACTGTGCCCAATCGATTAAGAACTATCCGGTTCCCTTGCCACGCAAGTCCCGCGGGCACAGAGCCCCCTCTTCAGCAATCTCTACAGGCTGGGCGTCATGCCTCCCATACTTCCCATGATTCCCATACGTCCCATTCACTCTCCCGGGGATCGTGAAAGGTTCCGAACTACGCCAGACAAACACGAAACCATGGTAGCGGACCTCAGCCTTTGCCGAGTGTCACGTTCAGCGTATCCGATGCGTGGCGCTACTCCTGCATGCCTTCCACGATTGCCTGGACGAACTTCGGCTGATAATCGCCATATTGGGGGCCCGCGGTGTTCCGGGTCATCACGATGACCAGTTCATGCTCAGGATCGATTTTCAGAATCGCGGAGGATGCGGCTCCGTGGCCAAATGTCTTCGGGCTGAGTCCCGGTTCCGGCATGTACACGCATCCGATTCCCCATTCGATGTCCGTCTCAAACTTCACATACGGCGCGAGCTTCACCGGCAGCAGCTTCTCGAACGTCTCCTCCTTCATGTACCGCAGGTTGCCGTATGCGCCCTTATTCAAGAGCATCTGCCCGAAGATGGCGATGTCCGGCGCCGTGCTGAAGGTGCGCGCGCTCGCATCCACTGCGTCCGTGTGCGTGCAGCCAAGCGGTCCCCACAGGTGATTCATGAACAACTGCGGCAATGCCTCGCCCGTAAGGGACTCCATCACCTTGCCTGCCATGGCGTATCCCACGCCGTTGTAGGCATGGCGTGTGCCCACCTCGAGCCGGGGATAGTACCCCGCAATTACTTCCTCGAAATCATTCATGTCGTCGCCCCAGTGATCGGGATACATGCGCGGCGGCTTGATGCCGAGTTGGAGTCCATTCGTGTGCACGTACAAGTGCCGGACCGTGAGTGGCGTCTCCACGTCAATGCCTCGCAACGCGGGGATGTACCGATCGATGGGCGCGTCGAGGTCGACGAGTCCCTGGTCCACCAACTCCATCATCAGCACGCCGGACAGGAACTTTGAAATCGACGCCATCCAGCTCTTCGTTTCCAGGGTCATGGGCTGCCCGTCACGCTCGCCATACGCCTTCTGAAAGAAGACGACGCCCTTCCGCGCCAAGCACACCGCAAAGGGTTCGCTGCTGGCCGTGGCCCACTCATTCAGCACGCCGTCGATCTTCTCGACGACGTCTGGTTTCATACCGGCCTCTTCCGGCGTTCCCGCGCGCAACGTGGGCGCTGGATTGCCTTCTTTCGGATACGGGCAGACAAACGCGTTGGGATGTGCCGCTTCCATTCCGTTCAGCTTGCGTTTCAGGCCCACCCACCACTGGCGGTCCGCGGCCCACACATCTGTGGCCACCGTTGCGGGGGGCATGTCGGGTTTGCTTTCAAACAGCCCCGCCAGCAGCACGGCCGTGTCGTGATCCGCGTCGATACCTTCCGCCAACTGATAACCAACCAGCCGCCCGATCGAATCCCGCTGCGCCTCTTGCACCGTGTCTGGAATGCCGAACGCCGGTGGGAGATCCAGCGTGGCCCCCTTGCGTTCAAACCACCACTGCAGGAACCCCTTGTACGCCACAGGCGCGCGGAACAGCGTGAAGTAGCGCCGGAACGTACGCCCGAATTCCGGAGAGACCTCCACGATCGCGCCGTACCTTCCCGGTTCCACGGCGATTGCCACGGGGTTGTAGTCCCGGTCGTAGTAGGCCGTCTTCAAAGTACACTTCCCCAGTAGACGTTCCGCCACTAGCGGCTGTGTGAACGCGGCCTCCGGAAAACTCTCCGAGCGAAACACCGGCGGCTTCAATGCCATCGGGATTAACATGACCCGTTGCGCGCGCACGACATCCGCATCCGGCAGAACCACGGTGCCCAGCACAGTCTTTCCCGCCCGCACATCGAGCGTGACTGCCCCCGCACCCGGCTCCGGCATGTCGAAGAAAAGCTCCGACGTGGCGAAGCCGCCGCTCTCGACGAGCATCCCTTCCGCGGCGCGATGGCGTCCCATGCGTACCACAGCCGTCTCGCCCGCGAGTGACCCTATTGCCACAACTCGCACCCGGGAACGCGCGGAGTCATCGAAGTCCCCCGTCACACGCGCCACATACGGCGCGCTGGGCCGTTTGGCAAGACGGATACGCTGGGTCGCCATTGTATTGTCGTGCGCGCGCGGCGCGGGGAACCAGAGTGTCTGAACGCGGGCCTCATCACCGTCCACGTCGTTGACCGTCAGTTGAACGGCAAGCTCAAGACCTTCCGCAGGATTGAGATTCAGATTGATCCACGGCAGCAGCATCTCGACCGTGTATCCGGTCGCGTTGCGCGCGCGAACCGCCTCGTACGCGGGGACTACATTGGAGTCCTTCTTGGTGAAGTCGGCCGCCATGCCGCGCAGCGCGGGCTGATCGGCCGCCAATCCTGGACTGACTGCAACGCGATAGCGCTCCTTCGCCCCCTTGCTCGCCGCCACGACGACTTCAATCGAGTCCCCGTCCGGCAGCTTGTTCGCGTCCGCCGCTTCCGTAAAGGTGTCATCGCTAATGACTCCGAGCACGAGAAGGCCACGCTCGTCCCATGCGAGTTGGAAGGTGGAATCACGATCGGCCAAGGGATAGGGTTTGCCATCCTCGGGCAGCATTACTTCGATGCGAAACCCCAGCTGTCCCCAGTCCTGCGCATCGCCGTCCACCGCGATAGCGTCCATGCGCGGAACGTCAAAGACTGCGCCTTCTTCCGCCCACAGTGGCAGTACGGCCCAAAGCAGTACTATTGCAGCGACAATCAAAGCGGAACGTCTTGCGATCATGATTGGACTCCTCCCGCAGTGTCGTGTACCGAACCGCAACCAGCACGACAACAATACGGCATGTCCCCCGGACCACACAAGTCTCGCTGCTTGTGTGGCTTAGCGAAAACGGAGGTTCGTTTGGGCCGATGAAGTGCCCCCGTGCACAAGGGCCCGGAAACTCCGAATTGCATCCAGCCACCATGTGTGCGGTATGATCTTCTTCCTCCTTGCCTTTCAGGGCAAGGGATGGGGGACCGCTATGGGGGACTGCACGCTACGCAGGAGTGTGTGCAGTATGCCTCCCAAGAGGGAAGTAACTGTTGAAGGGGAGCCTCGAATGTCGTACGTACACGAACTGATCGAATTGGCGAAACGCCACAATCCCGGAGAGCCTGAGTTCCATCAGGCGGTGGATGAGGTGCTGACCTCTCTGGAGCCGGCCTTGGCCCGGCATCCCGAGTATCAGGAGAACCGGATCCTGGAACGTCTGATTGAACCTGAGCGCGTCATCTTGTTTCGGGTGCCGTGGATGGACGATCAGGGACGCATCCAGATAAACCGTGGTTACCGGATTGAATTCAACAGCGCGATCGGCCCGTACAAAGGCGGGCTCCGCTTTCACCCCACCGTGAATCTGGGAATTCTGAAATTCCTGGCGTTCGAGCAGACCTTCAAGAATGCGCTCACCACGCTCCCCATGGGCGGCGGCAAGGGCGGATCCGATTTCGACCCGAAGGGCAAGTCGGACAATGAGGTTATGCGCTTCTGTCAATCGCTGATGACGGAACTGGCCCGCCACATTGGTCCCGACACCGATGTACCCGCGGGCGATATCGGCGTGGGAGGCCGCGAGATCGGCTACTTGTTTGGCCAGTACAAGCGTCTCCGCAACGAGTTCACCGGCGTTCTGACCGGGAAGGGTCTGAATTGGGGCGGATCTCTGATTCGTCCCGAAGCGACCGGATATGGGGCCGTCTACTTCGCGCAGAACATGTTGGCGACGCGAAACGAAACGCTCGAAGACAAGATCTGCACCGTTTCCGGTTCGGGTAACGTCGCCCAATACACGGTTGAAAAGGTCAACCAGCTTGGCGGTAAGTGCGTCACGCTCTCGGACTCCTCCGGCTTCATCCACGATCCGGATGGAATCGACGCGCAGAAGCTGGCCTACGTCATGAAGCTCAAGAATGTCAAGCGCGGGCGCATCAAGGAGTACGTGGATCAATATCCCCGCGCGACCTTCCACGAAGGCGCCCGCCCGTGGGGGGTGCCGTGCAACTGCGCGTTCCCGAGTGCGACCCAGAATGAAGTCGAGCTGCGCGACGCAGAAGCCCTGGTGAAGAACGGGTGCACGCTCGTGAGTGAAGGTGCCAACATGCCTACCGCTCCCGACGCGGTGGACGTTTTTATCGCGAACAAGATCCTCTATGGACCGGGCAAAGCCGCCAATGCGGGCGGCGTGGCCGTGTCCGGCTTGGAAATGGCCCAGAATTCACAGCACGTCACGTGGTTGCGCGATGAGGTTGACAAGCGGCTCAACGACATCATGCGGACCATCCACGACACCGCCTTTGCCATTGCCAAGGAATACGGGCATGCTGGCAACTATGTCGTAGGCGCGAACATCGCCGGTTTCCTCAAGGTCGCCGATGCGATGCTCGATCAAGGTCTGGTGTAACGGCTTGACCGCCGCGTACGTCGGCCACTGACGCGAGTTTCGATTGCGTTTGCGGTGCGGGCAAACCGCCTGCCTCTCAGGCGGGATGTCCGCATCGCAGGCAACAATTCTTGTCAGCGTGCATCCTTGAGTAAGAATCCGCGCGCGACGCGCCTAAAGTGACGAGGTTCCCGGCCGCATGGATAAACCCAATGATGTGACTACCGGTGTTGCCGCGCTCGACGCCCTCCTGCTGGGCATCGAGTCAGGCGACAACATCGTGTGGCAGGTCGAATCTGTCGCCGACTATGCCGTGTTCGCGACTGCTTTTGCCGAACGCGCCATCGCCAATGGCCGCCATACGGTCTACGTCCGTTTCGGCCGCCATGTCCCTCTCCTGACCCCGCGCGATGGTTTGACCATTTTGGCCGTGGACCCGCAGGCCGGCTTCGAGCCCTTTATCGACAGCATTCATAACGAGATTGCCCGCGCCGGGCGTGGCGCATTCTACGTCTTCGATTGCCTCTCCGATTTGCTGGCGGATTGGTTCAGCGACCAGATGCTCGGCAACTTCTTCATGCTGACCTGTCCGTTCCTCTACGACATGGACACGGTGGCGTACTTTGCCCTGTTGCGCGATGCCCACGCCGAGTCCGCTACGCTTCCCATCCGGAGGACCACCCAACTCCTCATCGATCTGTACCGCCGCGGCGACAACGTCTACCTGCGCCCCATCAAGGTGCGCGAGCGTTTTCTGAGCACCTTGCACATGCTGCACGTCCTGTGCGAAGGCCGCTACCGGCCTGTCACCGAAAGTCATATCCTCGCGGAAGTATTGACTCCCCCCCGGCAGACCGCGCCACCTCCCTTGGCCTCGTGGAACCGCTTTTTCCTGGGCTCCTCCGAGCCGTTT
The DNA here is from genome assembly GCA_020849535.1 of Candidatus Hydrogenedentota bacterium. Lineage (GTDB taxonomy): Bacteria > Hydrogenedentota > Hydrogenedentia > Hydrogenedentales > SLHB01 > JAHDWY01. The sequence goes on from JADLGB010000039.1 coordinate 58,865, forward strand.
GCCAACCTCGACGCGGCCGCCGCCGAAAACCGCACGGAGGTTTTCCATCGTCTTCTGCGCATGATGGTGTCACGTGACGCCCGCGTGCTCGCTCTGGCCGAGCGTTACCTGACACTCGACGATCTGCAGGCAATCGGGCGCCGCATCGTCGGCACGGGTCTCATCGGAGGCAAGGCCGTCGGCATGCTCCTCGCCCAAGCGATCCTGCGCCGGCATGATACGCAGTGGACCGCCCGGCTCGAAACGCACGATTCGTTCTACATCGCTTCCGATGTCTTCTACACGTTTCTCGTTGAAAACGGCTGCTGGTGGATCCGGAAGAACCAGAAGAATCCCGAAGCGTTCCATGAAAGCGCGAGTCAGGCCCGGCGCCGTATTCTCACCGGTACCTTCGCGCCCGCGCTACTCGATCGCTTCCGCATCATGCTCGAGTACTATGGGCGCTCCCCGATCATCGTTCGATCCAGCAGTCTGCTGGAAGACAATTTCGGCAACGCCTTCGCGGGGAAGTACGAGAGCGTCTTCTGCGCCAACCAAGGCTCTCCCGATCAGCGCCTTGACGAGTTCCTGAATGCGGTGAAACGAGTCTACGCGTCGAGCATGGGGGAGGAGGCCTTGGCCTACCGCGCGCGCCACGGCCTGCTCCAACTGGACGAACAAATGGCGCTCCTCGTGCAGCGAGTGTCCGGTTCCGAACACGGCAGGTTCTTCTATCCGCATCTTGCGGGCGTGTGCTTCTCGTTCAACCCCTACGTGTGGAACCACGACATCGATCCCAATGCGGGTTTGCTGCGGCTCGTCTTTGGCCTCGGCACCCGCGCAGTGGACCGCAGCGACCAGGATTACACCCGGGTCATCGCATTGAACGCCCCCGAGCGCCGCCCGGAAGGTGACGGGAGTGATGGCGCTCCCCAGGCCCAGCACCGTGTGGATCTCCTCGACCTGCGCGAGAACACGTTGCGCACCGTCGATTTCGAGGAGGCTGCCGCGATGGATCACGACCTTCCCATCGATCTCTTCGCGCCCGTCAACGCCGCCGTGGCGCGGCGTCTCCGCGAGAGCGGCGAGCGGAACGCGCCACCCCGTTTCCTCACCTTCGACGGTCTTTTCAAGCAGACCACTTTCATCGAAGACGTCCGCACCATGCTCTCGATTCTCGAAGAAGCCTACGCTTGCCCGGTCGATGTGGAGATCGCCGCCAACTTGCCACCGGAAGGTGGCTACCGCCTCAACGTGCTCCAGTGTCGGCCGCTGCAGATTCACGGCGGAGCCTTGCACGAAAGTCTCCCCAATCCCATGCTGGAAGAAGTCGTGCTGCTGAAGACCTGTGGGCCCGTCATCGGCCGTAGCCGTTCGGAGGCCATACGACGCCTGATCTATGTCGATCCCGCCGGATACTCCGCCCTGCGCACCCAAGACCGCTACGCGGTTGCCCGGCTTATCGGACAGTGGACTCACCTGCCGTGCGATCCGGCCCGGTCCGGCGCACTCCTTCTGGTGGGGCCTGGCCGCTGGGGAACCCGCTCTCCAGACCTTGGTGTCCCCGTCACCTTCGCGGAGATCAACCATGTCGATATACTCTGCGAATTGGTTGCCATGAGGGAGGACCTCGTGCCGGATGTCTCCATGGGGACCCATTTCTTCAGCGAACTCGTCGAAATGGACATGCTGTACATAGCCATCTTCCCCAACCAACCTGGGAACCACTTCGATCTGAAGAGCATTCTTCTGCCCGAAAATCGCGTTCATCAAGTGGACTCGATGCCCTCCTCCTACGCGGAGATCGTTCAGGTTTACGACCTTGAGGACGTCCGCCTTCATGCCGACACCATGCGCCAGGAGGTCATCTGTTACCGTACGACCTCGAGCGCGTAACCGCACCTTATCTCCGACCCATAGCACGACTCTTCCGCTCCCCGCCAGCACTTCATCGAAGTGACAAAATTCGTCGCGGCAAGACGCGCGGCGTCGCCGTTTTGTCGTGAATACTGTCACGAACCTTGCCATCGGTCTCTTCTAAGGTATTGACTCCCATCCAGTTGCGGAAGGCGCGCCATTCTTGGATCGCCACTTGCTCTTTTACCCGGCACGTTAGCGACGCGAAGTCGGCGCAAGGGATATCGCCGATGGTGAAATTGAGGAACCAAGCAGCTCTGGAGGGTAAGACGATGAAAGCTTTGTCAAAGAAGTCCGGTTTCACGCTGATTGAGTTGATGATCGTGGTCGCGATTATCGCGATTATCGCGGCGATAGCCATTCCGAACCTGCTCCGCTCCCGCATGAGCGCGAATGAAGCGGGCGCGGCTGGTGCGATGCGCACGATTTCGACGGGTGAAGTGGCGTTCCAGACGGCCGCGTTCGTGGACACGGATACGGACGGCGTGGGCGACTACGGCTCCCTGGCTGAACTGGCTGACCCCGATGGCGCGGGTGCGACGCCCCCGTTCATTGACCAGGTCCTGGGCAATGGCCAGAAGCACGGCTATGTATTCACGGTCGCGGTGACCAACGGCACCGCCACCACGATGCCGGCCTACACCTGCACGGCCACCCCGGCCGCGGCAGGCCGCACAGGCTACCGGC
>JADLGB010000040.1 GCA_020849535.1 Candidatus Hydrogenedentota bacterium
CGCACCGCCGCCATGCCCGAATGGTGGCTCGAACGCAAGTCGCGCCTCGACCTCGCCCGCATTACCGGCATGCCCCTTCACGGCATGTACACCATCAACAAGATCCTCTGGTTCAAACAGAACCAGCCCAAGGTGTACGCAAAAGCCTGGAAATGGTTCTGCTACGAGGACTACGTTCACTACCGCCTTGGCGTTACCCCCACCATGAGCCATTCATTGGCCGCCCGCACCATGGCGCTGGACGTGAAAGCGGGCGACTGGTCCGCCGAAATCTTGACGCTCGCCGATGTGGACCGCGGCCTGCTCCCCGATACAGCCCCCTCCGGCAAGGTGGTGGGAACGGTCCCCAACGCCGTGGCCGACGACATCGGCCTGCCCCGAGGCATCGTCGTTGCCACAGGCGGCCACGATCAGCCCGCGGGCGCCCTGGGCGCCGGAATCCTGCATTCTGGAGAAGCCGTTTACGCCACCGGCACCGTCGAGTGCATTTGCCCCATCTTCGACACCTATGCTGTGACCGAGCAGACAGTCGCCAGCAATCTCTGCTGTTATTCCAGTTGTCTTCCGGGTCTCTATGCCTCTATCGCATTTAACTTTACGGGCGGTTCCCTCTTGAAATGGTACCGGGACACCTTTGCCCAGGCCGAAAAGGCTGAAGCCGTCGCCAGTGGCCGCGACGTCTACGACATCATCTGCGAGAAAGTCGGCCCCGAAGCGGAGAGCCTCCTGGTTCTGCCCCATTTCACGGTAACGGGGACTCCACATTTCGACACATCCAGCCGGGGGGCCATCCTGGGCCTCACCCTGCAAACCACGCGCGAGCAAGTTGTTGCAGCCATCCTTTCCGGCGTAACGTATGAAATGAAATTGAATCTGGAGATGTTACAAGGGGCGGGAGTAGGGATTCGGCGCCTGCGCGCAGTTGGTGGAGGGGCGAAGAGCCGCGTTTGGGTCCAGCGAAAGGCGGATATCATGGGTATTCCCGTGGCCGTGCTGGAAACCACTGAAGCGGCCTCATTGGGCGTGGCCTTGCTGGCTGGCATGGCCTCAGGCGCCCTTCCCGATATCAAGAGTGTTTTGGACCAGGTGGTTACGATCGCCTGTGTGTGCGATCCGGATGAGCGCCGTACGCAGGAGTTCCAGGAACGCTATGCCGTGTATCGCGGCGTCTATGGCGCCCTGAAAGAGATAAATCACCAGTTGGCAGCGTTTGATGCATAGGGCAAGGTAAAAAGTGGCTTCACGAAAGCGTTGGAACAACATCTACGATGGGGAGAACCCGTTCGGTCTTGCGCAGACCGTAGCCAAGTCCCTGCAGTCCTGCACCAAACGGAAGGAGGAAGAGCCCTCCAAGCGCGTGCGGTATTTGTGGGTCTATCTGCCGGACCGCGACGCCTATTCGACCTCCAACGCCGACGAACGCCCCCTGAGCTTTGATGAGCTGCTCGACATCATCGATGAAGGCGCGGGTGTCGGCGCACGCAGCCTGATCGTCAGCACGAGTTCGCCCATTGCGACACACCCTTATCTGCTTCAGGTTTGCGACTGGGCGCAGAAGATCCACGAAATGACTGTGGGGATTCACCTCTACAAGCTTCCCTTTACGGAGGAGGATCTGCCGGTTCTCGCCAAGTTGAACAAGGACAAGACACGTCTCTTCATCGATGGCGAACACATGGAGACCGCGCCCTTGGCTGAGGGCGCCGGGTATCGCGTCTACAATGCGGACGGACTCGATGACGAGGTCGTGTCCCCGAAGTGCGAATTCCCGGGAACCATGACCTGTGTCAGTCCCATAGGAAATCTGTACACCTGCGGTCTTGTCCTGGGGGAGCAACGCTTCAAGCTCGGTCACATCTTCGAACGCAAACTCACTTCCATCATGGAAGACTCCTCATTGCCACACGCCATCCCCGAAGGCGTGTCCAAGGCCACGCGCCGCTGCAACGGGTGTCCGCCCTTGATGGCCCAGAAGATGCACAACGACGAGCTGTAGGCCACACGCTTTCCTTGTGCCGTACACGCGCTTCCCTTGTTGATGCGAACCCAATCGCCCCATGCCCCATTGCCTTGTGCGCGTCTCAAGCACCGACAAGACACGTGCGCATGCGTGCGTGGAAATACGGCGACACCAGATGCGGTGCGTTTCTTGACACTCGATTCCCTGTATGGTATGATTCGCCACGCTCAGTGAGCGGGAGTAACTCAGTGGTAGAGTGCAACCTTGCCAAGGTTGACGTCGCGGGTTCAAATCCCGTCTCCCGCTCCATTTTTTTGTTTGTTCCGTGCGCCGCTCGGCGCGCGATTTAGTTTTAGAGCGTGGGCCGCTAGCTCAGTTGGTAGAGCAGGTGACTCTTAATCACAAGGTCGCAGGTTCGACTCCTGCGCGGCCCACCAGTTTTTCTCAGTCAACCGGAGACGCAGGGTGTGACTGCGTCTGATATGCGGACGCAGTGCAGCCAATTTCCTAGGTAGAAGCGCTCCGGGCGAGTGGCGGAATTGGCAGACGCGCTGGACTTAGGATCCAGTATCGCAAGATGTGCGGGTTCAAGTCCCGCCTCGCCCA
>JADLGB010000041.1 GCA_020849535.1 Candidatus Hydrogenedentota bacterium
CCTTTGAAGGGGGATCGAGGGGGATGTTCTTCTCTTTTTCCCCTCCTTCACCTGCTCGTTTCCCACCGAGCCTCGCGAGCACGTGGAGCCGTTCCACCATATAGCAAGATAACTGACTGACCCCCGTGTTCCCCGTGGTTGGTCAGCTCTTGCGATTTGACGACTACGTGTTTACTGCCCACGCCTTACCAGATCGACTCTACATCACTTGCCGGATCAGGCCCTAAATACTAAATAACAATAAACCTCACTTCATTTGTGGTATTTGCAGTATTTGGTCTGTCGGTGTTATACTGTGGGAACGAGGGTGCCGTAGGATGAGGTGAACTTTGATTCGATTGACTGCCGCGACGAAGAGCCGCATTCGACAGGCGCTGCTCGTATTACTTGCGTTAGCTGTGCTCGCCTGCCCGTCCCAGACTCCCCACCCGGAGCCGGAACCCGGACCGGAACCGGAGCCGCAGCCCACGAACACCTGGCGCAGCGCGTTGTACCCCGAAGACTGGACGCCCGCGTTCGGGGACGCGCAAGGGCGTTTTCTCCACGACTTCTCCTATGCGGGCTATCACTACGGCGAAGACCCGCTGCCGGAAACCAAGGGCATGCCTGTCTTCAATGCCGCGAGGGATTTTGGAGCGGACAAGACGGGTGCCGTGGATTCCACCGCGGCGATTCAGGCGGCTATCGATGCGGCGGAGGTGGACGGTGGCGCCGTGTTCCTGCCGACGGGCCTGTACCGCTGCGACGGCGTTCTGACGGTCAACGCGTCCAACGTCGTGATCCGCGGCAATGGACCGGCCAACACGCGCTTGTACTTCACCAAGTCCGAGGGGATGGGCTACGCGAATCACATCACGTTCAAGGGCGCCATCTACCAGCGGACGGACATTCCCCTGGCGCAAGACGCGGACGCGCGCTCTTTCGAGGTGTTCGTGAGCGACGCCTCGGACTTGAACCCGGGAGACGAAATCAGCGTTGGCTGGGTCATCACAGACGCCTTTGTGGATGAGCATGGCATGACCGGCCTGTGGCAGGCGTTCAACGGCGCCTGGCGGCCCTTCTTCCGCCGCACCATCGTGGACATCGACCGCGGCACGAATCCCGCGCGGCTCATTCTGGATGTGCCGTTGCGGTATCCGGCCCTCGTGCGCGACGGCGCTAGCGTGCGCCGCGAAACCGGCTACATCACCGAGTCCGGGATTCAGGACCTCGCCATCTCCAACGCGGTCGACTGGGACGGCGCCTGGGCCATCTACCAGGTGCATGCCATCCTGATCTCCAACGCGGCAGACTGCTGGGTGCGCAACGTCGAGTCCTTCGCGTCGCCTTACGAACCCGCAGGCGGCTACCACCTACAGAGTGGCGGCATCGCCGTAGTCGATTCCAAGCGGATCACCGTGGCGGAGTGCGTCCTGCAACTGGCCCAAAACCGGGGGACCGGCGGGTCGGGCTACTTGTTCGAGATCTCGCGCGGCAACGAAGTGCTGATCCGCGACTGCACGGGCCTGGAAGGGCGCCACAACTTCATCCAGAATTGGGATTTCGGCACGACCGGCTGCGTGTTTCTCCGGTGCTACAGCTCGGGCAGCACCAACGTGCTCGCCCGCGATCTGCCCATTGGGGTGCCTGCCTACTGTGAATACCACCACTCCCTGGCTACCGCCTGCCTCGTGGATCAGTGCATCCTGGAGGACGGCTGGTACGCGGGCAACCGCAAAGACGGAAGCTCGGGTGCAGGCCACACCTCCACCCAATGCGTCTTCTGGAACACGGGAGGGGCGGGCGAGCTACTGTCCTTTCAATACGGCACCGGCTACGTCATCGGCACGGAATCCATCAAGGTGAAGACGAGCCTCGGCTTTACGATGGCCGAAGGAAGCGCCCCCGCCGACTACGTGGAAGGCCAAGGTAAAGGCTCAAAACTCGCGCCGCAATCGCTTTACGAGGATCAACGGTCCCGCCGCCTCGCGCCGTAGCGGCGTTGTACAGCGCCGCACCTGTGCAACGCCCCGCGCCCAAGGGTTGAGAGATTCCCACAACCCCGTGCGAAAGGACGTTGTCATGCGAAAGCGAATTGCCCTGTGCGTCATTGGCCTCATACTACTCGCCGGAATCGGCGCCGCCCCGCGCTACCTGGAGGAACTCCGGATCGGCGGCGGCTACAACGACGCCGCGAACGGCGGGGCCGACTTCGAGAGCGACGGCGACATCGCAACGAACGGCGCGCTCACGGTGCAGGGCGCGACCGCCTTGAACGGCGACCTGACCATCGCCGACACCGACATCGCCGGCACCGGCACGACCATGGGGTTGAATCCTTCCGGGGCGGGCCAACTGACGGTGAGCGAAACGACCAGCAGCTTACGCAACAGCAACGGCCGCCTCTGGTTCTACGCCAGCGCCGGCACCTCTTCCCACTTCCGCTTCTTCATCCCCGACTCCGCCGCAAACTTCCAGGATTTCGCATCGCTTTGGTGTATAGCTGACGACCCTACCGACGGAAGTGAAGACGGCCTGTTTAAGCTGGCCCTGAATCGAAACGGCGCGTACGACTACGACGTGTTCTCTGTGAATAGCTCAGGGAACGGCAGGTTTGATGGCGATGTCACAATCGAGGGCGGAGACGGAATACTGGGTGTGGACGGAAGCGTCCGAGGCGTCCTAACGCTGTGGGAAGGCAGCGGAGGGGCGGCGCCTGGGACGCTGAAGATGCACTCACGTAACGGTAGTGCTTGGTACTTGTTCGTCGCAGACGACGGTACCGTAAGAGTCCACAACGCTCTTCCTGTCAACAACACTGACGGGGCGATTATTGGCCTTCAGAACTGACATTGGCCGTATTCGGGGCGATGTCCACATTGCGGGAACGAAGCAGGCACGCACCGCAGTCAGTATGTACCGCGGACTAGACCCACGAAGCGCACACCATTCTGCAAATTGTGTCCCCTGGGGACAATCGAAAATAGCCCCGCGCGGCATAGCCCGAGGCGATGCACCTGCGTCCTTACCGGGACTTAGCTGCGCGTGGGGACAATTGCGGTATGCTGCTTGGGAAGATATGGGAAACTGCTTGGAGGTTACCATGGGGACTACCGTTGCATTGTGGGCGCGTCTGGCCTTCGTAACGTTCGCGGCGAATCTTGGCGCGGCGATGGATCTGTCCGCCGCTCCGGCTGAGGGCCGTTCTTTAGGTGAGGCACTTCAGTTCGACGTGCATGGCCTGCCGCCATTTTCGTTTCTGCTTGATGGTGCGCCATCGGCTGAGTTCCAGCGCGCGTGGACGTGCGAGGTGAGCGAATCCCACACCGGTGAGGGATGGACAAAAACGCGCTACACCTACACAAATCCCGATGGCTCTTTGATCGCGGTGCTCACGCGGACGGTCTATGCGGATTTTCCTGTAATCGAATGGGTGGTGTCGCTCGAAAACACCGGGACCTCCGATAGCCCGCTCATCACTGATCTTCTTGCTGCGGACCTGCCGCTTGGTTCCCCCGCTGACGGCCCATACATACTCCACTATGCGGATGGCAGCCAGGCGCAACCCACGGACTTTCATCCGCGTGAGGCGAGTTTCACGCCGGAGAATGAATTGACCTTCGTGCCGTCGGGCGGGCGTTCCTCGGATGGCGTCATGCCGTATTTCAATGTGTGCGGCAATAGCGGCGGTGTGATGGCGGCCATCGGCTGGACCGGCCAGTGGAAGGCATCGTTTCAATGCGATGCCGAGGGCCGGGTCGTGTTTCGCGCGGGAATGGAGCACGTCCACCTGCGCCTGCATCCAGGTGAGCGTATTCGCACGCCCGCCATCATCTTGATGCGGTACTCCGGCGAGCGCATCGATGGGCACAACGCGTGGCGGAAGTTCATGCTGCGCCATTGCACGCCGCATCCGGGCGGTAAGCCTCCCGTGCTCCCCGTGGCAGCCTCCGGCGCGACAATTGGTTTCAACGAGGTGTCTGAAACGAATCAGACGCAGGCGATCGGCAATATCGCGTCGCATGGCCTGCCCGTGGACACGTATTGGATCGATGCGGGGTGGACCACTGGCGGGTTCCCGCTGGGCATGGGCACGTGGGATCCGGACCCCGCGCGTTTTCCGCAGGGCCTGAGGCCCGTGGCGGATGCCGCGCACAAAGCGGGCCTGCGTTTCCTGGCGTGGTTCGAACCGGAACGGGTCATGCCCGGCACCACACTGTACACGACGCGCGCGGCGTGGCTGTTGGCGCCGTCGAATCTCCCGAATGGTCTCGCCTACCAGAAGGACTGGCGTCTGCTGGATCTCGGCAATCCCGAGGCGCGCGCCTGGGCGGCGAACACCATCGCGTCGATGATCGGGGATTACGGTGTCGACATCTACCGCCAGGATTTCAATATGCACCCGCTTTACTACTGGCGGACCGATGAACCCGCGGACCGCGAAGGCATGCGCGAGATACGGTATGTGGAGGGTCTGTACGCATATCTAGACGCGCTATTGGAGAAGCATCCGCAATTGCTTATCGACAACTGCGCGAGTGGTGGACGCCGCCTCGACTTTGAGATGATGCGGCGAAGCGTGCCGCTGTGGCGCACGGACTATTGCTGGGAACCCGTGGGTGCGCAGTGCATCGAGTACGCGCTCTCCTTCTGGCTGCCGCTGCATGGACTCGGCGCAGTTTCCACCAGCCCCTACGATTTCCGGAGCGGCATGGGCGCCAACGTTTCCTGTGCGTTCGACTACTACACCGCCGACGCGCCGTTCTGGCCGGAGCTGAAAGAGCGACTCAACGAATACCGCGCGCTGCGACCGTTGTACTGGGGCGACTTCTATCCGTTGACGCCCTACGCGCCCGGCGAAGACGCCTGGCTCGCGTGGCAGTTTGACCGCCCCGATTTGGGCGAAGGGATGATTCAGGCCTTTCGCAGAAGCGCATGCGAAGCGGACTCGCTACGCGTCGATCTGCACGGGCTGGATGAAAGCGCTCGCTACGCCGTGACGAACCAGGATGGGGGAGAGGTCAGCGAGTACACCGGCGCGCAACTGATGACCGAAGGGGTCCAGGTAACACTGCCGTCACGTCCCGCCGCAGGCCTGTTTACCTACAAGAAGTTGGGACAGTCTGCAGGAACGGGACGCTGAGGCTCAAAACGAGTGCTATACCCAATCCACGTGATGCAGAGAGCGTCTGTGCCAAGCTCACGCGTGCCCTCGGCACTTGTCAGAATGCAGGCTCGTTTCCTGGACCTGAAGTTTCTGACTTTGTCGGAAGCCCGGCAACGCAATTCGCGGGACGCAATCGATGCGCGAGTTCCGTCGCGGCCTTAGCGCTCGCGGGAGCTGGCAGGCCGTCATTCATCCAATCGGCTCCGGCGGTCCACGGAGCTTCGTGCGTCTCAAGAGCGCCAATGGAAGGCGGACTCCCGGCGCTACCCTCGGCGAATCCGGGCACCACTACGCCCGCGGCGTCCAGCGGGCCACCCGGCTTGGGACGAAAGTCATATTGAGCCGCATCCGCGAAGAACTCGCTTTCCACGCCCGCCTGAATGGTTGCGTTGTAGTCGATGGTGCCCTCTTCCGGCTTGAGAGGCATCATGAACGGTCTCGTGGCGTTCTCGTAGTCACTGCGCCAGGACATGCGGTCGAGAAAGAAGTAGGCGGCATTGTTGAGCACGCGCCACCCGGCGCGCTCTGCGGATGTTGCCGCCTGCTCGAAAACGACGATTAGTCCGCCCTCGGGATTGTTCACCATCAGGGTGTTGTTGTAGCCCTCCAGTTGAAACCCCTGCATCTTGCATCCGACGGCAGCGTTCCACACAAGGTTGTGATGAAAGACGATCTCACGCCCCTCGATGTCCACACGAAAGCCGATGCCGTGAATGTCGTGAAGCCAGTTGTGATGGACTACCGTGCCGGACATTTTCCTGCCCACTGGCACATACAGTGATGCGATGTCCACGCAGTAGAGGCCGGCGTTGAAAACGTGGTTACGATCGAGCTCCGCGGGACCAGTTCCCGATGCGTAAATCCCCACGCCCCCAACATTGTACACGGTGCAGCGCCGCACGATGTTGGGAGCAGTTGCGCGTGAGGCGGTCTGGGTGCTGCCCTTGGAGTCCGGCGTTTCGTTAGCGTCTCCATCGCTTGGGCCCGCTGTTCCGTGCGCGCTGATTCCGGGTCCGGGGTGCCGGCCATGCAGGTTGCAGTCGTGCACGACGCAGTTCTCCACACGGTTCCCGGCGCCTTCGATTTCCAGCGCAGTATCCACTGCCCATTCCATCAAGCAGCGCTCAACAACATTCTCCTCCCCATCGACGTGGAGATTCTTCTGCGTTCTTCGAGCGGTCTTAAGGTCCTGGAAGACCTTGGGGGTTGAAGGATACAGAAAACGGCAATTGCGCAGAACGACGCGGCGGCACTTCGCAAACTGCACATTGCAGCCGCGAAACTCCAACCCCTCAATGAGCACATCACTGGTCCCCCGGCCTTCGAAACCGGCAACCCGCGCCTTGACCGAGACAGCGCCTGCTGCAGGTTGGCGGCCATCGGGCGCGATCACGAGCAGTTCACCGCGTTCAATGTCATGCCACCATTCGCCGGGAGCGTCGAGCGCGCCGCGCGCCACGACGAAGAAACGGTTTCCCTCAAGGCCCTCGGCCTTGATTCGCTCCGGCATGGAGTCTTCTCCCCACGCCCGGCCTTCAATCCCGGTGGGGTCGTAGGTCAGCGTCTCGCTGCCGCCGCGATGGCTCGCAACCGCGCGTGTAAAACAGTTATTACCCTTGCTCAATTTGATGTAGGCCAGGCCGCCGCTCAGGTCCACGCCCGATTCCGCCAGCTTCGCGCTCTCGATCTGGCCCAGGGCCGTGCCTGCGCCGGTCAAAGCCCATTTCTTTTCCGCGACCCAGTTTTCTTCCCAGGGGCAGTCCGGCCAGCGGGCCTCGACCAGCATCCGGCCATCAAAGAAGATCGCTTCGATGGGCTGCGCGACGCGGAGTTCGGTTTTCCAGATATTGCCCTCGGCCTGAACCCATGGACTGGCTACGAGGTCAGACCCATCCACGATGGCGCGTTCCCCGCGGTAATTTGAAAAGGTGATGGGCTTGTCTTTCTCGCCGGACTTCGATATCAGAACCGATTCGCGATAGACCCCCGCACGAATGAAGCACGTGTCGCCCGCGGCCGCCGCGTCGGCCGCCCGTTGTATCGTGCGAAACGGCAGATCGATTGCCGTTCCGGAATTCGCGTCATCGCCATCAGGCGCGACGAAATACTCGGCCGTATGCAATGGGACTGGCGGCATCACAAGAAAAGCCATGATAAGCGGCAGCATGTGTTTCACGGCGGCGGTTCTCCGGGCTTTCCAAGAAGTCAACAATAGCAGAAACGCCCCGTTTTGCATCGGCTGGGCGCCACCCTCTATCCGCCAGTTGTGCGGGAGCGGCACCGTCTGTTGCGCCCGCTTCAGTGCCGTGTGATCGTGATGGGCACGCAGTGTATCTCGTGGAACACACCTGCTTTTGGCGCCTCCCATCCCGCGGGGGTGACGTCGTGGATGTAGACGAGTTCGCCCGGTGCGGTCTCCCGGATGCAGCTATAGGCGGTCGTTGGTCCTTCGTAGACCTTTACCGGCGCGGTCCATTCCCGTCCCTGGCCATCCAAGCTCAGCATGAGCCAACAATCCGGGCGGCCGGCGGCGCACGCCAGCACGCCCTCGGACAGAAGGATGAGGTCTGGGTCCACGCTGAGGTTCGCGTGGGTTTCCGGCATGCGCGTGAGAGGGGCCCACGTGAGGCCTCCGTCCGTGCTATGCGTGAAACACATTGGCCGGCTGGACGACACCCGCATCATGCAGAACAAGTCACCGTTAGCGAGGCGAACCAGGGATGGTTCGCAAGGGCCTTCTCCTTCGATTGACGGATCGTAGGCAATGGTGGATAGAAGACCCCACGTACGCCCGCCGTCAGTGCTCTTAAGCAACACGGAGCGATACGAGGTATCGCCTGTGGCGTGCCCGTACATCGTCGCCAGAAGGGAGCCGTCGTCCATTTCGAGGATCGACTGATGAAATACCAGCGATGCGGTGCCTTTCTCTGCCTTTGCGAACTTGAGCGGCGCAAGGTCCACCGTCGCATCGGCCCAAACATACTCGAGGCCATTCTTCGAGCGCCCCACCCGGCACGCCGCCTCGGTCTCGCTCCGGTAGGTGAGCAAGTAAGAAAGCCACAGGCACGTGCCGTCCTTGAGGCGAGCCCATGAGTTGCCGCTTTCCGTCCAAGGCTCGGGCGTGGTCCAGGTGCGTCCGGCATCCTTTGAGATAGCGCGCAGTGACTCTGCGGCGTCAGGATTGATTTCGTCCGCGGCACGCCCGATGTTCGCCACCAACGTCTTGGTGTCCAACTGCAACACGCTCGGGAACCAGACGCGGTGTGCGTCGGACTTGAACACCATGACTGGTTCGCGCACCTCGACGGTCACGGGCCCCAAGTCGTGCACAGCCGACACACTGAATGCGACGGCGCTAACAAAGCTGAGCAGGAACGTTGCAGTCATCTCACAATTCTCCGGATGCTGTTATCTCAGATTTCCGCGGATGAACGCGCCTACTTCCTTCAAGGACTTTTCGCCTTCGGGGATGAGTTGGGCGAAGTAGTGCCAGACGTGGACCAGGTCTTCTTCGACGGTGAGGGTAACCGACACGCCTGCGCTGCGGGCCCGCTCGGCGAAGCGGAGGGAATCGTCCAGCAGAATCTCGGCGGTACCGACGTGGATCAGCAGGGGAGGGAGTCCTCGCAAGTCGCCGTAGAGGGGCGAGGCGAGGGGATTCTTCGGGTCGGCGTCTCCCAAGTACGCGGCGGCGTAACTGTACAATTCGTCCGGTGTCAGCAAGGGGTCTTCGGCGGCCTTTTGCGTGATCGAGTCACCGGTATTCGCCAAGTCAGTCCACGGCGAGAGGCACACGGCGGCAGCGGGCAGGGTGTCGCCATCGTCTTTCAGTTTCAGCAGGGCTGCCAAGGCCAGACCGCCGCCGCCGGAATCGCCAGAGAGGATGATGTGTTGCGGCGGGACACCGTTTGACAGCAGCCAGCGGTAGGCGGTCACGGCATCGTCTACGGCCGCTGGGAAGGGATGTTCCGGGGCAAGGTGGTATCCGACCGAGAGGGCGCGCACGCCGCCCGCGCGGGCAAGATCGGCTGCCAGATGGCGGTGCGTGTTCAGCGAGCCGATGTTGTATCCGCCCCCGTGGAAGAAGAGGAGCACGGCGCTGGGATCGAATCCTGGCGTCGAGAGCCATTCCGATGGGACGCCTCCGGCGTTGACGGGCTGCACCTTGACGTCGGGAGGCAGAGGAAACATGGCCACGGCACGTTCGAAGAGTTCGCGGCGTTCCGCGACGCTCGCGTTGGGGTCTACGGAGCGGGCTCGAGCCATGGCGATAAGCGATTGCAGTGGTTGGCTGCGCATGTGGTTCTTTCGTATCTGGATAGTGGTATTGGAAATAGGATCATAGGCTGGAAGCCCATGCCACCTCATGGCCATCTCCCGGGCGACGAGGGACAGACACCGTGTTTCGCTGCCGAGATAGGAATCTCGGCGCGCAGAGCCTACGCGAAAGACGGCGTCAGTCCCGATAGTCTAGCTCGGTGTACCGACTTCTTGTGGTTGCCCGACCTCCGCCGGGATGCCGTGGTCTTTGCCGTTGCCGTTCCCATTGCCCGGCTTCTCGAATGCGAAGGGGAACTCTTCCTGCGGGATGACGGCTGGTTCGGCAATCACGAGTTCGCACTTGTCTCCGTCGCAGAAGAGGTCGCTGGCTTCGTCTGTGTTCAGGTTCCGGAAATCGAGGAGGCCCAGTTTCGAGACGGCCACGTAGTACATCTCCGAGGTGATTTCCTGATACGGCGCCTGGGCGTAGTTGTGTTCCACAAGCGGCAGGAAGCTGATGGACTTCAGGCGCGGCTCGTAGAGTTCCAAGATCTTTGGGATGTCCTTGGCCTCTTCGGGCCGGAAGGTGATCGTCGCGCTGACCTGGTTGTCGGCCCAGTAGTACTGCATCTGGGCGACGTTCTCCACTTGCTCCCAGATCGATACATCATTCTTCGAGCGCTCGAAGACAGACTGCTTGACCGGGAAATAGACCACGAGCGTGTTGTCGCCGTACACCGAATCTTCGATGCGGTATCCCGCCCGGCGGATGGGTTCCACGAGCGGGCTGGTCTTGTCGAGCCGAATGGTCCGGTAGTAGAACTGGGAATGGGGGTAGTGAATACCTGGGGTGACACCCGGCAGCAGGGAAACCGTGCCACTGGGCTTCACGCTGGTCTTCTTGACGCTTTCAGGCACGCACAGCCATTGCGAGTAGATCTTGTCCAACTGGCCGACGTAGGCGTAGCCCTCATCGCACCATTGGAAGTGGGTGCGGCGTCCATGTTTCTCGAAGGCCTCCACAATGCCGGACTGCGAAAGGCCGATGCGGCGGTTGCGCAGCATGATCGCGTTGGTGCGTTCATTGTGCGTCGGGATGAGCGTCACCGTCTTCGCATAGAGGTAGGCGAACTTGAGGGTCCGCTTGTACTCGTCCAAGCTTTCGTGCAGCGACGGGAAAGTCTCGACGAGATTGCAGATCTCATACGATTCCAGGCTCTGCTCCGCGCACGGGTTCGTGCCGGAGACCTTCACATCATCCCAGTTGACGCCATCCTTTAACCGCCCGTAGGCGCGGGCGTTTTCCAGCCAGAAGTAGCCGGGCTCGCCGTTCTTCGCGGTTTGCCTGCCCACGCCCTGATAGTTCATGCCGATTTCGGCGGACACGCTGTTGTTCGAGGCCCAGCGCCAGGCCATCAAGGCGTCCTTGTGCAACTCGGGGTCTTTCAGGCGCAGGTACTCGTCATCCGTGGGACTGCCGAGGGCCAGTTCCGCCGTGCGCCGTACACCACCGGAGACCACGCACTTCCCGATCACATTCATGAGGTCCGTGATATCCGCGGAGGTGATGCGTTCGCCCACGCGCGGAGCCAGGACTTTATCAATGTTCCCTACGCATTCCATCAATGGCCCTGGACCCGGCGCGATGCCGCCGAACGTGCGGATGGGCGCGCCGGTGGGGCGGATCTGCGAGTAGTCGATGTGTGCGGGTCGTTTGCCGCGCCCAACGTAGGCCTCCAGGAGGCACCGGATGAGGTCGACCCAGCCCTCTTTGGAGTCTTCCACGACGTGCGTGTAGCCCGCTTCCCGCGGTTCGTGAATGGTGACGGAACCCGCGCCCTTGGTGTCGAACGCCACGCCGACGCCCAGCATGGACATGTCCATCAGGAAGCAGAAGGGTTCCGAGAAGCTGAAGCTGATTTCCTCGGTCGAGACGAACGCGCAGTTGTTCAAGGCGGCGGAACCGCGTTCGTAAATGTACTCGGTGCCCATCATCCACAGGCCCCGGCCGGGCGGAAGGAATTTGAACTCCCACATGAGGGTGTACATTTCCTGGGCGGAATGCTGGGCCTTCTGGGCGTTCCAGGGCAGCTTCAGGTTACGGCAGTGGTTGAGTTGGATGGTGTAGCATCCCTCGACCACGCGGCGGACGGTTTCCCAGTATTCCTCGGTGCGCCCGCCTTCGCCGGGGACCGTGCGGGCGTACGTCCGTTTGAACGTGACGTAGCCCAAGGGGCCCCACTGCGGCTGGCTGCCGCGGAACTGGTCGATGAACTTGTCTGAGAGTTTGAATCGCTCTTTGACCTCGAACAACATATGGCGTCACCTCTCCTTCCTGGAAACCCCGCCTATTTCCATCGCGGCCATCCCTGCACTGCCGCCGCGTTGCCCGTCCATTGCGCATTTACACTTTCTTGTTCTTAGTCTTGACCCACGGTAGTCCGTCGGCCATCTCAACCTCGTAGTCGCCCATCAAGCTCGGGTAGCGATCCTTGACGGTTTCGTAGACCTTGCCGAACACCACGCGCAATTCCTCCTCGGCGTCCGGGGCGGTCCGCATTTCGATGACGTGCCGCAGCGCGCGGAAATTACACGACCAACCGATGGTTGTCGCCAAGCCTTCCGGGGCGACCCTGCGGAAGGCCGA
>JADLGB010000042.1 GCA_020849535.1 Candidatus Hydrogenedentota bacterium
CCGAAAAACTCGGGTTCTGTTTCACGTAACTCCGTCGCGGCCCCTGCCCTACATTCGCATGCACCGCACCCGTCTTCCCTTTCGTGAAACTGGACCCCTTGTAGCACTTCGGATTTACCCCTTCCCCATTCGTCCTTGCTGTCCCTGTAGTCCTTTCAGTCCTTTCCTCCCCATTCTTCCTTGCCATGTGCTCAAGCGTCTTCGCGATCGTCTGATTCCCAGGCCCGCCATCCGCCCACTTGTGGTTATCCGACCGCCCGCGCGCGTACCGCGCATGCGTGTCCGCGCTCGCAGGCTCCTTAATCGCATCCGCGTCGTACCAATACCGCGCCGACTTCGTCAGCAGAAACAGATACTCATGCGCGCGCGTGGGCCGGTCCGTGACCGATTCCGGCATCGGGTTCGGCTTATGCCAGACAATGTCGCTCCGCAACCACCACCCATCCGCCTGCAACGCGAACGCCACCCGCCACGGCAACCCAACCAGGTCCTTCGGTTTGAGACCTACCGCATGGTGCAATGGTGATTCCGCCGCGGCCATTCCCCTTTTGGGATCGCAGTCTTTCCCCCGCCGATGACACACTTGCGCACGGTCACGCCGAAACGACGTTGGGTTATTCGTCCCCGCTCCGTAGCAATCCCCCATGTTCACCCAACAGGTCCCGTCCGCCCTCAGCACCCGCCGGACCTCCCGGAAAACCGCCACCATCTTCTCCACGTACTCCTCAACCGTGGACTCCAGCCCAATCTGGCGATCTACTCTGCGCGCCCCGCACTTGCCGCAGATATTCAGAAACGTCGAGCAATCGCGTGTCGTCCAGCTCTTGCAGCCACCACCGGTCCCTCTCCCATTCAGAAAGTTTCGAGACGGCAGTGTAGGAACTTGGTGATCGCACGCCGCATCCCCACCTTCCCAGGTCCCCGTCCCATAGTCCCGCAACCCCCAATACGGAGGACTCGTCACGACGCAATTCACGCTCTCAGCCTCGAGCGTCGCCAGCCCAGCAACTACGTCCATGTTGAGAACATTGACCATTCGATCACCGATCCGGCAAAAGCGGAACCATCGCTCCGCGTTCATAACTCGCCGCAATCGCGGGCCTCACATGATCCCGCACCTGGCTGCCATCCGGCAGCACGATGTGCGCCAGAAACTCATCCTCGAACTGCGTGATCCCGCTCTCCACCGCCTCCAGCTTCGCCTTGATGACCAGCGCCAACGCCCGGTACCGCTGCCGGCATGCCTGCTCATACGCCTCCAGCGCCTGGCTCGCGCTCCGCTTCGTGCCACGGCTCGGCGTGTGGGTGAACTCACGCGCATCACGGTCCGGCAGCACCAGCATGAAACGAATACGGCGCTCCTGCATCTCGAACTGCACCATCGCCTGGGCCCCCTTCCATCCATGAAGGAACCCATCCGCGCCATACCGCTGCAACGTCGACTGGATCTCCCCAATCGACCGCTCCACGCTGACACTCGTATCCACTCCATACCGCCCCATCACGCTCTCCCTCTGTCCACCTCGTCCACTTCGTCCACTCAGTCCACAATCATTCAATCCGCCCAGTGAAAAAAGTAATCTTTGCCGCTCGTAAGCGCACTCCGATCTCCTTGACCTTCAACTTGTGACCGCACTCGCAATAGCACCGCCTTGTTTTCTGTTTCTTGGTGCGTCGGCGCATCAAGAAACGAATCTCTTGAACCGACACGACGCTGCGAAAGCCACAATCATTCGAAGTGCACGTCAGCCTGTACACGTTGCCTCCTCCTTCCCTACCCATTCGCCGCCGGCGCAAGCAGCGCCTCCAGCGCATCCCCTTCGTCCTCGCCCGCCAACGCCAACCGCACCCGCGCCGCCGGCGTGAATCCAAACTCGCTCAAGATCCGATGCACGATCGCCGCCTGCTGACGCGCCTCCACCGCCATCGCACTCTGAACACCCTCGCCCTTCTCCCCCGCCGATCCCATCACCCGCTGGGCCGCCTCCCGCCACATCGCGTAATGAACCGCCGCCACCTCCAACGGGATCTCGTCCAGCGTCGTGAACAGCTTCGGGTACTGCCGCATCGCCATCACGCACCGCGCATACATCGCCTTCGCCGTTTGCGGCATCCACGCCGGCGGCCGCCCACTGCTCGGCACCGCACGCGTGTCCTCCGTCGGCGCCTTCACCGCCTTGCGCTTCCCGCGGTTCCCCTCCGCCGCCTTCACCGCCACCGGCTTCGGCTTCCTCCCCTTCATACATCCCCCCCACTCTTACGCTTTATGTCCTTACCACAACACGACTTAACCCGTATCCCGCCCTTCTCACTTAGAAAATCCAATTTCGCGGCCACACCTCCTGAGCGGGCATCGCGTTTCCCCGGCTGTGGCGGGCAGGGATTTGGACCCCCTACCGTACCCTCGATGTGGTACGGGACGGGATCGGGGGTGCGGCGGTGCGGGTTGCGTGCGCGCATATGCTTGCGCGAATTGCACTCGATGCATGCAGCTTGCCAGTTGCTTCGATCCCAAAACAGGGTTGGATCGCCATCATGCGGCACGATGTGGTCGACGCACGTAGCCGGTGCACGGTGGCACATGGCGCACCATGGATGATCCGCGAGGAAGCTGCGCGACGAGCGCCGCCAGCGCGCCGTATGGTATAGCGCCGTCACGTTCGGATCGCGACGTGCGTTGACTTCACGGTGACGCTGGCGCTCATGCTGGGGACACCGGGATACCCTCCCGGATTGGACCAGCCTCGGGCAACCGGGATAGGTGCATGGTCGTGGTGCGCGCCTATTCACCCGCCCGCCCCTCGCACGCGTCCAAATGCTCAATGGCTGAGTTGCGCTCGAAGAGGTGCCCACACATCGCGCATTCCATGGATGACCCATCCGGGGTAGTCTTTTCCAGCAGGGTTTCTATCGCACGTTCCAGCGCAGAACTCTTCTGCCGCGCCTCGTGCAGGTCATCGAGCGCCGTCTTTATCGACATGGCCGCCTGATGATGCAGTGCCCGGTCACTGGCGGTCAGTCCAAGCGCCTGATTGCCTCGAATGACCAGGCTGGTAGCGCCCAGTTCGTTTACCAGCAGCGCCAGCGCCGCATTTGGATCGTTCATGTTCATACTTCGCCCTCGTAGGCGGCAGTGATTGCCACCAGTTCTTCGAATCGCGTTAGAAATGCTTCCTCGGCCTGTTCCCAAGGCCAAAATCCGAACGGGAAAGCCTTTTCCTTTTGGGAGTTCAAGAGAAGCGCGTTAAGCTCACGACGCGTCAATTCGGAATCCGCGATCATGACCGCTGATGGAACTCTTGGGCCGAGCCCGTAGCGCTTCAGAATGACCTCCAGAATGCGCGCCTCAACGGTGTCAAATGAATGCCCACCGATGCGATAGAGAGGCTTCAGCGGCCGCACAACGTCATGCACGTAGGCCTCCGCCGCATCGTGGAGCAGCGCATAGAACGCAAGGCCTGATGGCACAATTTGCGAGAGGGTCACGCTGTGCTGCGCCACGCTGTAATGCCCGCGCGTGTGCCCATTGAATCGGCACGTCATGGCAAGGCTGTGCGCGATGTCCACAATGTCCACGTCCTCTGGCCTCAATTGCAGAGGCTGAATCACTCGGCCGGTGTAGGTGTGAATCTCCGCGCTCGTCCCAATCTCCGTCATCCTGATCTCCTCGCGAGTTCGTGCCCAGCGTGGGCGGTCGCCCCGTTCGTTCGTTCCAATGAAATCCCAAGCTCAACCGCCGTCTTAAGCAACGCTGAATTGAGCCATGCCCCTGGATTCCCAGGCGCCCGCTGCTCTGCTATCCGCTCCCGCAGCCCCTTGCAAATCCGAATCAGGGCGTCCTCGCCCTGGCGCGTCTTGAAGAAGGCCTCAACGAACTGCTCCCAGCGCGCTGCGCTGTGAAAATCCCGCGTCAGCGAGGCCATCTCCTGCACCGTCCGCCGTCGCCATCTCGGATCCAGCCTCCTCGGGGCGCCGGTGGCGCCTGCCCCCCCTCCGCGCGCTGACCCATCGTTTGCGTGTTGCGATTGGCGTTCCGTTCCGTTGGGCACACCAGAGGGCGCAGGAGTCGAGATGGCTTGCGAGGTAGGGCCATCGCGTGGCATTTCGCAATTGCGTTCCGTTCCGTTGGGCACACCAGAGGACTGGGGCTGCGGAGGGGGGGCAGGCGCCACCGGCGCCCCGAGGTTGAGCACAGCCCCTTCAGGAAACGGAACGTTTCCATTTATATTTGAACGTTCCAACGGAACGTCTTCCAATAGGACATCTGCCCGCTTTTCGCTCGTAAGTCCATTATTTCCAGACAACGGAGCGGCCAACTTTTGACCAACTTCGGACGAACTCTGGACTAACTCTGTCCAAACTCTGGACGTACTCTGGACCAACTCCGGCTCTACCCGGCCCTTTTTAGCCTTCGCTTGAGCCCCAATTTGCTTCCGTCCGCGGTCCTGATTCTGCTCGAATTTCGACACGTGCACGTACCGCTGACAGTCAATGTCGCGCCACTCGAAGAGCGTCCGATGGAACAGATCATCCCAAACCTTCCGCGCCTGGTCGGCCTTCGGAATCCCGACCTCCATGCGCCACTCGTCGAACGTCATCGGACGATTTCCGACACAGAGACAACCCCGTCGCTCATTCCTCGCCAAACTACACAGCATTGTCATGCTCCACATCCAAGCGTCCCTGCTCGCGCGGTCGATTTGAAAAAAGCACGATGACTCCAGAATGTTCGCCCTGGCGACGTGGACCAGCCTGATTCGTCCTTCCGCGCCATCAGACATTGGCCAGCGCCTCGAAACTCATCTGCTCAGGCTCACGCGGTGGCAGGACGAGACGAAACGCCCAAAGGCCAGCGGAGGGGTCGCCAACGCGCATTCGCTGAACCGTGTAGCTGCCAAACCGCGGCTTCCTCAGATCGCGCACCCGCGCCGAGGCTGATGTCTCAGATGCGCCGGCCGCCTCGGCTATCTCGGGGATGGTGTGCCAATCACCGTCTTCCATGAAGTCAAAGACGCGCCTGATCTGACCCGTCAGGCGCGCCCGATCATGTCTCTCGTCGTATGTGCTGCCCGAGAATTCCATGGCATGCTACCGTTGCTTGCGAGGCCTGCCGCGGCGCGCCGGTACGTTTTCTGCCAGAATCTCCTCACGCGTCGGCTCTCCCGATGCACTATGGTCAGAATTACAGGTCAAGTCCTCATCTTCTGAGCGTTCGGTAACTTGCGTCTCTGCCTCGGTTTGCTCGCCGGCCTCGGCTTCGTCTAGGTCCATCTGAACCTCGTGTTCCATGGCTTCCAAAACCGTTTCGGCGTTAATCACCGTGTCCGGAATGACCGTCTGAAGGCCGTGAATGGAAACTCCAGATCCCATCTCGGCGAGTGCCATGATGTTATGTGTGGTGTTGAGCGCGGCGACTGCGACGGTCACGCCCTTCCCGGGCTGAAACGTCACTTTTTCTATATTCCCCCGCACACTCAGCATGTCGCCGCCATCACAATAGAAGGCTGCCGCGAAATTGGCGCAACGCGCAGCCGCATCGATTACCAGTTCATGCAGGCGGAGAATCTGCTCATCATTGAGCAGAGACAGCGCCTTCTCATCGATCTGTGAGATCTGCGCGGTTATGTCGCTCCAGGTCGCAAGAAGTATCTCCTCGAGTGAATCACGCAGTCTGTCGCGAGTCGTGGTCATATGCGTCTTCTCCTCTTCGCGTGCCGCGGCACGGTTGTCATGCGGCCCCGTTCAATCGGTCCGCCACTCGGCGACGAAACAGCTCATTTCGGTGCCGAAACTTTCCTCTGTCTCCGTCTGGGTATCGAACAGGGCTGGCGTTGCCCACCCGGCGGGATGCTGGCCCGCCCTCGCTATTGGGGGGAGTATCGAATATGAACGCGTACACGCTGGCGCGGACGAAGTAACGATGACCCTTTTTACGCACCGCCTTAACTACGCCTTCATCAGCCATCCGGCGTAAGGTGGACGCGCTGATCCCAAATTCGCGCGCAACCGCTGACACACGTGCCAAGATCGGCTCTGGATTGAACGCGGGGGTCATCGGTTTACTCGCCTCGGCTTAATCAGCCCAAAAAGCGTCGCCAGCAGAAGGATGGCAATGAGCGCACACGCGGCCACGGCTGTTTCATAGAGATTTCTCATCCGTTCCTTTCTGAACTTCGTTTCTCTCCATGAACCCCAGGATTTCGCGCAGCTCGCCTTTGACAAGGATCATTGGTGGATTTGCTGGCTGAAACGCGCGGCCGCGAATGCGCCCGAGACGCAATGTGCTCGGTACCACACGCACGCTCACCCATCCGTGTTCATCAGGCGAATCAAACGTCACGAATGCCCCCATCTCACGCGCCATCCTCAATTTCGGCCAGATCTCGCTGCAAGATTGAGATCAGAGACTTAATCCCAACGGCTAAACATTTGCCACAAATGTGTGTGTCACGATCACTAGTTCCACCGTTCCGCCGCACAGACGCCATGGCCAACAATTGTGGATTACTTTCTGCCCGATCTAAATTGCTAACAGCGGGGCGGTGTTCGTCAATATTGATAATCCCTGCATCGGCAGAATATGACGGCATTTGGCGTTCTGTGAATTTTCGACGCGCGCCACATTGGCAGCAATGGGTGTTCTTCATCATCACGCACCCCCCGGGAAATCAGAGCCAGGGCATCCAATCACTGGGACCAAACGCCCCGGCTCTGCGCGGAAGGAGCTAAGGGACGGGGAGCCCGCCTCTATGGGCCTGGGTGCGGACGGGCTCCCCTGGTGAGCGCCGGGCTCGCTATGGGGGATAGCAAGGTGTCCCCGGCGTTGTTGGCGATGGTATTCAAAATTGGCGATGTTTCCCGCGCACGGCAAACAAAACGCGTGCATAGCATCAACCGCCTCATGAAACGGCGGCAGCTCCTCGCTGGCTGCAGGGATGACCCCTGCGACGATGCGCGGTCCTGCCCCGCTCAGATTGCCCCGGGAACGGAAAGCGCGGTGATGAAACAGATTGAAGATGTTCACATGACCCCCTTCAACCGAAGCTGCGGTTTCCGCACCTCCGCTGCCACAACACGCTGTTTCATGGCCTCCAGCGCCGCTTGGGCCTCTTCGATTTCCCGGACGATACGAGCTGCCTCAGCCTCGGTGATCGTGCCGTCTTGAATGGCTTCGCCATACGCGCGGAGCACGTCGCCGGTCTCGCGGAGTACCTCGTCTACTTCGGGATGCTCGCCGGGGCGAGGCATCGGCAGCACAAGGTTCCCCGTGAGACTGCCCATCGCGCGCAGGATCGCATTTTCCCCAGTCAGGTTTGTCACGGTGACGATGATGTCGGCGGGCACCGGTGAATGGCCGCACATCATGTTGCTCAATGTCCCGAGCGGCACCCCGGTTTCATCGGCAAACGTCTGTTGAGTGTCATGCGTGCGCCGACAGTGGTTCGTGACGACGTCATGGAACGCATCAGCGGTACGCCGCCAGCCTGCCGAACGTCTCCGAATCGATTCCATAGAAACCCCCTTCCGCTATGCCCCGCCCTGTGAGACCATTTGGTCATGGACACCGCGCGAGATACTTCACACGACCCTGCGGCACGCGGACTGCAGCGATGCCTCCTCGCGCTCGAACCGCTCATCAACGGCTTCACCTGCATCCCGCAACGCAGCACCAGGCGTTGCGCTGACCGTCCGCCCTTCCATCATCTTTTCCCTGCACCCCTGAACTCGGTACGCGGCCCAGCGCCACCCCGAAGGGCTCTGATGGATATGGATTTCAAAGGACCGATTCGTGGGCACGCTCACCTCCCGCCTCGTACGTACGCCAGAATTGCAGCACCGGAGACGCGTGGACGGCTGTTAGGCCTCGCGCGCTTCGCCGGGAGTTCACCGGAATTCACCATCTCCCGGACAGCCGTTGGCGTCACTCCCAGGATTGCCGCTACCTCTGGCACGCCATATAGCCGAGTCTCGCGCACCTCTATCACTTCGGATTCGTTCATGTGTAAACTCCGTTTGAAGCAAATATACAGCCAATAGGCCGACTTGTCAAGCGCAATTAACAAAAACACGCAGCCACACATTCAAATTATCGGCAAGTATTTTACTATCAACAATTTAGGCGTGTTTGACGTAAAATGGCCGTAAATGGACGAGAAATTAGAAAAGCGTGATCTGCTGGCGGCCTTTCTCGCGGCAGAGAAGCACATGCTCATTCGAGACATCTGTGATGGGATCGGATGGGACCAGTCCGCCTATAGCAAGTTTAAGCGGCATGGTCATGCAAGTCCTGAGCGTCGCGCACAGGCCATTGGCTGGCTTGAAATGAAAGGCTTCTGGCCCGTCCCTCCTGCATCCTCAGGTGAAGGTCTTTTTTTGCGCGAGGCCGTTCACGGGTATCAAACTCATCCATCCCAGCCAAATGCCCCGCGCGAAATAGCCTACCGTCTCAGCACAGATGATATAATGACCACCATACTCCGGGCCCGCGAACTTGGCGACGAGAAATGCTTGTCGCGCCTCTTCGATTTGGTGTCGCACATCCGCCTCATCGAGACAAATTGCCAAGCCCTTATCGAAGAATTGGGCTCCATCGAGGCCTCGCACCGAGTTTTACAGACCGAAATCGCAAACGAGTTGCAGCGGCGCCGGAAGTCAGACCCGGAGAATATCCCAAAGTCTGTCGGCCGCCGTCGCGCAGAAGAGCCCGAACTATAGGAGGCAGCCATGGGATTGCGCTGGAGGAAATCCATCGGTGGCAGCAAGGGTACGCGCCTTAATCTTTCGCTGCGCGGACTTGGCCTCAGCTTCGGTACGCGCGGCCTGCGCTTCGGCATCGGGCGCCGCGGCCCGACCGTCAGCGCCGGCATCCCTGGAACAGGCCTCTTCTATTTCAAAACGATCGGGCGAGGCCGCGCCAGGCGCGCACCCGGTAGCCCAGTTGCACCGCCGCCACTGCCACCACAGCAACCCGCTCCGTCGACATTCCGGCCTGCACCCGCCATGACACGAGGGGAGGTCGACGCCCTGAACGCGCGACAACGCCCCATCCTGATTGGATTCGGTGTTCTGTTCGTCGCAGTTCTGTTGCTCGCCGCCATTGGAAGCGTATTTGAGGGACAGCCTGTAGCCCCAACCTCGCCGCCTCCTGCGACTACCCCCGCGCAGAAGGCTGGCACCAAACCAGTCAGCCTCGCGCCGCACACCATCTACCAGGCCACGGACCCAATCCCTCTATACAACGTCCCGAGCAACGCCACTATCGCCTACACTCTTGCCGCTGGCGGCTTCGTCACAACCATGGATCCCCCCAGGGGGGCATCTGTTTTCCAAAAGGTTTCCCTGACTGATGGCCAGACGGATTTCGAGTATTACATGGACACTGCGGCTCTGAAGACTGGCCAACTCACGCCATACGTTCCACCCAAACAACAAAGCGTTCATGGGTCTCAAACCGGCGCAGGTGTCTTCGCAACGCCAGGCGACGAGATCGTCTACATTGCCCCGGAAGGGAAGAAGTACCACCATCTTGGCTGCTACACAATCCGCGGCGGCAGTTCCCCCATTTCAAAGCAAGAGGCCATCGCTCGCGGCTATGTGCCCTGCAAGAAGTGTGAACCTCGATGACCCCCGTCCTGCTCGATGGCTGGCGGGCCCACCTCGCCACGAAACGCCGCGGCTCCATCGTCGTCGCGTTCGACGTTGACATCCGCGGCCCTGGCGGCCGCCGCCACCGCGTCAGCCTCGGCACCGCCGACCAAGTCAGAGCTGAAAAAGCATTCAGCATCTGGGTCCGGGAGGAATTCGCGCGATTCATCCGCGAGGCCAGCCAGGAAGAACCGTCCCAGCGCGGCCCCGATCCCGCCCTGCGCGAGGTCATCGACTACTACTGCGATGTGGCTCTGCCCAATCGCAACCGCGCCGCCAAGACCCGCGCGAAGGCGGATCAGGAACTATTCGAATTCCTCCGCTGGTGTGCCGGTGAACGTATCGGACGCGTCTCGCAGGTGTCGCGTCAGGCCATCGACCGCTACACCGCGTTCCTCTATAAGGAAGGCCTCGCCGCCAAAACCGTGGCCGGCCGCCTCGCAATCCTCCGCGCCTGCTTCAACGCCGCCGTCGACGCCGAACTTATCGCCGAATCCCCCATCCGTAAATGGACCATGCCCGCCATCCCCGATGTTGAGATTCGCCCCCTCCTACCTGCCGAGGTCGCCGCCGTCCTCGAAGTTGTAAGACAGAAACGCCCACAGGTATACAACGCCGTCGCCTGGATGGCCTACACCGGCAACCGCCCATCAGACACCGCCGCCCTCCGCTGGGACCAGGTCCACCTCGCTCACGCCGTCGTGACCCGCGCCCAGGTCAAGACCCGCCGCCTGGCCACCTACGAAATAGCACCGCCCGCCGCCGCTATCATCGAGGCGGAACGCGCCCGCGGCATCCCCGGCCCCTTGGTATTCACCTCCGCCGAAGGACGCCCATGGACCGTAAACAAACTTTATCATCTCTTCACCCGCGCCCTGGACGCCGCAGACTACCCGCGCGCCGTCACCTTGAAAGACCTCCGCCACTCATTTGCCAGCAACCTCGCCAACGATCCCGATCACCCCTGCCCCCTCCCCGTGCTCCAACGCCTCATGGGCCACCTCCGCATCGAAACCACCATGAAATACGTCCGCGCCACCGATGGCGCCCCCTACGTCGCCCACTACGCAGATCGCATCACCACGGGCCTTCCAGAGGCCTCCGCTGACCAGAAAACAGGTCACCCACAGTCACCAGCCAATAAGCGGCCCCGCAAATAGCCTGCGCGTGAGAATCCCCCCCTCTCCGCCATATCTTATCCATTTAATGATTGCAATGAGTTACGAAGGAACAATACACCCATATCCTCCGTTTCTTGATGTAAATTGTGCTAACCTCGGTCGCCAAACGGTCACCACATGGTCACCATGCGGCCCCCGGGCGGGGTGGTGACCGCCTCCTATGAGGCTTCGAGAGTCTGGATGCAGCGGTCCAGCTCGCCAAGGTCAATATCCCTTGGCAGGTCTGCGTTCATCGCGGACCGCGTCCGCGTCCAGTCATACTGCGCGCCGCCGGTCGCACCGAAATCGGACCGGTCCCCCATGGCCACGTAGTACAGGTTGTCCGCGCTGGAAATTGTCCAGTTGAACTTATTGCCGGTGATAACATTCCGAAACGCCCCGCTCCACGCCAACCGCTCGATCGCGTCGCGCATATCCTTGTAAATGCGCGGCGCATGACGATACCCCACCAGCGCCTCCAGCGCCGGCACGTCCACCCCTCCGTCGGGCGTCCCCAAACTCTGCGGCGCACCAGTGTACCGGTAGAATTCCGTCTGCGCACGGGTCCACACGCTGATTTTGTCGCCCCCGCTGTAGACTACAAAGGCGAGGTCGCCTGAGACTGCAATGTCGCGCGCTGATGCAATTCCCCCATCGTCCTCGCCATGCGCGCCAAACTCACGTTGGAACGTAGTCCCATTGAACACTTGCGCCCGGCCGTTGTTGGGGATTTCACTTGTTATGCTTGCTGCATATAGAAGCGAGTCCTCAAAGGCAAGATGCAGGTAGCTGTAAAACTCGCCTTCTCCTGATCCCTCTGAACCGAAAGAGCTGACGAAATTCCCCGCTGTATCCCACTTTTGAATGCGCCCATTCCCAGGATCCCCAATCCAAAGATAGGACCCATCGACAACAATGTCATAGGTATACACTGTCCCATCAGCGAACTCCCCGTCACCTGATCCCATTTCCCCAGCGGTCCAACTCCAATTTCCATCATGATCAAATGCTTGAATGATACCGCCCATTGAAGGCGCGTTTGTGACGGTTACGAATACGCCGGCGGCTCCAACCACGAGCCTCCGGGCTCCTACATCTCCGTAGCTTGGGTCTGGGTCATCTTCAACGTTCCATTGGCGGTCAAGATTTCCCACCAGATCGAAGACCATGATTTTCCAATTGGAGTTTGTTATTGGCTGAGGTTGCGGGCTCCCTTGCTGGCAAAGCACATAGATTTCATCATCGTACACAGACACATCCCAAGCCAAAGGATATCCCGTCCAACTGCGCTGTAGATCCCCGGCAAAATCGTAAACCATCATCGCGTTGACATTGTTCGCCAGGTAGATTTCCCCTTCGTATATCGAAATGCCGCGAATGGCTGTAAAGACGAATGTCCAATCCTCCACCCAGCGCCAATTATCCTTCTCCAGCGCGTTGATCCTCCTCATCCGCCTGGTGAAATATTGGCTCCCCCATGGCATGCCCGTGAACTCATTCGGATTCGGCACGCCTAGTCCCCCTCGTAGTCCACAAAGACGGCCGCGTGGATGTGGTCCACCCGGGCGTACGCGTCGCTCGTGCCGTCGCTGTTGGCCTCGCCTACGCTCAGGATTCCGCTCCCTGGACTTACCAGCGATCCCCCGGACCCACCGCTCAACTGGTCGATCACCGCGTCGGAAACGCTTTGCAAAAGCCCGCTGTCCAGCGCCTGCTCAGAGAACAATTCCTGGATCATCTCCAGTATGGTCTCGCGCAAGCCCTCGGCGCCCGCGTTCCGGACCTCGTCCAGAATCATCCTCAGCATGTCGGCAATGGTGTCCGCCGCGTCCCTCGCGCGCGCGATGGCCGGCATGGTTCCCGCCTCGTTTCCCGTGTCCGGATTCGTCACGGTGATCGCTACGTCCAGCGGGTCATCGAGATTCCGGGTGATGGTCCCTATCGTCGTGTCGATGGTCACGCCCAGGCTCGCATCGACAACGCGCACCTGAGACCCAACGGCTAGGTCGTGGAACGAATAGTCCGCGCTCGTCAGCCGCGCCAGGTCGATCACGCCGACGCGATAGGTTTTCCTCGGCGCCTTCCGCGCGTCCAGATTCGCCTGGGCCCACGCTTGTAGCTCGGTCGCGTCGGTGATGTTCTTGTTCGTTATGACATCCGGGATGATCCCGTAGGCGGCCTGCGCCGTCGCATCATTGACGGTCACGCTGATCTGCGTCTCCTGGGTCGCCCCGGCCCCATACGCAATTATCCGGGTGGCCAGCGCGGAGAAGTCCTCCTCCTCCTCCATCTGTATCCCGTTGAATCCAATCCGCACGTATTGCCCGGTGAACGCCCCAATGTGCCGCTTCCAGTAGAACCGCCGGTTGCTCGGGTCCACGTACATGTACCCGGCGTGCCGCGCGCGCAGCTCCTCGAGCGCCTGTAGAATCTTCTGGTCGCTAACAGTCAGGGTGCAGGTCTCGGCGCCAATCGCGGCATCCACGGACCCATAGTGTATCGGCGTCGCGCTTTCCTGGAAGTTGTTCAGCAGGGTGGCCACCACATTCGCCACGGTCGACGTGGGCCGCGTGGTCGTCGTGCGCACACGATGTGACCCACCCGTCAGGTTCGCCCCATTCCCCAGCAGTAGCGGCACGTTCGTTTCGGCGAGGTCCCCGGTGAACTCCACCGCCCACGGTCCGCCATCCGCCCCGGTCACGCTCACATCCCCACTGCCGATCGTACTCAGAAGCTCCAGCGCCATGGTCACCGCGGCCGCGCTCGCGTTGTACGCGATGTTGCCCGTGGTTTGTCCCCGGAACCGCAACGTAAACGTACCGCCAGTCGCTGTGACCGTAATGGTCTGGGTCTCGTTGCCCGTCTCGTAGTTCGTGACGGTCTCATAACCCAGCTTCCAGATCAGGCTGGCCCCCGTCACCATGATCGCCAGCACGCCATCTCGCGTGTGGGCCCGCCGTCGCCCAGTGATGTGGAATCGCTCCAGCAGGTTCCCCGCATCGTCGCGCAGCCAGATTTGATTCCCTGCCACGAACCACGCCCATGCCGTGCTGGAATATTGGATTTGGAATTGGATGGACGCGTGCTCGTTGACTCTGGCGGACCATTCGCCGTCCCACCACCCAGCCACCCCCGCCACCAGCAGCCCCGCGGAGTCCCGCACCTCGATCCGGTAGGTCTGGATCGGGTGCGCCGTCGTGAGGATTTCCCCGGGTGTGCTCTCCGCGTGCTGGGTCTGCGCGTGCCCATGCTTGGCATGCTGCGCGGTGGTAGTCGCGCTTGGGGTCGATGCGGCCGCCTGCGGTTTCGCCAGCCAAATGCCGCAAAGTTCGAGTATGCCCCTGAACCCAGGCATATCAGGCCGTGTCTAGCGTCACGATCGGGTCCGCGCCAGCGTCACCGGTCATGGCCTGCGTTCCGAACGTGGACGAATCGTCCTCATGTTTGATCAGCAGATTGCTGCCACCGCTCGCATCCACCTTGTTCACCAGCTTGGCAATCGCCCCGAGCAGACTCCTGAACGCCACCGCATCGCCATCGCTCGAAGCCCGCGCCGCCGCATATCCGCGACGCAATACATGGTCCGCGATCTTGTTGGCCGTCGTCGCATCGATCCCCGTCGCCGTGACCGCCGCCTGGGCCGCGTCAAGTTCCGCCTTCGTCGGCGGGTCATACGCCACCAACGCGTCCGCCGCCTCGCTCTGCACCTCGGCATCCCACGCCGCATTCCATGGCA
>JADLGB010000043.1 GCA_020849535.1 Candidatus Hydrogenedentota bacterium
ACGTTTCCGGCACCGGGTCGTTCATGAAGCCGGGCTTGTCAAAGAGGTAGCTGCTGAGCATCAACGACACAGCGCCGAACACGTC
The DNA here is from genome assembly GCA_020849535.1 of Candidatus Hydrogenedentota bacterium. Classification (GTDB taxonomy): domain Bacteria; phylum Hydrogenedentota; class Hydrogenedentia; order Hydrogenedentales; family SLHB01; genus JAHDWY01. The sequence goes on from JADLGB010000043.1 coordinate 86, forward strand.
CGCCTCGCAGCCGTACGTGATGCCGCCGTCCTGAAACATCGTGGCCGCCATGCACGGTGGTGTAGGGACGGCGCGCGACGACACCATGCCCAGGCAGTCGGTCGTGAGCCCGTTGCACTCCTCGTCCTTCAGCAAACGTTTCGCTGTCACGAACGAGCGCGCGGAATTGAGCAGATCTTCATCCGAGGGCTCGACGACCTTCTTCGCACCCCGCTTCATGAGCTTGGCCACCTCGTGGACCTCTTCGGTGACCGGCATCTTCTCGAACAGCAGGTGCATGGTGTCGCGTGGCACGTAGCGCACCGCGGTTCCGAGGCCATCAATGGCTTCATCTTTCCGCTCGTTGCCGGCCACCACCAGCAGACGCGACGTGGCCAACTGCTTCTTGGCGCGCACGAGGCGAAGCGCCTGCTCGACGGCAGCCATTTCGAGCGACGAAATCACGTGCACGCCAGGCCGCCGCGAGATTTCGAGAACGTGCCCGGTGAACGTCATGCCGATCGGGGAAAAGACAATCGTGGGCAGGCCCGCCTTCGCGATCTTGTCCACGTGGCCCCATGCCTCGAAATGCTGGAGAATCAGGAGCACCGCGTCCGGCTTCTCCGCCACGATCCGGGCCACGAACGCGTCCACGGCCGCGTCGTCTTCCAGGGGTTGCTCGACGTGCGTAAGGGTTACGCCGACTCGTTGCGCCGCCTCCGAGGATTGAAGCGTGTACTCCTTCCGGTGTCCTTCCACGTCGTACGCCGTGCCGGGCCATCCTAGCCAATACGGCGGGGGACGGCGCACCACGGCCCCGATGATGCGCACTTCCGGGTGCGGGCGGAATTCGGATAGGTCCACGTAGTCGTCGAGAATCTCCGGATCCGGCGCCGCCGGTGCGGCCGAGGCGGCAATGGCGCTACCCGCCGCGGCGGCCGATACGGCGCCCAGAAAGCAGCGGCGCGACATCAGACAGGAGCAGCATTGTGTGTGCGTGTGACGGCTCATGACGAATTCCCCCGTTCTGAAACACCCCCACGGGCTCATCCTTCATGGTACCACCGCGGCGAATATCCTACAATGCTGTATTCTGAATCCTGGGCCCGGCGGCAGGAGGCGGGAAACTGCGGCGGACCAGGGTGAGCGCGTGCCAACATCTCATGGGGACGATATGTCGCTATTACTGCAAAAGTTATCGGGTATCGCCGTGGCGGGCGCGGCGGGGGCCTTGGCGCGTTACGCGTTGGCGGGCGCCGTCCAACGCGGACTGGGCTCGGCGTTCCCCTGGGGCACCGCCGTGGTGAATGTCCTGGGTTGTCTGCTCTTCGGGGTCGTGTGGTCTGTGGCCGCGGAGCGCTGGCCCATCAGCAGCGAAATGCGCACCATACTCCTGGTCGGATTCATGGGGTCCTTCACGACCTTCTCGACGTTCGCATCGGAAACCGGGAGGCTGATGGCCGATTCCGAGTGGCTCCTCGGAATGGGCAACATCGTCCTGCAGGTGACGGTGGGTATCGGCGCGGTGTTTCTTGGGCTGGCGATAGGGCGCGCGCTCTGACGCGCGGGGATACCACGGAGGTTCACATGCAACTGCCTTCCGAAGCACAATTGCTGCGCATCTTCATCGGGGAAAGCGATCGCGCCGGCCACCGGCCCTTGTATGAGGTCATCGTCGAGGAGGCGCGCAAACGCGGCATGGCCGGGGCCACCGTGCTGCGCGGGATCATGGGATTCGGCAAGAACAGCCGCATCCACACCGCGAAGATCCTGCGGCTCTCCGAGGACCTGCCTCTCGTCATCGAAATCGTGGATGCCGAAGAGCGGATCGAGGCGTTTCTTCCCGACCTGGACGCGATGATCCACGATGGACTGATCACCATCGAGAAGGTGCGGGTGATCGCGTACCGGCATGAAGGCGATCCGAAGCCGAAGACGTGAGCGGATTTCAGCGCGTCGTTCGGAAGAAATTGAATGCAATAACCTAAGGAGCATGAACGCGGTGAAGCGCGGGCCTCTGGCCTGCTCGGCAGCCATTTCGATCGGCAGCACACGACCTGGAGCGCACGACCTGGAGCGCCGGCGTCCCTGCCGGCTCTTCAACCCAATGACGGCAGTTAGCTCAATAAAGGGCCGTTGAAAGCGAAAGATCTTCGTTAGTTTCTTGCAGTAGGCGGTTACAGAATCCGGTCAGTTCACGCCTTGGCGAACGCCTTCTTTCGTGGTCAAATCGGAATGGCAGCCCAAACTACGGGAAAAGGGGGAAGGAAGAAGGATGAATTCCTCTCGCCAAGGCGCGGGGGCGCAAAGGAATACGAAAGAGCGAAGAAGAATCCTCTCTCTTTCTGCGCCTTTGCGAGAGGTGTGCCTCAAGCGCTTTCGCGGGGATAGACATCGCGTCGGACCAACGCCGTCATTCCCGCGAAAAGGAGAATCTCACTTCGGCGGTAGAGGTCCTCGGGCACGCGTTGGCTCTTGCGCGTTGGCGACATGACTTCCAGCGTTGTAGGATTAGGTTCAACCGACCTGAGGTGGCCCCTAAAGAGAGGGGTGATACCAGCCGGGCTTTGTGGTGGCACAAAATGGGCAGCGTTCGCGCGATGGCCTGGCGCTGGTTTGACGCAGGAGCTTGGCAAGTGCTACAAGAAAGCTATCTGGCAGAGCGGGGCCAGTCGTGTGGCTGCCCATCCCTGTAGGTGCTGCAAGGCGGCAGGTGGGTGTCATCTGCCGGTGACCCTGCAAGTTATATACGTTAACTAATGGAGGTTTGTCATGTTCAGGAAGCTTTTTGTGGCATGTGGCATGGTTGCTCTCCTCGTAGGCGGCGTGGCTGGCTGCGGAGGCAGTTCCAGCGAAGAGGCAGGGGAGACCCGCATTGATAAGCTCGAGAAGGCGGAGGGAGCGGGCCTGCCGATGAGCCAACGCGATAAGGATATCCTGGAGGATGAGCGTGCCTCCGCCGCCGCCGGCGAGGCGGGCCAGGAAGAAGCGGCCCAGTAGCGGCATCGTTCTAAGCCAGGGCGCGCGCGGGGGCACGAAGGCAAGGGGACTGCGCTATCGGCCTGCGTCGATCCGAGGGGATAAGTGCTGCTTTGAGCGTGTTTCCAAAGGAAGTGCCTGCACGCATCGCCGCAGGCTTGATACGATCCAAGTGACCGGGGTCCGGCCATGCACGCTGAAAGCGTGCCGCATTTCTAGCCAGGGGCAGAGCGAAGTGCCGCCCCTGGGAATGAAATGTCCCCAAATGATTCAGCCCTGTCAGGGCGTCGCAAGGATGGGAATACGAAGGTATTGCGGAGCCCTTACAGGGTTTGGTCTATGGGGAACACGTTCCACTGAAGGATTCAGGATGTAAGAACCGCGGGCTGGAAGCCCGTGCCACCCCGAGGGCACGAAGAAACAGAGAAGAGGGGGCCGGCGTCACCGCCGGCCCCCTCTTTCACATGTCTTCAACTAACGGGCAAGCCCGTGTGGATCAGGGGAACCACATCACGCCGTCGTTGGCGGCATGGGTGGTGACCATGAAGAACTTGCTGCCGCTGTCTTGCGGATACTTGCCGAATTCCACGTGGCCGTCCATGAACAGCACGTTGGAACCGCCCGGAACGTGGTTGTACTCGTCCGAGATGCCCAGGCTCTGTCCGGGGGCGGCGCTGTCTTCCGGCGCATCAATGCGCGCGGCATCCCACATCACGGCCAATTCCGACTGGGCGTGAGCGCTGCCGGCAGGGTTGTTGATGTCGGTGATCATGAAGCGTTCGATGCCTTCCCGGAACGGCGCAACCTCGACTGGACCGTAGTTCGGCAGCGGAATGCTGAGGGTTTGAAGCTCGTTCTCATACGAGCCGAGGTCGCCAATCGTGTAACCAAGACCGGCATCGATGATCGTGTCTTCGTCGTTATCGATTGACAGGCCGAGCACGAACATGTCCTCATCGGTCGTTACCCACACCGGGTTGACCATGTAGCCCCAATAGGAGTACGAGTCATCGAGCCAGCGGATGTAGCAATGGGTCTGGTCCGTGCGGTTGCGGCAGGGAGTGTCGACGGCACCTTGAGTCAAACCGGCGGCAACCATGCCACTCGCGATTCCTTTGACCGGGTTGATCGGGCTGGGAGCGACCGCCCACCCTTCATGAACGCCGCGCCAATAGCCGGTATTGATCCCCGTCAGGGCGTTATCCGGCGGGACGCTCTTGTCGGACGGGCACTTGAGGATGTTCATATCCGTCAAGTACTCGCCATACAGGGCCACATGGTCGATTACGGACCAGTAGCCGTCCGTCGCGGTGTAAGTCTTCCTGTAATCCTTGAAACGGGTGGGCCAAGCTTCGCCCTTGCTCTCGCCGGCGAACATCTTGCAGACCAAGCCCATCTGCTTCAGGTTGTTCTGGCAGGACGCGCGGCGGGCCGCTTCGCGGGCACGCGCCAAGGCCGGCAGCAGAATCGCCGCCAGGATACCGATGATCGCGATCACGACCAGCAGCTCGATAAGCGTAAAGCCTTTTTTCCGCATGAGTTGAATTCTCCTCACTATGCGTTTTTGTTGCAGTTTAACTATGAGTGGATAAGTGCCCATACGCACACGCGTGCGCACTCTCAGGAGTACAGAGTGTTTACCTTGCAGAAAGCGCGCCTGCCGAAGGCAGCACTCAACACTTTCCTTCACCACCTCCTTTCGGTGAAGCATCAGGGCACATTACAGCTCACCCCTGTAAGGATGGAACTGCAGCTTCGCGAACACCCTTCTCGCCCATGTGAAGAGATGCCCTGCCCCGATTACCATTATGATAATCCATTCCTCTGAAATTGTCAAGTGAAACCTTCGTGAGTTTATCCATTTCGATGTGATTCTTGCCAAATCCGATGGCTCCAGTTTCCACAAGCTGCAGGTAGACAGGTGGTTGCATGGTCCATACGCAATGGTGCCATCGCGCGTGCCGGGCGACGTGGAGGGTCGAAATCCTGAATGCGGATTAAAGCAGATTCGCCGGGAATCGGCGCGCCAAGGCACAAATGAGGTGATGGGTGCTCCTACAGGCCGAAATGGGAGGCCGCCGGTCCGGAGCACCCGCTCACGAATCTTATCCAAGGCATGGGGAACGTCACGCTTTGCGGACATTTGCGTCGCACACGAGGCAAGTTATTAGGGTACTGCGCTTCGCCCTGACGTTCACACTCTTGTTGTTTGGCACGCCACTGGGTGTAGTGCGGCGGTGCCTAACGCACTGGTCCTCACATTGCCCTTACTGTTCTTCTCCACCCCCTTCGCCTTCCTGGTTCGCCTGCTCTTCCTGAGCTTCGAGGAGCAATTCCTTGTCGCCTTTGCTCATCCCGCGGCCCTCCTGCTGCTTGGCTTTGAGCTGGTCCACCCGGTCGCTTTCCGAGGGTGCCCCACCGCAGCCGACAGCCCCGAGAGCAAGTATCACGGAAAACACCATCAACATAAACTTCTTCACCGTAGTTCCTCCTCTAGGATTTCAACGCACACGAACGTGGCCGAGCCCGTGACCACAACAAATAGCTATTCCCAAGTACTTACGGACCTGTTCCCGATTTCATACACGCGAAACCGTGTAGCTCTGGACAAGGGATATCTCACCCGCCGTGGCATGAGTAGCATGCGTGGAGCGATACTTGCAAGCTCCTGCCGGCCCCTTAGATGACCTGAGACCCGCGAGTGTGAGAACAAGGGGCCCCGAAACCATCGGCGGTTCCGAGGCCCCTCGGCAATCGGCCGGGACTAGAGAGTCCGGCCCTCAGTCACATTACCAAGTAGACGTGAGCATCACAGGCGGAGTCAGCCATTGCGTCCTGGATCCCCACTCGCCCGGGTACTTGATGAACTCAACGTGGCCATCCATCCACAGGGCGTTGACGCCGCCGGGGATGTGGTTGAATTCGTACACTTCCGAGAAGCCGACACCAGGAGTGTAGCTATCCAGGAAGCCTTCATCGCGCAGCATCATGATGTCGGACTGGGCCTTCGCGGAACCAGCGGGATTGTTGATGTCCGTGATCTGGAAGCGCTCGATACCTTCCCGCATGTGAGGGAAGTTCCATGTGCCGGTGGAAGTCGTAACGGTCCAGCCACCCATGGAATCGGAGTGCGGCTGCGCCCACAGCGCGTCCGCGATAATCTCCATGTCGGCTACCGCAGTGTCGTCATCAACATTGGAGAACGACCCGATCGGGAACAGTCTTCCCGTATAAGCATAGGTGTCATAGAAGAAACTCGGGGCACATACGCCTGCAAGGAAGCCAGGTCCGCCGGGCTTGCACCCAGCGTCAGGTTTGCACTGTTGGCCACCCACTACGGCATCTTGCGCGTTGGACGGAGACTCGCCGCCGAGCACGTCGTACATCTTCTGACCCAGCGACTTCAGTTGGGGATGGCTGCTGTTGCGCCACAGGGTATTGACGCCGCGCATTTCGACATAGTCGTAGGACTGGCCCTCGTCCGGCGGGGTGGACGGACAATCATGCAGATTGTAGTCCGAATTATACTCGGGGTAGATTTCGACCCAACTGATGTTGGTCCAGTAATCATCGTCATATCCCCTGCGATAATCCTGATACATATTGGGGAAGTTGTTGCCTTTGCTCTCATTGGCAAACATCTTGATGACCAGCCCGAGCTGTTTCAGATTGTTCTGGCAGGATGCCCGGCGGGCCGCTTCACGGGCGCGCGCCAAGGCCGGCAGCAATATGGCCGCCAGGATACCGATGATTGCGATGACAACCAACAATTCGATCAGCGTAAAACCTTTTCTTCGCATGAGTGGAGACTCCTCACTATCGGAAAACTGAATAACTCATATGACTTTCGATGAATGCTTTTACGCAAACACAAAGGGGTATAATGTATTGATTTTGCGGGAAGCTGGGTCACCTTAGATAGTGCCCCCCGCTTGCCTTTGTCACCTCCTTCGAGAGGGGATGCAGCCGACATCCCTCTTTCAGAGCCTGCGCCTCAAGGCGCGCACCATGATAAGTCGCCCCGACCCAATTGGGCACCATCCCAAGCCTAGGGAGAGTATAGGGCATGGGGTCCAATTTGTCAACGCGAATCCGCGCGCCTGAGCGCCCCACCATGACCTTGCGGCGCCGCTCGGTTCACGACAGGACCCCGTTGGCTCGTAGCCGCGCTATCCGGGCTTCCCTTGACGCGGCACCGTGCGGGGCAGTATAGAAGGCGTTCCGCGGCATGGCGGGCGGGCCACGGAGCACGACCGCGCCCGTGGAGCAACATCCACAAGAAAAAGGGATCATGAGTTACATCCGGCTGGACAACATCTCGAAATCGTTCGCGGGGACGCCCGTTCTGGAGTCCATCAGCTTTCGCGTGGAGGAAGGTGAGAAGATCGGCCTCATCGGGCGCAACGGCACCGGAAAGAGCACGCTGTTCCGCATCATGCTTGGCGATTTCGAGCCGGACTCGGGATCGGTCGAGCGCATGCGGCGCGCCCGTATGGCCTGCCTCGCCCAGATGCCGGACCTAAAGGAGGGGGACACGCTGTTCGATGTGGTCATGCGGTCCTTCTCGGAGCTGCTGGACATGGAGCGCCGCCTGGGCGAGCTGGAGGACCTCCTCGCCGGCGGGGATGAGAAGAGCCTGCAGCAATACAGCGCCTTGCAGGAGGCATTTCATCTGCGGGGCGGCTATGAGTTCCGAACCCGGGCGAAGCAGGTCCTGCATGGGCTCGGATTCACCCTCGACGATTTCAATCTCCACGTGAAGGCCCTGAGCGGCGGACAGCGCACGCGGCTCATGCTGGCGCTGGTCCTGCTCCAGGACGCCGACCTGCTGCTGCTGGACGAGCCGGAGAACCACCTCGACCTGGAGGCGCGGGAATGGCTCGAGGGCTTTCTCAAGGACTGGCCGCGGGCTTTCGTCATCATCTCGCACGACCGGCGCATGTTGAACGCGGTGACCACCCGGATCGTGGAAGTGGAGCGCGGCGGGCTGAGGAGTTTCGCGGGGAATTACGACGCGTACATGGCGAACAAGGTGCTTCAGGTCGAGCAACAACAGAAGGCCTACGAGCGCCAGCAGGAGTTCATCGAGAAGGAAGAGAAGTGGATCAACCGTTTCCGGTACAAGGCGACGAAAGCGGCGCAAGCCCAGAGCCGCCTCAAGCGTCTGGAGAAACTCGAGCGCGTGGACGCCCCGCTGGGAGACACCTCTTCGGCGAAATTCTCCCTGGGGGAAGTGGTGCGCAGCGGCGCCGTGGTCCTCGCAGCCAAGGGCTTGGCCATGGCGTATGGCGACCTGCAGCTATACACCGGGGTCTCCTTCGAGGTGGAACGCGGCGAGCGGGTCGGCATCATCGGCCCGAACGGGGTGGGCAAGACGACGCTGCTCCGCCACCTGGCCGGGCAACTGGAGCTGGGCACGGGAAGCGTGTCGCTGGGGCACAAGGTGAAGCTGGGTTTCTACGACCAGCACCACGAGGGAATGAACCCGGCCGGGGATGTCTTCAGCGAGATCGCCCAGAGCCGGCCGGACATGCTGCCCGAGCAGATTCGGACCTTCATGGGGCGTTTCCTGTTCACCGGGCAGGACGTCTTCAAGCCGGTATCCGCCCTGAGCGGAGGCGAGCGCAGCCGGGTGGCGATTGCGAAGCTCATCCTCACCGGAGCGAATGTCATCCTGTTGGACGAGCCCACGAACCATCTCGACATTGCCTCGCGGGAGGCGTTGGAAAGCGCCCTGGAAGAGTTTCCGGGGAGCATTGTCATGGTTTCGCACGACCGGGCGTTGATCGACCGCCTGGTGGACAAGCTGATCATTCTGGACCACGGGCGGGCGGAGGTGCACCTCGGCAACTACTCGCACTA
>JADLGB010000044.1 GCA_020849535.1 Candidatus Hydrogenedentota bacterium
CGCCGACGGCAGCGCGGTGACGGTCTCCTCGGCTCCGTTGAACTAAACTAGCTCCTAATCCCAGCGCGTAAGCGGGGGTTGAGCGGTGGGCGCCCGAAAGAGGGCTCCCGCCGCTCTCCCCTTTTCTTGGGAATGGGAGTCATGGGACTTATGCGAAGCATGGGAAGGATGGGATAGCGGATCGAGATCCGTCCGAGCCTCCCGATTTCCCCCACGCTAGACTCAAGCGACTTGTCCAACGCATAATCGCTCCGGCAACCACCACACCGGAGGATTCATCATGCGGCGGCGAGCCTTTCTCGGGATGGCAGGAGGAGCAATTCTCGGCAGTGCATTGCCTGGTGCGGCTTCCGCCCAAGCACTTGCTGAGGGCCAACGCCCCAACATCCTCTGGATCACCTGCGAAGACAGCAGCCCGCATCTCGGTTGCTACGGGTGCGCGGAAGCAACAACGCCCAATCTCGACAACCTGGCGAGCCAGGGCCTTCGCTACGACCTGGCGTTCTCCGTTGCGGGGGTTTGCGCGCCGAGCCGCTCGTGTCTCATCACCGGAATGTACCCGACCTCGCTCGGCACGTGTCACATGCGCTGCAACAACCCGCCGCCCGATCACGTGAAGTGTTTTCCCGAATACCTGCGAAATGCCGGCTACTACTGCACGAACAACGTCAAAACGGACTACAACTTTCCGCCGCCGCCGACCGCCTGGGATGACTCCAGCAAGACCGCGCACTGGCGCAATCGCCCCGATCCTTCGAAGCCATTCTTCTCGGTTTTCAACTTCACCATCACGCACGAGTCCCAAATCGGCACGCTGCCCGAAAAGATGGGGGAGGGCAACCGCAAACTGCTCGTCGATCCGCCGCACGATCCCGCGCGCATGGAGTTGCCGCCCTACTATCCGGACACGCCCGTCATCCGCCAGCATTGGGCCCATTACTTTGACTTGCTCACGGCCATGGACCGCCAGGCCGGTGAAGTTCTGAAGCAGTTGGAGGAGGATGGCCTCGCGGAGAACACGATCGTCTTCTTCTTCGGCGATCATGGCGTGGGTCTTCCGCGTGCCAAACGCTGGATGTACGATTGCGGTCTTCGTGTGCCGTTTATTGTACGCTGGCCGGGCACGCTCGAAGCAGGTACCACTACTAACCGCCTTGTGAGCTTTGTCGATTTCGCGCCCACGGTGCTATCCATTGCGGGCGTGACGATCCCAGAACACATGCAGGGCTCGCCCTTCCTAGGTGCGGTGGAGAAACCCGCGCGCGAATACGTGTTCGCGGCCCGCGATCGCATGGACGAAACCTACGACATGATTCGCGCCACCCGCGACCATCGGTACAAATACATCCGCAACTACGAACCGGAGCGCGCCTACGACCAGTATCTCACCTATCCGGAGAGCTTTGGCGTCATGCAGGAAATGCGGCGCGTGGAGAAGGCAGGCGAACTGAAGGGACCCGAATTGCTGTTCTTCCGCGACCATAAGCCTCTCGAGGAACTCTACGACACGCAGCAGGACCCGCATGAGTTGAACAATCTCGCCGAATCAAGCGATCGCACGGAACTGCTCAACCATCTACGTGCCGCTATGGATTCGTGGATGACGGAGATCCGCGACCTCGGGTGCGTTCCCGAATTCGCGCTCGCGGAATGGCTTGCCCAACGCGACTCCGAGGAGGCCGCTACCCAAGCCCCGCCCTACCCGGAGATAAGCGATTCAATCCGGTCCATTTTTGGCAAACCCGTGAGCGAATACATCGGCCAACTAAACAGCACCGATCGTATTGCGCGCTTGTGGGCAATCAAGACGCTCGGGATCTTGGGCAAAGAAGTTGAACCCATTCTCATACAGGCACTGAGGGAGACCGATTCCGCCGTCGCCTACTGGCCGGCCATGGCCTTCGAGAACTACGCGCCACTTTCCCCCGAGGCTCTCGATGCTTTACGCAGCGCCATGGCCGAAGCCGCGATGCCGGTGCGTATCGCGGCTGCACGCACATTGTATAAACAGGATGGCCCAGACAGCGCCATCCCTGTTATTCTCGCGGGACTGGAAGACCCGAACGAGTTCGTGCGATTGCGCGCCGTGGAAGCGCTTGACCACCTGCAAATTACCACGCCGGAAGTCCACGCCGCATTGGAGCGTGCCGTCGAGGACAAAACCGAGTACGTCCCGCGGATCGCGAAGCATGCGCTCACACGGTGGTGACGCCCGTTTGCGTGGCCCACTGCTCCCACGCGGCGAGCAGCTCCTTGGCGGTTTCCGGTGAGGAAGACGACAGATCGTGCAGTTCCGTTCGGTCTTCTTCCATGTCGTACAGGCCCCACGCGCCATCCTTCGTCGCGACGAGTTTCCACTTGCCGTGACGCGCACCCTTGTTGCCGTAATGCTCCCAGAACAACCAGTCGTGCGGATCACGTGTGCCGCCGCGCAGAATGGGGGAGAGACTCTTCCCAACCAAAGGCCTTATGATCCGGCCTTCATAGGTCTCTGGATACATCGCCCCTGTCTCTTCGCACGCCGTTGCCATGAGGTCCATGATGATCCCCGGATCGTGCGACATCCGACCGCCCTGGATCGTGCCCGGCCACCGCGCAATACACGGCGTGGAAATGCCGCCCTCGTGAATCCAGTGCTTGAACATGCGGAACGGCGTGTTGCTCGCGTTCGCCCAGGGTCGCTTGTAGGCCACGAACGACCCGCGTTCGCCGGGTTTTGTGCCGGGCGTATTCAGATCGCGCGCTTCAACCGATTCGTGGCAGCCGCCGTTGTCCGACAGAAAGAACACGAGCGTATTCTCGTCCGCGCCGCTGCGGCGCAGCGCATCGAGAACCCTGCCAATGCCTTGGTCCATCCGGTCCACCATGGCAGCGTATACCGCCATGCGCAGCGCCCAGTCTTCCTTGTTGTCCACCTCATCCCACGCAGGCACTTCAGGGTCGCGGGGTGACAACGCCCATCTTCGGTCGATGATGCCGAGCGCGAGCTGCCGCTCGTAGCGCTCTTCGCGCAGCACGTCCCAGCCCTTGTCGTACAGCCCTCGGTAACGGTCGATGTCTTCCGGCCAGGCGTGCAGCGGCCAATGCGGCGCCGTGTAGGCGAGGTACAGGAAGAACGGCTCCTCGATTCCCCGGTGCTCTTCGATGTATCGCACCGCGTGATCGCTGAACGCATCCGTCATGTAGAAGCGGTCGCCCTCCGGCGTGTACGGCTCATCGTCCAGCGCCATGATGCGTTTGTGATTCGGCTCTTGCAGCAGTTCCCAATAACTGCTGCCGCCGCTCACGATGCCGAAGTACCGATCGAAACCGCGTTTGCGCGGCCAGTGTTCCGGCGCCTCCCCGACATGCCATTTGCCTGACATGTACGTGCGGTAGCCGGCGCCCTTGAGCACCTCGGCCATCGTCACACAACGATCGTTCAAATACCCTTGGTACGGTCCTTCACCGCGCCGTTTCTCGGGCGTTGTTACCATCGCACCCATGCCCGCATCATGGGGATAGAGGCCAGTCAGGAGGGAAGCGCGCGAAGGACAGCACCGCGCGACATTGTAGAACTGCGTGAAACGCATCCCTTCCGCGGCGAGACGGTCCAGATTCGGCGTGCGAATCTCCGATCCGTAGCAGCCGAGGTCCGAGAAGCCCATGTCATCCGCGAGAATGACGACAATGTTTGGTCTCGCCGCCCCTTGCGCATGAACACTTCCTGGCAGCGCCGCGGCCGCCAGACCGTATCCCGCCATCTGCATGAACTGACGTCGGTCCATGGTCCCCTCCCGGCGATGCGGTCTACACGACCGCGAATTTGGGCTTCGTGCTTTCCCACTTGCCGCGCGTGAAGTCCGGGCACTCGACCGGCATGCCTCCTTGCGCGATCGATGCTTCCGATAGAGGAATGATGCTGCTCATGGTTGCGGAATCGTAAATGTCGACGGGCGTCGGACCCTTCTCGCGCACCGCCTTGATGAACATCTTCAGCTCCACGAAGTCCGTGCCGCCGTGGCCGGCCTGCGCGGCTTCCGGCTCCAGCTCCGTCCACCAGGGGTGATCGAATTCCGTCTGGTACGGGTCGAACGGTTCCCATTGATGGCTTTGCGGGCTGCGGCCTTCGATGTAGACCGAGTTGCGCTGCTCGTTGTAGATGCCCAACGTCCCCTGCACGGACCAGCGGTTGTCGTAAGGGCGCGGCAGCATCATGTCGCAATTGATCACGATCGTCTTGCCCTTCTGTGTTCGCACGAGACACGTCACGACATCGCCTTGCTTGAAGGGCCGCTTCGCCGTAGGGTGCTCCGGCCCCTTCGTGCGCGCGAAGTAGGCATTGATCCCTTTTGACGCAGTGGCCATCGCAGTGAGCGAGGCGTAACGATCGCCGCAGTTGATGTCCATCCAACTCAAGACCGGCCCTTGGGCATGCGTGGGATACTGGTTGCGGTTATTGTCGACCAGGAACTCGCCGGGCCAGCGCGGGTTTCCTTCTCCATCGAAGAAGTAGCTGCCCACGCAGTCGTGCGAGTACGAACAGTGCGCATGCATGATCTCGCCCAGCAACCCCGCGCGAATCATGTTCAAGATGGCGAGATTGTCCCGGCGAAAACTCCAGTTCTCGAGCATCATGCACTGCACGCCGGTTTCTTCGTGCGTGTTCACCAATGCCCAGCACTCGTCCATCGAGATCGCCGCGGGCACCTCGACTCCCGTGTACTTGCCCGCGCGCATGCTGTCCAGTGCCATCGGCGTATGCCAGTTCCACGGCGTCGCGATCAGCACGGCATCCAAATCATCGCGCTTAACCAGCTCCTGGTACACGCGCTCGTCGCGTGTGTACGCTTCGGGCGCAGGTTGCCCCGCGTCCACCAGCATCTTGCTCGCCGCCTCCGCCGCGTCCGGCTTGATGTCGCAGATGGCTGGAACGGTCACGCCTTTCATGTGCAGCAAGTTGCCCAGAAGGCTTTTGCCCCGGTTCCCGGTGCCGATGATACCCACACGCACAGGCGCCGGCTCCTGCGCCGCCGCTTGTGGAATTGCCAGCGCCGCTGCTGTCAGTCCCAACGTCGCCCCCGCACTCACCCCCAAGAATTCCCGCCTGCCCAATTGGTCCCGCATACTGCAATTCCCCTTTCGCCCCTCGGTGCCCGGTCCGCGCCGGTGCGTGTCCGTCCATGGCTTGCGCCTCAACCAGCGCCGCTTCGCTCGCCGCCATCGCTTCTTGCGCGAGGAAGGTCTCCCTTTTCAGAATCCGCGTGGAAGCCAGATCCAGACCCAACAACTGCACGATCTCGCGCATGCGAATCGAGCGGCCGCCCACCAGCTCAATTTCCAGTTCGACCGAGGCCTGCATATCGCCTTCCGCCGAAACTTCGAGCCTGCGCAACATCGGCCGGATATCTACCTGAACAATGGGTCTTCCGCCTCGGCGTCCGCGAACATTCTTGGGTTTGCCTTCGCGCTCGACCAGGATCTCGTCCGCGGCGAGGGTTTCCTGCACGCGCGCGTGCAGCGCCTCCGAATCGGTTGTGGTGTACAGGGTGTAGGCAAACCCGGTTGTCAATGCCATCACCGCGGGCGATTTGAGCGGCACTTCACGCACCTCGTACGCTCGAATTCCAATCGGCAGCGTCGCCTGAATGCGCGCCAACAAGTCTTCCGGTTCCACGCGCTCTTTCAAGACAACGTCCATATAATCGCCCATGGATTCTTCGCCCACAGGCGGCGCTGTTGCGAAGGTGATCTTCGGATGTGCGTGAAAGCCCTGGGAGTACGATAGTGGCGCGCGCGCCCGGCGCAAGGTACGCACCCACGAATTCACCAGTTCCAAGTGCGATAGGAAGCGCGGCTCGCCGCTGCGTCCGATGCGGAAGCGCAGACGTTGCACCGCCTCGGGCTCCACATATTCGGGCAACGGTTCGCGGACCCAATCCTTTTCCTCGATGCGGCCTTGCTTCTGTCGCTTCAACATGTGCTTGCACAAGTCGCGCTCGCGGTAGATGACGCCACACAGGTGGCACTTGCCCGCGCGGCAGTCCGCGGCGTGCTGTAACTCCATCGCACGATTCCAGTCCTCCTGGAACCACTTCTTCGGGATCATTACGTCCAGATGATCCCATGGCAGGCGTTCATCGAGGTCGCGCGCGCGAAACGCGTCCGCGACGTCGCACTGTGTTTGCTCGATCGCGTCGAGCCACGCCTTGAAATTGAGGAGTTCCCCCCAACTCTCGAGACGTGCGCCATTACGCCACGCGGCTTCGAGCAGATCCGCGCCGCGCCGGTCCGCGCGCGTCAGCAGGCCTTCGATGAAGGTAATCTCCGGCTCATGCTTGCCGAACTTGATCGCGGGATGATTCCGGAATCCCTTCTCCAGAATGGCCTGTCTGCGGCACGCCTCTTCGAGCGAGATTTGTTCGGCCCACTGGAAAGGCGTAAACGGTTTCGGCACGAAGGTGGACACCCCCGTGTTTACTTTAGCTCGCGGGTTGATCGAGCGGCCCAGTTTCAACGTGCGCAGGCACAGGTCCACGATCGCCTCGATGTCCTCATCGCGCTCCGTGGGCAACCCGATCATGAAGTAGGTCTTTACGTGGTTCCACCCGCGCCGGAATGCCTCGGACGACATGCGCAGCAGATCTTCGTCGGGAATCCACTTGTTGATCACCGCGCGCAGACGCGGACTCGCCGCCTCGGGGGCAAACGTCAGTCCGCTTCTGCGCACCCCCGCCACCATGTCCGCCAATTCCACTGAAAAGGAATCCAGCCGCAAGGACGGCAGCGACACGCTCACATTGTCCAGCGCCGCGCGCTTCGCGGCTTGCTCGACCAGCATCCGCGGACGCGAGAAGTCGCAGGTGGACAGCGATACCAGCGAGACTTCCTCGTAGCCGGTAGCCGCGAGCGTGCGCTCCATCAGCTCGTCCACCTTCTCCAGTGACCGTTCACGCACGGGGCGTGTGACCATGCCCGCCTGGCAGAAGCGGCAACCCTGCGTGCATCCGCGCAGCACTTCCAGTCCCACGCGGTCGTGGACCTGCTGGGTATACGGCACGATGTAGTTCGTGGGGAAGGTCGCGCCATCCAGATCCTTCACGAGCCGCTTCACGATCTTCGGCGCGTCTTCCTTCGGCAGGATGCGTCCATCGGGAAGCGTCTCGAATGGGTACAATTCCGGGACGTAAATCCCTTCGAGTTTGGCAAGGGCTTCCAACTTTTCCAGGCGCGTCGCGTTCCTCATGGAGCGCAACAGTTCGGCGATCTCGACGATTACCTCCTCGCCATCTCCGATAACGAAGAAGTCGATGAAGGGCGCCAGCGGTTCGGGATTGAAAACCGACGGACCTCCCGCCATGGTCAGCGGGTGGGTGTCATCGCGGTCCTTGCTCCGCAGCGGGACGCCCGCGAGATCGAGGATGTTAAGAATGTTGGTGTAGTTGAGTTCCGTCTGCAGCGTGAACCCGATGAGGTCCATTGCGCCGAGGGGGTCCTTCGACTCGTTCACGAACATCGGCAAATCACGGCGCCGCAGTTCCGCTTCCATGTCCGGCGCAGGCGCGTACGCGCGCTCGCACCAGCACCAAGGGCGCTCGTTCAGGATCGCGTAGAGGATCAGGATACCGAGATTTCCCAGCCCCAAATCGTAGAGGTCGGGAAACACCAAGGCCACCCGGAGATCCACCTCCGCCGGATTCTTGTGCGCCGAATTCAGCTCCGAACCCAGATACCGCGAAGGCTTCTCCACCTTCGGCATGATTTCATTCTGCAGCACGTTGCGCAACAGCGTGCCACCAGCCACAGTCGAACGCATCAGAATCTCCAGTTTCACGAGGCTTGCCCGGTACAACTTCCCGCAACGGGGAAACGGTTCCGCATGCTGCGGTGCCGAAAATCACATCCCCCTTGATCCCCCTTCAAAGGGGGAAGGTGGCGATCCCACGTTGCAGGTTTGCACCAAGGCGAGAATGTAGTCCTCAAGTTTTCGGTCAACACACACGTACCGTGAAGCACGCATTCTTGTACAAAGCAGGCCCGCAGGGCCGCGCAGCAAATTCCCCCTTTGAAGGGGGCAGGCCCGCAGGGCCGAGGGGGATGTTAAGCCGCCAGGTAGACTCAAGTGTTTGGGCGAGTCCGCCGCCGCCGTTAAGCGGACGCCGCCGCGCCGCTTTGCCAATGGGACAGCGTGCCCTCGTAATCAAATATCTCGTGCGCGTTGCCCCGCATCACGCGGTCCACCAACGCCGGCAACTCCGCGTCCTTGACCCAACCTTCGGCCGCCAGTTCCGTAAACGCCTGTGCGAGACCCCTGCGCGCGATCGCCGCGTGGCCGGGGACCATTTCTACCGGGCCATAGTCGCCACCAAAGGTCAGCAACTTCACGTGCGGCGCCGCCATCAGGAACTCCTTCACAAAGCGAACACTCGCCATCGGGTTGATAATCCAGGCCCAGCACATGTCGATGCACGTGTTGGGATAGTGTTTGGCCAGAGCGATGGCTTCGTCCTGGTACGGGTAGTCGATGTGCATCAGCACGAACTTGGCGTCCGGATACGCCTTCAGTATGGGGCACAGGTCCGACGCGTTGTTGCTCACCCGCGCCAGCGGCATGCCGCCCCAGCCCGCGTAGTAGCCGGTGTGCAGTTTGACCGGCAATTTGTATTCGATGGACTTCCGAATGCAGTAGTGGAAGAGATGGTCTTGCACCGCCTTTTTCTCGAACTCCGCGACGCCTTTCGGATCATTCACATGCCGCACGAACAGCGGCGCCGCCTCTTCCTCGGACACATCCTCATAGTCCAGGCGCCGCCCATAGGCGCTCTGGTTTTTCATGGCGATGGCCTTCGGGCCATATGTTTCAAACACCCAGTCGATGACCTTGTGCCAATCCTGGAGCGTGCCGACTTCCATGTTCGCGTGCTCGGCATACGGCTTGATGTTGAGTCCCGAACTCAGTCCCACGAAACTCAGATCCTGGCAGAGCAGGTCCGGCTGATGCGTCAGGTTGAACACCGGGTGCTCGAAACTGTTCACCTGCGAGTGTTCCACCTTCGCCACATCCTTCAGGATGCGCCGGTAAAACCCCGGCTGAATCTGCGCGCGGATCTTGTCGGAAATTTGCTGATAATTCGCGTCGGTGATGTCTTCCTCGCCAAAGAGCAGCCGCAGGGATTCGCGAACATTCTGCAGGTATCCCGTGTGCCGCGTTCGCGCATAGGCGGGACCGGCCAATTTCCACTTGTCAACGGGGTCCACCATGGGATTCAGCATCTTCTCGCGGTCTTCCTTGCTGAGCCCCGCGACGGACAGGTCCGCGTCCGCGTAGTGAAAGAACAGGATGCCCAAATCGCTGGGCATCGGGTGCTTGTCGGGTTCCTGCAGCGCTGCGAGCCGCGTCTCTTCTTCCCACAGATGCTCATGCGTGTCGACAAACGGTGTCGCTTCCACTAACTGAAGGAGGTCTTCACGAATGGCCATGACAAGGCTCCAGGTTGGGTAGCGCATGAGCAGCCACAGCCTCACCGCGCCCGCCGTGGCCGTATGCGCATCTAATGGATTGACAGTCAATAGGATAGCGTTTGGCAGCCGTGAAACACAATAGACTCGCGCGTCGATACCGCCATTTCGGCCTGTCATCTGTCAAGCGGACTGGATAGGATGCACAAGATGAGGATCGTCCAGTGCCCGCCCTTCCAGGGAACGCCACGCACCAGCGTGGCTCTTGAGTCCAGCACCAGCCATCGCTGCGGACGTGGGAGTGGTCTGCCGTCCCTCCGGGACTTCACGAAGGGGGCGGCAGAAGACCCCGGATTCAAATCCGGGGCGACTTTCTGTCGTCCCTAAGGGACTTGTAGGGCAGCGCCACGGGTAGCCTGATTCTTGAAACACGCTCTGAGGAAGGCTGCTGCCTGGCCATACTATCCGTCTTCATCCTGCCAATCCTGTTATCCTGTCAAAGTCTTCAGTGTTTTTTGCATGCCCATTCACCGGAACGCTACAATCCCGCCTGTTTGCAATGAAATGGCCGCTTATTCCACTCACACGATGTGTTTCGATCAACTCAAGAAGGCCTTTTCCCAAGCCTATCCCGATTCCGGCACGCCCAGCGTGTGCCGCGCGCCGGGCCGCGTCAATCTGCTGGGCGAACACCTCGACTACAATGGCCTGCCCGTGCTCCCCTCGACCATCGATCGGGAAATCGCTATCGCCTTCTGTCCGCGCAAGGGCGGCGTCATTCGTCTCCGCGACGTCGATACACGCTACCCCGACGTCGAGTTTGCGAACGCGCCTGACATCCCCGCGTCGCCCGCCGGGTCCTGGGAGAACTACTGCAAGGCTGCCGTCCAAGGACTCAACCGCCACTGCGAACTGGATTGTTCCGTGGGCATGGACCTGCTCGTCGCCGGCACCATACCGCCCGCCGCGGGGCTCTCGTCTTCCTCCGCGCTGGTGGTGGCCTCCGCGCTGGCCTATCTCGCGGCGGCCGGTCTCACGCTTGGGGGCAACATCTCGCGCATCGAACTCGCCGCGCTGCTCGCCGAAGCCGAACACTACGTGGGTACGCAGGGCGGCGGCATGGACCAAGCCGTCATCCTGCTCGGAGAAACGGGTAAGGCTTGCAAGATCGATTTCAATCCCCTGCGGATCGAGACCGTCCCCATCTTCCGCGATTACTCGTTCGTCGTGTGCCACTCGCTCGTCTTCGCCGACAAGACCGGCTCCGCGCGCGTACGCTACAACGAAGGCCCTCTGTCCTGTCGCCTGTTGCGCGCCATGGTCGAGCGCCAAGCCCAGCGCACCTTTGGCGATGAGGTGCAGATCGCCCGCCTCGCGGACCTGTGGTTTGGCCCGCTATGCCTTCTTGATTCTGAAGTGGAAGCCCTATTTCGCGAGACGTTTCCCCATCCCCGCACTTCACTCGAGGACGCCGCGCGTTTTCTCGGCGTTACCGTTGAGACCATACGCGAACGCTGGATAGGCGATCTTCCCGAGCCGGATGGCGGCTTCCCCCTCCAGGCTCGCGCCCGCCATCAGCTCTCCGAGTACCAGCGTGTCGAATCCGGACGCGACTTGCTCATCGAGCACGATCCCCTTGGTTTCGGAGAACTCATGAATGCGTCTCACGCCAGTTGCGCAACGGACTACAAGGTGAGTTGCCCAGAACTGGATCGGCTTGTCCAGGTCTCACGAAGAGCCGGCAGCGCCGGTTCCCGCCTCACAGGCGCGGGTTTTGGCGGCTGCACCGTGAATCTCGTCCCCACGCAGCGCGTCCCCGATTTCTGCCGCACACTGAAGCGCGAGTATTACGCAGAATTCTCGGCACCCCCAACCTTCGCATTGACGCCCGAAGACCAACAGCTCCTGGTCGTTCCATCTCAGGGCGCATCCCACATCTAGCTTGTATTCCCGCGACTAATTTCTTACAATACAATCGGTTACAGAGAGTATACCGGGAACATTATTCTTTACAGACAGCATACTGTTTTCTCAGGGTATTGGAGCGGACCAGAAGTATCCAAGCAATCGGAAAGTTATATTTACCAAAGACTTAAGCAGAATTCGCGTTTTGACTTGAGACGGCTTGCGTGGTACCGTAGGGGTGTACGAGCTGGAGGCTACCGGTCGCGTATGCAGACGTGCGACGGTCTCTGACCTGACCTTGAGAGCGGGTAGACAGCCTCTGGCGTGGTCCCATGCATGGCGTTGCGAATCCAAGCAGGTTCCGATGTCTGCGAAGGGAGCATGCCGTGGGTAAGTTCGCGTACAAGGCCATCGACCAATCCGGTAAAGAGACATTCGGCGTACTCGAAGCGGAAACCGAAGCGGACGCCATCAATGAGGTCGGCCGGAAGGGTCTGTACCTCACCGAGGTGCGGCCTGCCAGCATGAGTGACGAGTGGTGGGTCCGCCGCCAGGAGCATCGAAAAGAGCTCGAGGCTCGCGAGGCCAAGCGGACCGATCAGGCCCGGAAACGCCAGACGCGTCAGCGCTTGGTCGTCCGGTATAAGGACGGCCGTACCGCGCGCGGCATGTGCTTCGCGCTGAATCCAAAGGAAGCCTCCTTCCATTTGGACGTGACAGACGAGAACGGCCTGTCCTCTGGCACGACCACCCAGATCCGCTATTCGGATCTAAAGGCGGTCTACTATGTGAAGAGTTTCGATGGCAAATTCGACAAGAATGTGCGGTACCGTGAATGGACTCCCGAAGGGAATGAACTCATCGTCGAGTTCGTGGATGGGGAAGTGCTTCGCGGATACACCCTGCATCCTTACACGGGGCATGAGGCACGGTTCTTCCTCATTCCCAAGGATTCATCGACTAACAACATCAGCATCCTCGTAGAAGCGACCGCCGTCGCGCAGGCCTTCACGCCGGAGGAGTTCGAGGAGAAGCGCAAGCAAGATAAGGAGATCAAGAAATCGCAGGAAGTCGCCGCGGATCTCAGCCAGGAAGAGACCATGGGAGACTTCTATTTCGAGACCCGCAACTACGGCGGCGCTCTCGAACAATACGGACTCGCGGCAAAGAAGTACCCGCAGTCTATTCGCCTGCGTAGAAAGATGCTTGCCGCGCAGTTTAATATCGGCGTCCAGCACATCAAGCGGCGTGAGTACCCCGAGGCGCTCGCCTGCATGAAGAAGGTCCTCCAGGTGGACCCCAACAACAGTCACGCTCAGAAGAAGCTGCTGCAGTTACGAAAGATTATCGAGCGCTCTGAACATTCCAGCGGATCCAAAGCCCATCACCATCATCAGGAGTCGTAGACACCCTGAGAGTGGACGGCCATTGACGGTTCGCGCGGGGTGTTGCCGTTATTCCGGCCGCGGGTGTGGAGCGTATCAACGGAATACGAGTACTCGGAGGAAGGTTCGAAACCAGGTTGTCCCATTAACGAGCCCTCGTTGCGGCATAGATAGGGAAGTACGGTGTCGAAGTGCGCACGCACGCGCATTACGCGTGGTGCGTCTTGCCAGTGCCGCCAGGGAATAACACATGCAGATTGCCATTATTGCCGACCTTCACGCCAATCTGGAAGCGACCAGAGCGGTGCTCGATGAAGTCGATAGGCGCAAGCCCGACAAGATCGTATGCCTCGGTGATTTGACCGGTTACAACGCGAATCCCAATGAAGTGGTCGACATCGTGCGCGAGCGCCAGATTCCCACCTTGATGGGAAACCACGATGCCGCCGTGTGCGGCCTCGAGGATCCCTGGTTCTTCCGCGCCGCGGCCAAACGCGTCATCGAGTGGCAATACGAACAGGTCCGGGAGGACAACCGGCGCTGGATTTCTTCCCTGCCCGAACAAATCACCTTCCGCGGGCATTGCCTGGGCGTGCACGGTTCCCCCAGCAGCCGCGACGACTACATCATCGATTGGCTTGACGCCATGCGGCAACTCGAATTCCTGAACGGCCGCGAAGTCACGGTGTGCTTCTTCGGCCACAGCCACCGCCCCTCCTTCTTCAGCGAGAAGGGCAACACCGCGTCCAACTCCACCAACGTACGCCAGCTTCACCCCGCCAACCGCTATTTCATCAACCCCGGCGCCGTCGGCCAGCCGCGCGACCGCGATCCGCGCGCCGCGTTCGGCATCTTCGACGCGGAGAAGATGACCTTCGAGTTCTGCCGCGTCGAATACGATATCGACGCGTGCCAGCGCAAGATCGTTCAGGCGGGGCTCCCGGTGGAACTGGCCAAGCGCCTGTCCAAGGGCAAGTAGCCCCGTGGCCGTTCCCAATCCAGATCCCCCGGCTTCCCCCCCGCGAGTCCGCGAAGAACTGGAAGAACGCGAACGGATCACACTCAGCCCGCACGCGGCTTTTGCCGCGACGTCCCAAGGACGGTTGAGGCCGGAACAAGAGCACGACTACCGGACCGCCTTCCAGCGCGACCGCGACCGCATTCTGCATTCCAAGGCGTTTCGCAGGCTCAAGCAGAAGACCCAGGTCTTTCTCGCTCCCAAGGGCGACCACTACCGCACGCGGCTCACCCATACGCTCGAGGTTTCCCAGATCGCACGCACGGTCGCGCGCGCCCTCTACCTCAACGAAGACCTCACCGAAGCGGTCGCCCTCGGCCATGACCTCGGCCACACCCCCTTCGGCCATGCGGGCGAGTCCGTGCTCAATGAAGTGTACGAGCCGGGGTTTCGCCACTTTGAACAGAGCCTGCGCGTTGTGGATAAACTCGAATCCACTCGCCACGGCATCGGCCTCAACCTGACCTACGAAGTCCGCGACGGCATTCTCAATCACTCGCGAAGCAAAGGCCTCCTCACCGGTCGCGACAGTTCCGCCGGTGCGACGCTCGAAGCCACGGTTGTCAGCGTCTGCGACGCGGTCGCGTACGTGAACCACGATATCGACGATGCCATTCGCAGCGGTCTGATCGCGCTCGCGGACCTTCCCAAAGACGCCATCGACCTGTTGGGCCGCACCTCGTCCGAACGCATCAACCGCATGGTCATCGCACTCATCGAAAACAGCCGCGACGGGCGCATCGGGATGGCGGAGGATGTCCGCCAAGCCACCAGCGAACTGCGCGCGTTTCTCTACGCCAACCTATACCCATGCCCTGCCATCAACCGTGAGATCGAGAAGGCCAAGAAGCTGCTGCGGGAGTTGTACTACCGCTTACTCGAAGAGCCCACGAAGGAGAGCGCGGCCGGCGACCCCGAGGATTCGCTCGATCGCAGGACGGTTGATTTCATCGCCGGCATGACGGATCCTTACGCGCTTCAACTGTACAGCCATCTCTTCTTTCCAGATTCCTGGCCCGCGTAACCGGGAATCCTTAACCGAAGGATAGCGTCATGTCAGAGGCCAGGCTCGGCCCGAACTCGCGCGATCCCCTGGGCATCGTTTCCGGTTCCGGATTCGATCTCATCGGAGTCTTCGACGATGTGGATGATTCCACCATGTTTTCGGAGTACTTCGACCTTCCCCGGACTATGCTGAGCGGGCATGCGCGCACGTTTACCCGCGGATCTGTGGGAGAGCGCCCCGTCATCCTCCAAACAGGCCGCCTGCACTTCTACGAGGGCTTTGACTATAAGACTGTCGTCAAACCAGTCGACCTCCTGGCCGAATGGGGTGTCACCACAATTCTCTTTACCAACGCCGCGGGCGGACTGCTGCCCGGCTTGCGCCCCGGCGATCTCGTGGCCGTGGACACCATCGAAACGTGGCCTTTCATTCATTGGCCCGAGCGGCCCGCACGCCTGGAAACGCATTTCCTGATACCGGGCTGCGACTGCACCGGCACATACTTCTGGATGCACGGGCCCGCGTACGAAACGCCCGCGGAGATCCGAACCCTCCAAGCGTTAGGCGCGACCGTCGTGGGCATGAGCACCGCGCCCGAGGTGCAACGCTGCCGCGAACTCGGAATCCGCGCCGCCGTCATCTCCTGCGTTACCAACAATTGCTGCCGCCAGGAATCCTTGACGCACGAGGAAGTTTTGAGGGTTGCAGGGCGTGCCTCGGACCGGCTCCGCGCAGTACTCAAGCGCGCCATGTGCGGCGAGGAAGAAGGGGAACTGGACCGATCGCGACGGTGAGACTACTCGCTTTCCCCAAAGACCTGCGCCGAGAAGCGGTACAGCCGCGCACGGGGATCGCGCCACGTCCCATCCGGATAGCCCGCCTTCATGCAGACCGCCCGTAAGAACTGGTCCACGTTCCAATGTTGGTCTGTGGCGACCTGTGGAAGCAGCAGTCCACCTCGCTCGGGAGGCAGTTCGATGTAGAGTCCGTCACGCCCAATCACGATCTCGGAGATATCATTCACTCGCTTGAAGGGTGTATCCGGATTATCCCCGGGCGTGAGCGCGGAAACTTCGATCGAGACCTCCGGCAGTTCCTCGGGTTGGACCGGTTCGAAACGCGGGTCCCTGCTCGCGGCGTTGATCGCGTTATCCCGCACACTCTCCGCCAGCGATTCGCGTCCCGCCGTATGCCCAATGCAGCCCCGCAAGGTCCCATGCCGGCGCAAGGTCACAAACGCTCCGTGCAACGCGCGCAGGGTCTCCGTGAGCGCGTACGGTTTGAGACTCAGCCGTTCGCCGCGCAATACCCACGCATCCAGTGAGTCACGCGCGATCTGCAGCAGCGTCCGCTCCTCCTCCGGTGTCAAGTAGTCTTCACTGTGATCCAGCACGGGTTTCCTCCTCGGTGGCGGCGGAAGATGTCGCGCCACTTCCGGCTTGGCCAGAAGGCTCCGCGGGCACAAGCGGTGAGGCCGATTCCGCGGGCGCCAGCGGCGTGGCAGGCTCAGCGGGAACCAGCGGTGAGGCCGGTTCCTCCGGGACGGGCGCCACTGCAGGAACGGGCGTCGCCGCCGGCGTCTGCACGGGCTCGGGAATGGGACGCGTGCCGTCGATATATGCGATAGACGCATAGCTCACCGACGCGCTCGGATTGCCCGTTTTCCGCGCCGAAACATCATACCCCGTCAGGATCCCCGCAGAGGTCCGCGGCAGCAGTCGCAACGCAATCAGGATTGGCAGTTTTCCCGTAATCGGATTGCCCGTGTCCGACAGGTATGTCTTGAATCCGGTGTATTGGCGCGCCTCGATCAGGTTGAATGCCTGCATGTCGAGTTCCGCGATGTTCCGCACGATGTCGTTGTTGAACGGCGTGAAATCATACGCGGCCCCATACCGCGTGAACTCCGAGCAGACCACCAGCAGCGTCCGGTCATCGATCACAGGTTTCAGTGCCTGCGCAATGTCCTTGATCGCCTCCTCATCGAGGGCCGTGTTCGGTTTCCCATCCACGATATGCAGATTGCGCTCCAGGTCTCCCACTACGATCGGCACCAGTTTGAATGTGCCCAACTGGACTTGGAGAAACGGCAACACCACCTCCGCCGCGAACTCGCGCTCGTGCAATGGGCTGCGGTTCACCTCGGGATTCGTGTAGGCGGACATCCGATAGACCACGGACCGGGTTTGAATCAATGACGACATGGTCACGCGCCGGATGGCTGGACCATCCAACTCGATGTCGCCCAGCGGCGTGCGGTAGAACTGGACCGCCGGTATCGAGCACCCGCGGAACTCGGTGAACAGCGCCGGCGCCAGCAGCACCACCCGGTCGTACTGACCGCGCCGCAGCGGCTTCACCGCACCCGCGACGATAGACCCGCATGCCTTCAGGCTGGAGTGGGGGACGATGCACGCCACAACCGGTCCCGGAAGCTCGATAGGCTCAACTTCGTTCAAATACTGGTCGATCGCCGCGCGCAGCCTGTCTGCTTCTGGCGGATACAATAACCCGGCGCCTGCCGGCCGGCGAATGCGATCGAACTGGTCGGCTGCGAGAAGCAGGGGAAGCGTAAGGGCCAGCACGGCAAGCCAGAAATATTTCATGGGGGGACTCCTTCTTGTCTTTCAGGATAGCACAAGCACCCCAGGGCGGACAGCCTCTCCGCCTGCGACGTTCGAGATACCTTTGCCAGTCAGAATATTAATGCGGTATACTGAATGCTGATTTCTGGGCAAGATTCGGGTTGAGAAGCGGGCCTTGGGTTCTTGAAGAGCTAACTGTTGTGTTCCCATTGCCTTCTGCACGTTGAGAGAGCGTCTCGGAGCGCACGTCTTCTCGTGCCCAATTGTTCGACGTAGTGCCTGTAGAGTCATGGGGGATTTTCTCATGGGTGGATTTAAGCGCGTCTGCGCATGGTGCAGTGCGGAACTGGGTGGAGATGCCAGCGGTGCTGAGGACGACTGCCCCGTCACGCACGGCGTCTGCCTGGCCTGCGCTCAACGCATGTTGACCGATTTGGCCGAACCGCTTCGCGATTTTCTCGACAGACTCGGCGTGCCAGTCCTCCTTATTGATTCGTCTCCCGAAGTTCGCGCCGCCAATACTCTCGCGAATGAAATCCTGGGGAAGGACGCATCGGAAATAGAAGGCCACCGCCCTGGAGAGGTTATTGAATGCCTGCATGCGCGCGAGCCCGGGGGCTGCGGACACCAGGTTCACTGCAAGAGCTGCACCATACGGAAGGCCATCCTCGACACCCACGAAACGGGCAAAAGCCTGATACGCATTCGCGCCTATCCCGACATTCAGTCTCCTGCTGAGGGCGCAAAACGCATGTCCGTCGAGATTTCCACGGAGAAGGTTGGCGACGTCGTGTTGCTTCGCGTACACGAGATCGCCGAGCCCACTCCCGGGCCCAGTGCCCACTAACCTACCCACGCGAGAGGATCATGCCCACCGCGTGGCGCTGAATGTCCTTGCGTCCCATAGTTCCCATACCTCCCATAACTCCCATCATTCCATCCCCCGTGAATGGCTCGCACAGGCCCCGGCCGTTGGGCTAGACTTTCGTCGAGAAAGGAGAATCCACCCATGCCCGTGCAGCCATCCCGCACCCTGTCCCGGCGTGAAGCGCTTGGCCTGATCGCCGGGACGCTCGCCGCGACGCGAATTCCCCAGAGCGCATGCGCCCAGCCTCCGCGCAAACCTAACGTGATCGTCGTCTACACCGACGACCAGGGCTCCGTGGACATGGGCGCGTACGGCGCCGCGGATCTCTCCACTCCCAACATGGATGCTCTTGCCGCGGGCGGTGTACGATTCACCCAGTTCTACGCCCCCGCGCCCATCTGCTCCCCGTCGCGCGCGGGACTCCTCACCGGCCGCTTCCCACTTTCCGCGGGCGTGCCCGGTAACGTATCTTCCACGCCCGGCGATCCCGGCATGCCGGGTGCACAAGTTACGATGGCGGAGATGTTCAAACAGGCCGGTTACGCAACCGCCCACATCGGTAAATGGCACCTCGGCTTCTCGCCAGACACCATGCCCAACGCGCAAGGCTTCGACTATTCCTTCGGCCATATGGGCGGTTGTATTGACAGCTATTCGCACTTCTTCTACTGGGCTGGCCCCAACCGCCACGACCTGTACCGGAACGGACAGGAGGTCCATCACGATGGCGAGTTCTTCCAGGATCTCATGCTGCGCGAAGCGGAACGGTTCATGACGGAACATCATGAATCACCCTTCTTCATGTACTTTGCCTTCAACGCGCCTCACTATCCGTACCAAGGCTACGCGCGTTGGCTGCAACACTACCGCGATCAGGGCATGGCGTCGCCGCGCGACCTCTATGCCGCGTTTCTCTCCACGCAGGACGAGCACCTGGGCCAACTGCTCTCGTTGTTGGATCGCCTCGGATTGACAAACGACACCATCATCGTGCTCCAGGCCGACAACGGACATTCCACCGAAGAGCGAGCGCATTTCGGCGGAGGCAGCGCGGGCCCATTCCGCGGCGCCAAGTTCAGTCTGTTTGAAGGAGGCATCCGAGTGCCCGCAGTGATCTCCTGGCCTGGACACCTACCCGAAGGTGCGGTGCGCAATCAACTGGCCCACGGCTGTGACTGGCTGCCTACGCTCGCTTCACTCTGTGGCGTCGAAGACCTGTCGGCCAATCTCGACGGCAGAAGCCTCGGGGATGTGCTCCAATCGGAGTCCGCGCTGTCCCCTCACGAGAGTCTCATCTGGCACGTGAAGGACGGCGGCCCCGCACCGCAATGGGCGGTGCGCGAAGGCGACTGGAAACTCATTGTCAACACGCGCGACACCTCCGACGGCCGCAACATCACGAATATCGAGGGCCCATTCCTAGTCAACCTCGCAGAAGACCCCGGCGAATCAACCAACCTCGCGGAGAAACAACCGGACCTTGTCGCGCGCCTCACCACGATCCACGAGGAGTGGTTTGCCAGCCAGTAGGAGTCCTGCCAGCGGCAAGAAACGGTCATGCTCCGTAGAGTGCGCAGATGCTCACAGTTGAAACCAAGACACAGGCGAGGGCGCCTATGCACACGTCTATCTCCAACGGGCTGGCCTTCCCAGATCTACTGAATTCTGTGGCGGGGCAAGAACAAAGTGAAAGAATGAAGAGTCGGCGACCGGGCAAGCGCGTGTGGCACAGGCGCCCTCGCCTGTGTCTTTATTGGGTACAACGCGCCCCGGCGGGTTGCTTGCACCCGCCGGGGCGCCTCGGTGTTCTCTGACCTGCTCTCCGCCTATGGCCTCGCCTCAAGCACGAAGTTGAACGGCGTCTCCGTCGCGCGCCGGAACGTGCGGAAACCCGCCGACTCCGCCACCTCTCTCAAACGCGCCTCTCCCGCCTGGGCGCCCAGCGCCGCTTTCACTTCCTGGCTCATGGATGACGGCGTGCACACCGCGGTCGAGAATGCGTAGTACACGCGCCCAACCGGATTGAGATTATCCTCCAGTCGATCATTGGCGTACGGCTCTACCAACATCCACGTGCCATCCGGCTTGAGCGACTTGCGCACATGCGCCGCCGCGCCCGCCGGATCGCCCATGTCGTGCAGGCAATCGAAGAACGTGACGAGATCGTAGTCGTTACCGGGATAGTCCTTCGCGCTTGCTACCAGGAACCGCACGTTCGACAGACCGGCCTTCCGCGCATGTCCACGCGCACACCGGATCGAATCCTCGTGGTAGTCGAAACCGATGAATGTCGATTGAGGATATGCCTCGGCCATCATCACCGTCGACAGGCCATGCCCACAACCCACATCCGCGACGCGCGCGCCAGCTTCAAGCTTCTCCGTGACACCCTCCAGCGCCGGGAGCCACTCGGATACCAGGTGCGCCTGGTATCCCGGCCGGAAGAATTTCGCCGTGCCGCAGAAGAGGCACCCGTCGTGGTCGCCCCACGCGATGCCCTCCCCCGTGCGGAACGCGTTCGTCAGTTTCGGCTCGTCCTTGTACACCGCCGCCAGCGAGTAGAACCCTCCCGTCATCAGAAACGGGCTGTCTTCGTTCGCGAAGATCATGCTCTGCTCGGGCGTCATGTAAAAGCGCTCCACCGACGGGTCGTACTCGACATATCTTGAAGCCGCCTGCGCGGACAACCATTCCCGCACGTAACGCTCATTCGTCCCTGTTTGTTGGGCCAGCTCTTCCACCGTGAGCGGACCATTCTCGGACAACGCTTGGTACAGTCCCAGCCGGTCACCCGTGATCACCAGCGCCCCATTGGCGGCGGCACCCAGGTCCCCGACCATCTTCCCCACGATTTCGTGCAGTTTCGCCTCATTCATCACCACGGCCATAACGGTATCCTCCCGGATAGGTTGGTACTGCGCCTTGCATGTAGACCGATGAGAAGCAAACCGACCAGTCGGTTTGCGTGCAGCTCAAGAAAAAAGCATTAGGCCGTCACCAGGGATTCCAGGTACTGGCGGAACCAGCGTTGACCCTTCCGGATCCGCTCCGGGTCGCAATGCGCCCGGCCCATCACGATCGTCCCTTCCATGATCGAAAGATACAGCTCCGCGAGTTCCTTGGCCGTCGGCAGTCCCTCTGACCCGTCTTCGCTCGCGAATGGGGCCAGGACAGTCGCGACCGCTTCGGCGAATTGATTGAAAATCTGGCTCACCCGCACTTGTAGCCGCGGATTCGTGCGCGCAACTCCGACAGCGAAATTGCCGAAAAGACAGCCGGTGTGTTGGAGAGAATCGGCCTTCTCCGCCATATAATCGAGATAACCGAAAGCCCGCGCCACAGGATCCTCCAGCTTCATGAAAGGCGCCTCGGCCACCTCGGCCATTGCCGAGCTGAAGTATGAAGACAATGCGGCAAGTCCCAAATCTTCCTTCGTCTCGAAGAAGTGATAGAAGCTGCCCTTGCTGACGCCCGCCTTTTCGCACACTTCGTCGACGCTGGTGGCCATGTAATCCTTCTCCGCCATCAGCGCGAGCGCCGCCTCAATCAGCTTTTCCTTTGCCGTGATCCGTACCATGCTTCAATTATAAACCAACTAGTCGGTTTAGTCAAGCCTCGTTTCCAACCTTACTGGCGGTTCATAAGTAACTCTTTTCATAAGAGTGTCTTATCGGATGTATGTCGAGTGGGCTTGCCTGAGCGTCCGTAGTTTGACTCGGGCGAAAATACTCGCTATCAAAAACTCGAATGAGGAAAGAGGGGAAGTTTTGGAATGTTGGCATGCGCTGAGTGGCGTCACGCGCGTAGGAACGGAAAGCCAACGTCATGTGGGATCCTGCGGTGCGGTTCCCCAGCTAGTGCGAGAGGCTGAGTCTATGCGTATAGCAGTCGGCCTTTGGGCTCGGGAACGGGTCTCCCAAGTTCACGTGCGGTCTCGATCCACTCCTGGATGCTGGTTTGCGCATTGGCGGCTGCCTTCTCGTATGTTTCGCCGTCGGCCATGCATCCGGGCAGTTCCGGAACCTCGACCACGAAAGACTGGTCCTCTTCGCTCCAGTAAATGATGAGTTCATACTTAATCGACATGAGCTTCTCCTAACCGGTATTTTACCAGGAGATGTCTGACCTGTTTCACTTGGTACGGCTTTGCCTTGCCTCTCTTTGGTTGCAGATTGACGATCTCATCGACACCGTCCCGCGTAAAGATGTGGTGGTCTCCCTTAATCCTCTCTTGAAACCTTAGGCGGCCGAGTAGCTGGCACAGTTCAACGAAGTGAACGTTGTCATCGGCGCCACCCGCCAGAATCTTCTCTCTGAGCTTCGAGTACTTTCCCATGACAAGAGCGTCCATTGTTCGAGTTTCGGATGTGGACTGCAACCAGATTGCTCTTTGCGAATCCATCTGATAGTAACGTTGCCGCGAACATTCCGCAAGAATCCTATTCCAGACTGCGGCTCTTCGTGCGCCCCGGTCTGTGGGATCCTGTTCCTGCTGTCATGTGTCCTCATCGCCATTTGGTATGCGCTGCTACTTATCTTGGGGCGGCTAAGATTGCTTCTTGCGGTGAACCAGCCGACCTGCCGTTCGGAGGACCCAGTAACCGTACTGCTTGAACGGAAGTTACTCGGTGACGTAATGATGATCGGGACTCTTCGATGGTTGGGACTAGGATTTGTGGCGTACGAGTACATCTTCGCTGGATACGGAGACGACTTTTTCGGGGAACTGTTTTTGCCGCTGTCGTTCATAACATTTGCTTGCCTTGGAATACTGGGGATTCTGAAACGCGCCTCAAACCTCCTGTATGCGCTAGATCCAATTCAGGATCAAGAGGAACGGCATTCGGTTTAGTCCCCTCTTGCAACTGGCATTTCCTTTCGGGTGAAGAAAGACATGACAAGCAGCGTCGTCAGGCGCTTGCTTACCGCCGTGATACTCTTCTTATCACTTGTCCAGCGTGGGTGCGTGACTCGTCGCATTTTGAATGCCGCACGAGGGGGGGAAGAGGAAGGCGCTCCGGGAGTTATCTCACCGGCAGACGATACCGTCGAAGGTACCGCCGGTGAAGGAACCGGAAGCAGCGCACCAGAAGATGCCCCCAGCGACCCGGAGCCTGCAATCCATGCACTCGTACCGCCTGGGATTGCCATGACACTTCTTGTCAATCTAGGATTGATGGAAGAGCCCCTCTAGGCACCAGGCGGCGTTGCCACGAGTGGATTCCGTGGCTCAGTTCTATCGGAAAGGAATACCTTTGCTCACTGGACGGCGCGTTACTCGGTGGAAAACGGCGATGGCCATGGCTTGGTGTCTCGCGGTCCTGGATCAAGCCCAGGCCTCGGCGGGGGCGTTGCGCGTCTCGGGCATGTTCGGCGATCATATGGTGCTGCAGCGCGGACAGCCCGTGCCTGTCTGGGGTTGGGCGACGCCGGGCATGCGTGTGATCGTATCCCTTGCGGAGCAGGAGCAAGTCTGTACCGCCGATTCCGGCGGTGCATGGCGCGTGGTGCTTTCGCCTCTATCCGCCGGCGGACCTCATGAACTCGTGGTTTCCTCAGAGGAGACTATTCGCTTCAGTGATGTCCTCGTGGGCGATGTCTGGATATGTTCTGGGCAGTCCAACATGGAGATGCACATGCGCCCCGGACCGGATGCCGTCTACAATGCGGAGCAAGAAGTCGCGGGGGCCAACTACCCTGGCATCCGGTTGTTCACGGTTCCGCGCACATCGCGCTTTGAACCCCAAACGGACATCCAGACCGAAGGCTGGTCTGTGTGCTCACCTGATAGCGTCCTCACCTTTTCGGCGGTGGGCTACTTCTTCGGACGCAACCTTCATGAGCATCTGAAAGTCCCCATCGGTCTCATCAATAGCTCGAAAGGCGCTTCCCCCGCCGAGGCTTGGACAAGCACGGATGCGCTGCGAAGTCTCCCCGAATTCTGGGAAGTTGTCGAAGAGCTTCCAGCCAGGATTGCCCAGTCTCAAGCCATGTTCCCGGAATACAGCCGCCAAAGCGACTTGTGGAATCGTTTACTGGAAGAGCGGGACGCCGGGCAGGTGGACGGAAAGGCCCTGTGGGCCACCCCGGACTTCGACGATTCGAGATGGCGCACGATGCCGGTGCCGGAGTTTTGGGAAAACGCAGGCTACCCCGATTTCGACGGTGTGATGTGGTTTCGCAGGGCCGTGGAGTTACCGCTGGACTGGACAGGCCGTCCTCTGAAACTCGGTCTTTGCACGGTCAATGACATGGACCGTGCCTACATCAATGGAGTCGAGGTCGGGCGCTTTGAATCGGCCTCTGGCTGGACGGCTCCGCGCGTGTACGACATTCCCCCGCAGTGTGCAATGCCAGGCCCCAACATGGTGGCCGTGCGCGTCTTTGATGTGGGCAATAAAGGTGGACTGTGCGGGTCTTCCGATGATTTGTGGATTCGCCGCGCCGACGCCCCTTCCGCCGCGCCGGTTTCATTGGCCGGCGAATGGCGACTGAATCCAGGGCTGGACCTCAAGTCGATTCCACCAAAGCCGGCACCGCCACCGCTCCTCGAGTCCAATCACCGGACCCCCGGAGTGCTCTTCAACGCGATGGTTGCCCCGATGATCCCGTTTGCGGTCAAAGGCGTCATTTGGTACCAAGGGGAATCGAATACCGGACGGGCCGGCGAATACGCTGCGCTCTTTCCTGCGATGATTCAGGACTGGCGTTCGCGTTGGGCGCAGGATTCGCTGCCATTTCTCTTCGTTCAATTGGCGAGCATCGGGCAGGGGCCCCCGGAGCCGGTAGACGACAACATGTCCCGGCTGCGGGAAGCCCAGACGAAGGCGCTTGCGCTTCCGGATACAGCCATGGTAGTCACCATTGATATCGGCGACCCAGTCAATGGCCATCCCCGCAACAAGCAAGACGTGGGTCGCCGCCTCGCCGCGGCCGCCCAGCGCGTCGCATATGGTGAGAACCTCGTCGCTTGGGGTCCGTTGTTCAAGGAGTGCTCCATCGAGGGTGACGCGGTGCGGATCCGTTTTGACAGTACTGGAGGCGGGCTTGTGGCATCGGATGGCCGACCGCTACGTGGCTTTGCCATCTCGGGTGAGGATCGCATGTTTGTGTGGGCCGATGCGCACATTGAAGGGGACGCAGTTGTGGTTTCCAGTTCGCATGTGATGAAACCAGTCGCGGTGCGTTACGCCTGGTCCTCTTACCCTGACGCAAATCTGTGCAATGCAGAAGGCTTTCCGGCCTCTCCATTTCGCACGGACTCCTGGCCCCAAAAAGATACCCAGGACCAGCAGCCGCTATGAACGACATGGGGGACTTTCAGTGAGCAATCTGATGGGCAACGCGTGTTTTCGGCAATTCCTTCCGATCCTGACCTGCTTCGCATGGGCGTTCCCGGCACACGCAGCAGATGGCAATTCCGGCATGTCACTGATTCGTGCTGCAGACACCGCTGCGGAGACGCGGGCTGTGTTTGCCAACGTAGCAATGCTTCAAAAGGTGGAGCGTGCGGGGGCTCCGGCGTGGACCATTGATCGCGACAAGGACCCTTACAAGAAGGTCGAATGGCAAGTGCGGTTCACCGAGGTGTTTCCCGCGCATTGGGAGCGCCTCATCTTGCGCATTGATTTCTACGACGAGGGCGCGGGCGTCATCCAACCCCAGCTACTGGCCAATGACTTGTACGAAGGCACGTGGGCGGAACCATCCCGTCAGGTATCCTACACGCGGCTCAACACAGGTAGGGAGCGCAGTGCGTACTTTGAGTTACCCATCAAGCCCCTCGACTGGCTTAAGACCGCCAACGTTCACCTCCGCGTTGCCGGGCTCCAGTTTCTCCGGTCGATAACGGCATATGAATCACTAAACGAAACACAGTGGCAAGAAGCGGCAGACTCCGTGCCCGTGACTGTCTCCCCCATTGTTCACTTGAAGCGTCCTCTTGAACTCACCTGCACAGTGGGCATCCCGGACGTGGGCAATCCGCCGTCTCTTCAGACTGCCCTGGACAACATCCGCGAGTATGCGCCTCTTGCGAAACTGCTAGGCTTCACCTCAATCGAGTGTTTTGTACGGTGGGATCTGATTGAACCGCGTCCTGGCGAATTCGATTTCACGCATTACGATACGCTTGTGAACGCAATACGGCGCTATGATCTGAAGTGGTATCCACTATTGGTCGTCACCTCCGGCTACTCGCTGCCTGCGTGGTACTTCGAGAGCGCCGAGAACACCAGCTTGGTGTGTCTTGAGCACGGCGAGTCGTGCCATGTCCCCAGCATCTGGAATCCCGCGAACGAGAAGCACGTGGTGCGCGTCCTGCAAGCTTTTGGGAAGCACTACGAGCCGTCCGGCATCCTGGAGGCGGTGCGGTTGGGACCCAGCGGAAACTTCGGCGAGGCGCAGTTTCCCGCTGGTGCTGGAAGCGCCCTGGGATTTCAAGGCAAGCCCATGCACGCTCACATCGGCTGGTGGGCTGGAGACTCGCTCGCGGCAGAGGATTTCCGGCGTTTCATCACCAAGCGTTACCAGAAGGTTGACGCTCTGAACGCGGCGTGGGACACGGCGTTCAAGTCCTTCGACGCCGTAGCTCCCCAATTGCCCGAAACCTATCGAACACCCCGGGGCCGCTACGACATGACCGAATGGTACACGGGGTCAATGACACGATGGTGCGACTTCTGGGCCAAGACCGCGCGCGAAGCCCTGCCGCTCACGCGCATTTACCAGTCCTCGGGTGGCTGGGGGTTTCGCGAGGCCGGCACGGACTTCTCGGCGCAAGCCAGCATCATGCGCGCGATTCAAGGCGGCATCCGCCTGACAAACGAGACCGACAGCTTCGAGCAGAATGTTTACGCCACGCGGCTTGCGGCAACCGCGGCCCGGCATTACGGAATCGGCCTGGGCTACGAGCCTGCGGGCTTCCACAGCGCGCGCGGTGTCGTGGCGCGCTTCTTCTCCTGTGCCTCCACGAACGCCACGAATCTCTACACCCGCCACTCCGTCCTGTTCACGCATCCCTATTCCGTTGAGAAGTGGCTGGAGAACATACACGTACTAGACTGTCGGGCCAACCCGATTGTGGATGTTGCAGTCTATTACCCCGAGACGGCCAGTCAGCTCGACGATGGCGCGTTCCGCTATTTGTATGGTTGGGGATTCAATCCGCGTGCCGCGGAAATCCGCAGGCGAATCGATGTGGACTACTTGGATGAGCGGCTTATTCGCGACGGATTCCTCGACCGCTATGCCGCTCTCGTCTTCTGCTGGGGCAATGTGATCCCCGAAGATGTCCTTCAGCGAGTGGACCAGTGGCTCCGTGCGGGAGGCACCGCCATTTTCCCGTCTTTCCCACGCGGCGACTACGTCACCCTGGACAAAAACGCGACAATCTTCCGCGCGTGGGAGCGGGGAGACACGGGCAAAGGGTCCATGCGCCGCTTCGTGGGCGACATGGAGCCTCTCACACGGTACGGCGATTTTGTGGAGAGCACCCTGAAGGATCTTCCCAGCCTGCACCCATGGACGAGGAAGATACTTTCTTTTGAGCATCCTCCGCAGGTGTTCTTCAGTATTCTCGAAGATGGAACACTCCTGACACTCAACTACGGAGATACTCCCGCGGCCGTTCAATGCGAGGGCAAGGTAATCGCTACGCTGGCCCCATACGCGATCGGCGTTGAGCAAATGGACTGATGTGAACCATGATCGACCGCATATGATGCCCACAGCGCTGGAATATGCACGAATCCGGGGCAAGGGGACTTCCTACCCCGGATTCGTGCGCTGTGGACAAGTACACGGTAGCTGCTTCGCGCGAAGTCTGACGGACGACTGTACGCCCTAAAAGGCTGTGAGCTGCATCTCCCGCTCTTTCGCGCGGGGGAATAGTACGTTGTTTTCCTTATGCACATGCTGATGCATGTCCAGTTCCAACTCGTGCAATCCGTCGAGCAGGGCGCGGTAGGTGTTGCAGGCCCATTCCGGCGGCGTGTAGCCGTCGGTCAGGCTGCGCATGCGCTCCAGGGCTTCCCCGGCTCCGTCGTGCTCGGCCTCCATGCAGTGAATTGGATTCGCGACGCTGCCAAACGGGAGGGATGGCAGCGTTTCCGCCGCTTCCAGGGCGCGAATCGCAGGAAAGAGCACGTGTCCCTCTTTCGCCATGTGCGACTCC
This sequence comes from Candidatus Hydrogenedentota bacterium, assembly GCA_020849535.1. Taxonomy (GTDB): domain Bacteria; phylum Hydrogenedentota; class Hydrogenedentia; order Hydrogenedentales; family SLHB01; genus JAHDWY01. Next base: position 28,380 of record JADLGB010000044.1, read on the forward strand.
AGCTCGTGCATGAAGACGCCGAAGGTCGCGCTCAACATTAACAAACGTTGGTCCTTATCGCCGTGGACCTTTGCGACGCGCTGCGCCATCTTGGCAAGGCGTGGCAACTCGTTCCTCAAGTACGCGTGGTGCGTGGACTCGATGTGGACCGCCAACTGGGACAACGTCATTTGCGCCGGCGTTGGACCTGTATCGAGCAATGCTTCCGCTTCCCGTTCCAGGCGCTCCAGAATCATCGCGGGGTCCAGTCCCTTTTTCGCACAGACCTCACTGAGCGGCTTCTTGCCGCCGCAGCAATAGTCGATACCCAACTGCTCGAAGATTCGCGAACGGCTCGGCCGTTCCGCGACCAGTTCGCCGATCGTAACTTCCGGTGATATGGTTGTCATCGCAATAACTCCTATCGTTCCGAAGGGGCCTCGGTGAGGCGCCCCTTGGTTGTTTCCGGTTGCATCGCCGGATCGATTTCGCTGGTTACCGACCAACCCGTCTTGAGTCCCAGCACAAACCAGCCGAGCGCGACCACGCCGATGGCGAAGATCGTGTCGCCGATCACGCGCATCCAGCGCAGCGTGTCCATCAGACCCGTGCCCATGAACTCGGCGGAGCGCGCGTACCACATGCCTTCGTTCACGCTCGCCCACGCCTGCATGAGGCCGCGCGGCAGATCGCTCAACAGCACCATCAGCGCGAGGCCGATGTTGATCGACCAGAACGCGAAGGACAGGGTCGAGGTTTTCCACACGTTGCGCGCGGCGAGTCCTTTCAGGCAGAACAAGGTCAGGCCGATGCCCAGCATGCCGTACACGCCGAAGAGCGCGGTATGACCGTGCACGGGCGTCGTATTGAGCCCCTGCATGTAGTAGAGCGCGATCGGCGGGTTGATGAGGAATCCGAAGATGCCCGCGCCGACCAGGTTCCAAAACGCGACCGCGACGAAGCAGTAGATGGGCCACTTGTATGCCGAGACCCAGTTCTTCGCTTTGCTCAAGGTCAGGTTCTCATACGCCTCGAACCCGATCAGCACCAGGGGCACCACTTCCAGCGCGCTGAACACCGAGCCCAGCGCCAGCACCGCCGTCGGCGTGCCGGTGAAGTAGAGGTGATGGAAGGTGCCGATGATCCCGCCCGCGAGGAAGATGCTCGTGGCGAACAGCACTGCGCCGGTCGCCGTGGACGTCTTCAACAGGCCCATGCGCGTGAACAGGAACGCGATGACCACCGTGGCGAACACTTCAAAGAAGCCTTCCACCCACAGATGGACCACCCACCAGCGCCAGTACTCGGCGATTGCGAGATGCGTGTGTTGTCCCCAGGTGAGACCCGCGCCGTAGAAGACCGCGATCGCGAGACTCGAGATGAAGAACAGCGTGAGCAGGTGCCGGTTCGGACCCGGTTGCCGCAGCGCGGGCCACAGTGCGCGGCCCATTAACGCGAGCCAGATAAACAAGCCTGCAAAGAGGAATATCTGCCAAAAGCGCCCGAGATCGACGTATTCATAGCCTTGGTGTCCGAACCAGAAATTCGCGGTAAGCCCCATCTTCTGCCGGGTGCCGTACCACGTGCCGAACATTGACCCCACGACGATCACCAGCAGCGCAACGAACAACACGTTCACGCCCAACCGCTGGAACTTCGGTTCATGGCCCGAAACGGCCGGCGCGATAAACAGGCCCGTGGCCAGCCATGCCGTGGCAATCCAGAAGATCGCGAGTTGCGTGTGCCACGTGCGCGTGACCGCATACGGCAGAATTTCCGCGAGTGGAATGCCGTAGAATCCTGAACCCTCCACGCCGTAGTGCGCTGTCACCGCGCCCATTCCCACCTGCACGAGAATCAGCGAGACCACGACCCAGAAGTACTTCAAAGTCGCCTTCATCGAAGGCGTGGGATTGAGCGCGAGCAGCGGGTCTACCGCGGGAGGCTCTATATCATCGTTTTCGTTGTGTTTCAGAATGGCGTAGTACCATGCCAACGCGCCCACGCCCGCCAGCAACAACACGAAACTCACGACCGACCACACGACGTTGGCCCCCGTTGGCACGTTGTCAATCAAGGGTTCCGGCGGCCAGTTTTGGGTATATGTGTAAGCTTCGTTGGGACGATTCGTGCCGCACGCCCAGGCCGTCCAGAAGTAGAAGGCATTCAAGTTGGCGCGCCGCTCGGGGTCTGGCATTACGTTATTGGGAATGGCATATGCCTCGCGGAGTTCCGACAACTCCGGGTCGCCGCTGAAGAGCTTCTCGTAGTGTTCGCTCACTGCGGCGATGGCCTGGGCGCGAGTGGGGGAGACGATTATCGAGTTGCTCGCGGCGTCGTAGGTATTGGTACGCAACTCCTGCTTGAGCCGCGCCTTCAATGCCGCCGCCTTTTCAGCATCGAGTGAAGCATAGTCTTCCGCGCCGTAGTCCGTCTTTGCCCAATGGTTCAGCAGCCACTCGCCCTCGCGGTGCAACCAGTCCGCCGACCAATCCGGCGCCACGTAGGAACCGTGACCCCAGATCGTGCCCATCTCCTGTCCGCCCGCGGATTGCCAAGCGTTCTGCCCGTTACGAATATTGTCGCCCGTGAAGATGACCGTGCCGTCCGCTGTCTTCACCGAGTCTGGAATCGGCGGGATTTTCCGGTAGATATCCCGGCCGAAGTACAGCAACACCGCAAATGACGCGATGATGACGGTGGCGAGTGCCACCCATAACCTACGGTAATTCATTCGTGACTCCTCCCTCTGTCTACACTGCGCATATGGGTAACCATGGCTGGCATTAGTGGCTCCGAAACCCGCGGCCCCAAGGTCCCCTGCGCAAACACTCTAATCAGGTAAACGGAATACATGTTTAGTTTGATTCCTGACCTGCAGTTCTTTTTTGAAAAGCGGTCTTCTATGCCGGGTCGGTGGTCAAGCTGCTGGAATGTAGTGAAGCGTCCGCACGCGCCCTTTGACGAATCGCGTTCAACGCGGTGAGAAGTAGCGCCAGGTCGGCGCCGTGCATCCCTGCTGCGCGCTCGACCGTCACGGTCGCGGCCATAGTCCGCCGCAGGACAGGATTGGCCAACGGTTTGAATCCGAATGCCAGGAAAGTCTCCAGAGTCTCGGGGTAGATGCGAAGCACGTCTGCCACAATGGACTGCGCGGTGATGGGCTGTCCGGCCCCGAGGGTGGCCCGCTTCGGTGAGATCTCTTGGATGCGGCCATTCATGATACCCCAGAGGTGAATCCCCCAGACCGTCAGGCCCGAGACTTCGAGGATGCCGCTCACGCCGGTGATGGGGAACGCGATATTCGTGAAGTCAGTAAGCGTCTGAAAGCCAACCCGCATGGCACAGCCGGTGTTGATGAGCACAAAGGGAAGCCAAAGGCGGTTCAGGCCGTTGCTGTCGATACCCTTCAAGGTGGGGACAATTCGCGCCGCGACCCCCACAATCATCAGGCTGACGAAGCCGACGGTGATCGCGTGGCGAATCGCTCCATAGTACGCGTGGGAGAATCCGATTTGCGCCGCTTCGCTGTCCGGCGCGAACGCGCGCAGCAGTCCGAACTGGTAAAGCGGTAGCGCCACCAGCATGGCCAGCGACAAGAAGAGCCAGCCATACGCCGTGCGCAGGTACTTCAGGCTGCGGTTTGGCTCCGGCGCGGGACGGTAGATGTGCCAGCCCCACACGAGCGCGGCCACCGTCGCCGCGAGCACGATCACGGACCCGTACCACAACGTCGTCCACGCGTGGCCTAACGTCCGCATGAGCACAAACCCAACGCTCTCGCCAATCACGGCCGCGTTGAGCAGAACCAGGGCAGCGATGCTGGTGCGCCGGTTCGGTTCGGTGAATCCATAGAGGTTGTGGAACATCCTCAGGCTCACGCCCAGGATGATGAGCAACGCGAAGCCGTGGATTTGGATGTCACGCAGCGGCGCCTGCCACGTGGAGACGAGCCCCAGCAGCGCGTCGCGGTCGGGTGCGGCGGCGGTGGCGGCGAAGTACACGGTCTCGTAGACCGCCTGCGTGAAGAACCAACCCAGCGCGCAGAGGATGTAGTACTCGTAGAACGCGAACGGCTGACCGGTGCTGCGCAATGTCTTCCAGATGATCCCGATGAACAAACCAATGGCTACAATTTCCAGCACCGAGCCCGCCACGCCCGCGCCCGCGGTCCATGGCGCGTAGGGGAGAAGCGCCTGGCTGGTCGAGCGGATGACGATACCTGTCAACAGGAGCCAGAGCGTGGTGAGCGCCACACGGGGATGCGCCAGCGACGTGTGCTTGAACCGGGGGAACGCCTGGTAGGCGAATCCCATCACGAAAAGCCCTACCCACCCGAAGATCTGCGCGTGGCCATGGGCGTTCACCTCGTGAATCCCCACCGCTGTGAACGAGCCCGACAGCGCGATGCGGATCAAGAGGAAGGCGCCCCATACCGCCCCCAATGTCAGTGCCACCGCGATGCCTGCCTTGAAGAAGGGCTGATAGATGGCGTCCGCAACGGGGTCCGTCTCTGCTTGCACGGTCTGCTCCGCCTGGTTCCCCTGCTCGAGGTTTGCGCGAATCTCACCCATCAACTGCTGCAAAGGCACTCCGTGCGCCCGGGCAAAGAAGGCCAGCGATTCCATGGGACCGTGCTCGCCGCCGCACCCGCGCAACCCGTAGCGGTCGAGTACCGGCCGGACTTGCGGTGCAGCCTGCAAGAGATCCGGCAGCATGGTTTCTTCACTCAACGAGTCGAGCACCTTCCCCGCGGTATCCATCTTCAAATCTCCTTCTAATCGCATGTTATTATCTGGTTTTGGCTCAAAAAAAGAGAGACTCTCGTCCCTTATGTAGCCAGTTTCAGTGCTGCGTTGTTGGAGGCGATATCTGCGATGGTTGCCTCCTTCAACATCGCGAAGTAATCATCTCGCACCCCAGCCCAGCGTAAGTGCATCGCGCAAGGCGATTCAGGTGAACAAGTCTTCCTGCCCATGAAACAGCCCGACCACTTGCTGATATGGTCGATAGGCTCAACGACATCATAAAGCGTTACTTCAGAGGCTCTTCGAGCCAGCCGGAACCCACCGCCGATACCCTTTTGCGAGTAGACGATGCCCTCCTGCACGAGGGACTGGAGCAGCTTGCCCAGGTAGTTGGCTGGCGCGCCAATCTCCTCCGCGATGGAGGAGGCGCCCCGGAACTGCCCCTCGGGTAGTTCCGCGAGCTGAGCGACCGCGTGGAGGGCGTGAAGAGCTGTCTTTGAGAGCATATAAACCTCTTTTCACATGTGATTATATCTTGATAGTTGCCCTTTGTCAACCCACCATTTCGAGTAGATTCTCTCATGAGGCAACGAAGCGCCTCACGCCGACTGCCAAACTGAGAGGCCACATCCAGATCGTGCTGCGCACGTAAGCACGCTGAAAGCGTGCCGCACTTCTAGCCAGGGGCAGAGCGAAGCGCCGCCCCTGGCTAGAGTTCTCCATGTGCATTCAGCCCTGAAGGGGCGTCGCAAGATTCGTCATGCCAAGGCCTTGCGTCGCCCTTTCAGGGCTCTCTAGATGTGGGCTTTTATACCAGGGGCTACGCTTGGCTTCGCCCCTGGCTAGAGTTGCGTGGCGCCTTCAGCGCCAAGAATCCGAGCCCAGGGTGCTTGGCGTCATTCCCATCAAGCGATGACTCCTGCTCTCAGCACTATCAAGACCAAGGGTCCCGCTCCAACCTCTTCGACATTGGTGTCGCAGGTACCGCAGAATTAGCTTCAGCGGAAACGGGCCGGGTATGATGCTCCCGGTAGATAAGGATGAGGCGACCGTATGAGGGGGTAAGAACCGATGACCCGTGGCAGCGTATGGCTTTGGATGATTTCCGTACTGGCGGTGGGGCTCGCGCAGGCACAGGAGGCGGCAGCTCCCGTAGCGACAGAGCCGGTTGAGGTCTTAAAGACGCTGCGCACGGAACACCCAAGGTTGATGTTGACGCCCGCGCAATTGAGTTCGTTGAAAGATTCGGCGAAGACGGATCCGGTCTTGGCGGACTATGTGTCCCAGGTGATCGCGCAGGCGGACAAGGTGCTGGGCGAACCGCCACTCGAGCACAAGCTTATCGGTCCTCGTTTGCTGAGCGTGAGCCGCGCGTGTCTGCAGCGCATCTACACGCTCGGGGTGGCCTACCGATGGACCGGCGAAGTGAAATACGCGGACGCAATCAAGTCCAACATGATGACCGTGTGCGCGTTTCCCGATTGGAATCCATCGCATTTCCTCGACACCGCGGAGATGTCGCACGCGGTGGCCATTGGGTACGACTGGCTCTATGACGTCCTAACGCCGGAGAGTCGCGACACCATCCGCCACGCCTTGATCGAACTGGGTCTCAAGCCCGGCATGGCCGTGTACGAAGGCGGTGGCAAATGGACCGTGTCCGACTTCAACTGGAACCAGGTGTGCAACGGCGGCATGCTCATCGGCGCGCTGGCGATCGCGGAGACCGATCCGCAGTACGCCGAGTATATTGTGCCGCGCGCGGTCGCCTCGCTGCCGAAGGCGCTGGCCTCGTACGCGCCGGACGGCGCGTGGATGGAAGGTCCAGGCTACTGGCATTACGCGACGCGTTACACGGCCTTTGCTCTCTGCGCGATGGACACGGCGCTGGGGACGGATTTCGGACTGTCGAAGATGGAAGGCCTTTCCGTTACCGGTCAGTTCCCCAATTACACG
>JADLGB010000045.1 GCA_020849535.1 Candidatus Hydrogenedentota bacterium
CACGTGCTGTTCACGATGAACACATCGCTGCCGCGGACGTTCTCCCCGATCTGGACCTTCACCTCGCCATCGCTGAATCGGCCTACCCGCGCTTTGGAGCGCGGTACCTCTAACCGTGAACAGATGCCATCCGTCAGCGCCTCGGAGGCGCTGCCACATAGAATCTTGATGCTCTTGCTGTACGCCAAGGTATACCGGTCCTTACACGGAAAAACTGGCTGGGGCGGGAGGATTCGAACCTCCGAATGTCGGCTCCAAAGGCCGATGCCTTACCACTTGGCGACGCCCCAGCAGGATACGGCAAGTGAAGTGCCCCACCGGACACAATTCCACCCCACCGGCTCCAGCGCACCCGCCAAGCCGTGGGACAAGAAAGGAGAAAAGGCGCTAACTTCCCTCCCACAAGACAATTGCGAGAGTATAGCAATCGCCGGAATATGAAGTCAATTTGGGTCAGGGCATTCGCAATGGCAGGATCGGAAGCGGGGGGGTGCCACCTATCTGTCTTCCCAGTGTTCCCCGTGTCCCCGTGGTTGAGACTCTTCGTTGACCTGGCCACTCGGGATGAAGAATGGCGGTGCCGTGTTGCGAACCGCATTCAGGAGGTGGATCTGACCGCTCAGAAAAGCACAAAGTACTGGCAGTCGCGTTACACGTTAAAGCGGAACAGGACGATGTCGCCGTCCTGCATGATGTACTCTTTGCCTTCGAGGCGGACGTGGCCCGCTTCCTTGGCTTTCGCCATGGAACCCGCCGCGATGAAGTGATCGTAGTTCACGATTTCCGCGCGGATGAATCCGCGCGCGATGTCGGAGTGGATCACGGCGGCGGCATCGACGGCCTTGGTATTCTTGGCGATGGTCCACGCGCGGACTTCGGGCTCGCCCGCGGTCAGAAAGCTCATCAGGCCAAGCATGTCGTACGCGGTCTGGAGGAAGCGCGTGCGGGACTCTTCGCCGAGACCAAGGTCCTCCCGGAACGCCGCACGGTCCGCCTCGGGGAGCTGGGCCACTTCCATTTCCATGGCGCCACAGAACGCAATGACGGTCAGGCCGGTCTCCTTGGCGTGGGACTCGAGTCCGGAGGGGTCGTCCGCGCCGATGCGATCCTCGCCATAGTTGCCCAGCAACAGCAGCGGCTTCTGCGAAAGGAAACCGTACCCCGCGATGTCGCGCTTGTCCTGGACGCTCAGGTCCAGGCTGCGCAGCGATTTGCCGCTCTCGATCTGCGCCCGGCACTGCAGCAGCACCTGGTATTCGTTGTCCTTCCGGTTTTCCTTTTCCATGCGTTCGATGCGGCGCTCGATGATGATGAGGTCGCATAACTGCAGCTCTTCTTCCAGGCCTTTCGCATCCCGGAGCGGGTCCACGCTGCCCAGGGGGTGCATGATGTCCTCGTTGGAGAAGGCACGCACGACATGGACGAGCGCGTCCACGTTCTTGAGGGCCGTCAACGCGGCGGAATCGAGGGCCTTGTCTTCACCCGCGGCCTCGTTGGGCGCAATGTCGACAAATTGAAACTCCGCGTAGGTCTTCTTTTTGGGCTTCCAGATTTCGGCGAGACGATCCACGCGGGCATCGGGCACTTTCAGTACCGCCACGTTGGAGTCGCGGCTGCCAAAGGTACCTACGGCGGCATGCGCCCCCGTCAGTGAATTGAAGATGGTGGTCTTGCCCGAACGCGAATACCCGATGATGCCGACTTTCATGCGAACACCTTTCCCTGCTTGAATTGCGTATGGTAGCACTGTCCGGGAGGGAGTCGCAAAAGACAGGATGAAGCGAAGTAGTGCGGATTGGTAAGAACGTGCAAACGCGGCTCGACGGCCGCATCCCAACGCCAGGTTTCCCGGGTTCTCCGGTAACGGCCAAAAGCCGCTGTGCGCATTGTGCGCGCCGGAGTCCGCCTCGGTCGTCACGATACGATCGGCGAACCGCGTTACATTCTGATTATACCCCGCCCCCCGAAATCTGTCAAGACCACAAGGCCATTTTCGCCCGTAAAACGGGGCGTTTGCGCAAGAGTTCTACCCGGGCTCCACGGCATGGTAAGGTGGTGTCCATCGCGAGCGTTTCGCAACAGGTCACGGAGGTTGCAGTGAGCAAGAAATCGGATCGGCTTGAATATCCTTATTCTATTACTAGTTCAGGAATACCCGGAGGGAAATGGCCGGAGAAGGCCTACAAGAATCTGAACTTCTTGAACAGCGGAGACGCGCGCGCCATTCGGGTGTTGTGCGAGTTTCTCGAACCGAAGAGCCGGTTCAGCCGCTTGCGCATCAAGGACACCATCGTGTTCTTCGGATCCGCGCGCATCGTGTCCAGCGGAGCGGCGCAGGAAGAATGCGACGCGCTTGAAGAAAGCGTCAAGGGCCTGAAGAAGATTCCCAAGGAGTTGCGCCAGGAATTGGAGCGCGCCCGGCACACGCTGCAGATGGCACGCTATTACGACGACGCGGTGACGCTCGCGGAACGCCTGACGAAATGGTCGAAAAGCATCCCCGAACGCAAGAGGCGCTTCGTCATCTGCTCGGGCGGGGGACCGGGCATCATGGAGGCGGCGAACCGCGGCGCGGCCCAGGCGGGCGGCTATTCCATCGGGCTGAACATCAGTCTGCCGTTCGAACAGATGCCCAACCCCTACCAGACGCGCGAGCTTTCGTTCGAGTTCCACTACTTCTTCATTCGCAAGTTCTGGTTCGTGTACCTCGCGAAAGCGCTCGTCGTCTTTCCCGGCGGGTTCGGCACGCTCGATGAGCTGTTCGAAATACTCACGCTGGTGCAGACGCGCAAAACGGCAAAGAAAATCCCCATCATCCTCTACGGAGAGGCATTCTGGAAGGAGATCGTGCGATTCGATTCCCTTGTGAAGTGGGGCACCATCAGCCGTGAAGACTTGGACCTCTTCCACTTCGCAAACGATGTGGACACCGCCTACGAATACATTCGGGACGAACTGACCAAACGGTACCTGTGAGCGAACACTCCGGCGCCAATACTGCCGGCGCCGGAGACTTTTCATCCAGTCGCCATGGCGAGCCCGAACCTATCCCCCTCTTGGAATCCTGGCGCGCCGAAGCTCACCAATCTCGCGAACGGGAATCGCGGCGCGGCCGCTCTTCCCGGGGCCGGGCTTCATTAATCTTCAAGGGACGTCCCTTGAGCTGGAAGCCGTTCAGCGCGGCGATAGCGGCATCTCCCTCTTCCTTCGTCGCCATCTCGACGAAGCCGAAGCCCCGCGACTGGCCCGTCATCTTATCCATGATGACGCTGACGGACTTGACGTTGCCATGGGCCCCGAATGCTTGGCGAAGGTCGTCCTCCGTGGCTTGGTAGGAAAGATTGCCTACATAGATGTTCATACCCTTCTCCTGTCGTTAACGCCTCCTGCAAGCCTCAGCAAACAGAATCAGCCCCAAGAGGAGTGATGTACGGGGAATTAGCTCGTGATTGGAAGGAGTCGACATTTCGCCAAATAAAACAACCCTGCATATATCCCGTCATTGCCATAACCCAATGGCTATTACCATATAGCATATTTCTCGCTAACTTGCAATAGGGTCAGTGATTTAGAGTCGATGGACGACGAGAGGTTCCCGCGTAGGAGTGGGGCAAATAGAATGCATGATCAGACCCTTTCTTGAAAGGGACCCCTCGGAGTGGTAGCTTTCACCCATATTCCCGTTTCAACTCCGTGGTAAGCGCCGATATAGGGGTAAACAGTCATTTGCGCCGCGTGTTTTTCGCAATAATCGTCATGCTGGCCGCCTGTTTGCGTCTGGCCGGGCTGCCGCACACCGGAATCCTCGGCGTGGACCACGGCCGCTATGTCCTCGACGGCTACAG
>JADLGB010000046.1 GCA_020849535.1 Candidatus Hydrogenedentota bacterium
CGCCGACGGCAGCGCGGTGACGGTCTCCTCGGCTCCGTTGAACTAAACTAGCTCCTAATCCCAGCGCGTAAGCGGGGGTTGAGCGGTGGGCGCCCGAAAGAGGGCTCCCGCCGCTCTCCCCTTTTCTGAATGGGAATGATGGGAACTATGGGAAGTATGGGAAGTATGGGAGCTATGGGATAGCGGACCGAACGGTCCGATTGATTAGAAAAACTCTACTCCGTAGAGTTTCGCTTGGCGGAGTTGGAAGCGCAGGATGACTGCGCTTCCTTCGTGTTTGAGAGAATCTTCACCTTGCCAAGTGACGGGCATCGCCAAACCATCGCCCACAATGCGGTCGGCATCATTGAAGGTACGGCCGGCCACATCCTCCCCGGTACCGAACCGGCGCACGGCGACTTTGATGTAGCCGGTAGGCTTGACCGACGCATTCAGTCGGATTCGCTCCGCGCGAGGTAGAACCGCCACGGTGGCGAATTCCCCTTCTTCGTCGCATTGGAGAGCGACAAGACGGCCCTTCGCCCACATTGCAATGCCACCCTCCCCGGGAACACCCGGGAAAAGGCCCTTCCGCTTATCGAAATTTCGGCCAGGGTACTTGTGAGGAATGGGATTCGCGCCGTAGGTGAGCCCCCATTTCTCCCCGGGATACTCAAGCAGATTGCCGCTGCACACGACGTAGCCGCCACTGGGCGACCCTGGCGCGCCGACGTCGACAATGGGGTCGCCGGGCACGCGCGACCAGAGGCGGCCGTCCACGCTGGACAGCAGCCACGTCGCGCCGCCGTCACTTTCCAACTCCCAGATCCAGGGAAACATGACATGATTGTCCGGGATGCCCGGAAGCGTCGTCTTGCAGTTGGTGTAAAAGAGGTGGCTCGGGGCCATGTCCGCACCTGTGGAGACGACAATCTCGGGTTTGCTGAAATGGCGGAAGTCTTTGCTCACCGAGCGGCCAATGGAGCGCCGCCCCACGGCAATCCAGCCGTCCGGGTTGATCTCGTCCATGTCCGGGGCCTTTTCGTTGACCTGCCACGCGCGCACGAAGGCCACGTACTCCTTGCGATCCGCGTCGTACGAGCACGTGTTCAGCGTGTCGGCGTGTTGGACCATCAAGGGCTCGGGAAGTGCGGTCCAGTGAATGCCATCCGGCGAGACGGCGCCGAAGACTGCGACCACGCAGCGAAACCCGCCGACATCCTGGCGGCGCGCCATGGTGTCCACTTCGTCCGGGTACTTCGCGGCGTAGGCGTTCCACTCGTCGTCGGTGATGATGCCGAGGTAGAACATCTTGTAGCGCTCGTCCGCGGACGATGGATCGACAAAGACACTGCCCCCATGGAAGCCGCGCGTTGAACCATCCAAATCACCGCGAAAGACGATGTTGTTGTCCTTGTTACCGGCATAATCGATCAGGCCCAGCTTGGGATAGTCCCAGGTCATGCCGTCTGCGGATTCCGCGTAGGCGATGTGGGCATTGTAACCGGGCAGGATGCGGTCCTTAGCACTGTAAGCCTCGGGCTCGGCGCAAGGTCCCATCGTATACCATGACTTGTACTTGCCTTCGTCGAAGACCTGGGCCGCGATCTGTCCCGGCTGGAACGGGACTTTCTCTGCGGGTTGCGCGACGAGGCGAATGCCGCGGGGCATGTCCTGAGGAATGAAGCGCGCGGGTCGGGTGCCGTCGCCTTCGAGCCAAGCGCCGACGTTCTTTTCCTCTTCGGTGGCGTTGGGAGCGTGTTCGATCTGCCAACTGAAGCTGCCCTGGCGGACGTATTTCCAGCTCGTGAAGTAGATGAAGTTGCTTTTCAGTTCAATGGGCTCACCGTAGAAGCGGTCCACTTGGGCAAGTGCAGGGCCGGTGAAAAGAACTGCCACCAGAGAAACGTGCACTAGAGATTCTGTAAGCTTCCTTGTCATGGCATACCCCCTTTTGAAGACACCGGCGAGGGCGCCTGTGCCACGCGCGCCTGCCCTGCCTTGACTCAACTCTTCATATTGACGAACTGGAGCGGGATGTCGAGATTGGCGGCTTTCAACATCTGGATTACGGACTGCAAATCGTCGATCTTGTTGCCGGTCACACGGACCTGCTGGTCCTGGATTTGCGCCTGGACCTTGAGTTTCGTGTCCTTGATCATCTTGACGATCTTGCGCGCGAGGTCCGTCTCGATGCCTTCGATGATCTTCACGTCGCGTTTCACGTGGCCCTTTGACGTGGGTTCGACTTCGCCGTACTGGAGCGCCTTGGGACTGACGCCACGCTTCACAAGGTTACCCGCAAGGATTTCTTCGATCGCCCGCATCTTCATCGTGTCTTCCGTAACGATGGCGATGCGCGTAGTCTTCTTGTCGAGACTGATTTCCGTCTGCGAGCCGCGGAAATCGTAGCGGGTGTCCACCACCTTTTTCGTGATGTTGACGGCATTGTCCAGTTCCTGCATGTCGGTCTTGTTCACCACGTCAAACGACGGCATGTGCGGCCTCTCTTTCAGTTGGCGCGTGTTGTTGGCGCGGGTTCAGGGGGCCGGTTTCGCGTACGAATCGAACTGTGCGCCGATTCCGCTCTCTTGCGCGTTGCCCGCATGCACGATGACCCGGTACTTGAGCGTGAGGCTCTCCCCCACCGCCATTTCCAGGCGATCGTTCTCGAGCCAGAACATGGGCGTGGGCGAGAAAAACCCATAGTCGCGCGTAAACCACTTCGCGGGGAACCAGCGGTTGGCGGGGTTCTGCAGAATGGCGATACCCTCGGTGACATTGCCGCGCGTGCCCGAGTAGTCGCACCACGGCGAGGCCACGCCGAAGGTACCCGCTTCCGCCTTGGCGCCTTCCGCGTTGACGAGAGTCCCACCCGAAGCGACGGATAGCTCAGGAACGACGCGCGCGGAAAACAGCGAGTGATTCGTCTTCTCGATGGTGATCGCGGTGAGCGGCTCCAGCGTAATCTTGAATTCGACAACGCGGAGTGTTTCGTTGGGCGCCGCGATCGCAATCGTACGATTGTCGCGCATGATGGGCGCTTGGCCGGGCATTTGCCAGAGGCACGTGTCGGTGAACACGATGCGCTCGCCTTCGGCGATCTCGATGCGGGGCCCCTGCGACACGATCTGCCCACGCTCGTTCGCCTCCTGCCAGTAGTTGCCACCGTTCACTTTATCGCATCCGAAAAAAAGCGAGTGATGGTGCGGATACGGCTCGGAGGTCTCCGTAGTGACAGACGCGCCCGACACCGGCCCGTTTACCGGCCAGAAGTAGGGGTATTTCTGATCCGGGGCGAATTTGTAGGCGGTGAAGAGGGCGCCGTCCACCTTGATAACGACCTGGCTGCCTTCGAGCTTGGCGCTCACATTCTGGGCTGCGTGTGCGGCACAAGGCCACAGGCACGCGACAAGCAGCGCGATGCGAACCAAGCGCGGCACGGTACAGAAATGAAACATGCGGTGGTCCTCCTGTTTCGAGCGATTGGGGAAGCATAGCGCAATTCAGGGGGCGAGGGCACACCGCGGGGGAAGAAGAACGGACGGATCGGACCGATCGGGCCGACATGCCAGACGGCCAACCGCGCCAGCCGGTCCGATCGGTCAAATCGGTCCGATCCGTCTGATTGCTCGGGTCAGGCTTCGGGGGCGCCGTCTTGAATCCACTGGCGAAGCGTGTCGAGTTGGGCTTGGGTGAGCGGGTCGCCTTTTCTGGGCATGAAGGGTTCTTTTTGCTTGGTCACCATGAGGTAGAGCAGGCTGCCGTCCGGGTTCCCTGGCACCACGACCGGGCCAGACTCCCCACCGGCCATCAGTTCGGCGTAGGTTCCCAGCACGAAGTTGCCTTTTCGCTGGCCGCCCGCGTGGCAATTGTTGCAGGTTGACGCGAACATGGGTGCAATGTGGCTGGCGAACGTGACTTTGTCGGCAGCCGGCGCGGGTGTTTCCTGCGGTGTGGATGCCTGAGGCTCTGGGGACTTGGTGCAGGAGAACAGGGCGGCGGTGAGGACAGCGGTGAGGCAAGCGAATTTCGCGAAATGCATGGGCAATCTCCGTTTCCAGGGGTTTCAGTTGCAGCAAAGAATGGTGCCCCGCCCCAAACAGGGCGGTGAACCTGCGTTATGCATTCACGCGCATCTCAATTTCAAGTCTCTTGTCACTTATTGGGTGGCGTTACTTTTTTCTTTGCAAGCTTTCCGCAAATGCTGTAAACTAACTTCCCGACAGGTAAGGGGTTGGCGGTGCCCCGCATAGGTGTGGGGCCGCCGGTACACAACTTCGGATGGAGAGGCCTATTCATGAAATTGACGCGCATGACTTTCGCGGCGGCGCTGGCGTTCACAGTCTGTGGCGGCGCTATGGCCATCGAACCGACGCACTACGGCAAGTACGGCAATCCCGAGGAACCGGCCACACGCCCGTATAAGGCGTTCTGGCGGGGACTTAAAGCAATTCCCTATCAGGTGTGTCACTCCATGGATCTCGGTGAGGAAAAGGCGGGCACCTTCGGCAAGCTGGAAGGGTTCCGGGGTTTGCGCCGGGGTGTGGTCGAGTTTGGCGACAGCTCCTGGTGGGGCATGGCGGGGACCTATCCGCCGCCCGTGGAACACTTCAGCGCCAGCAACGAATGGATCGAACAAGACCGGCGCCTGGCGGCCCTGTGTGACCTGCCGACGACGGTGGGCGTGTTCGCGTTGGCAAGCGGCAGCAACGCGCTTGCGATGATGTTCGGCGCGGCGGCGGTGACGGTGTCGCAAAGCGAGATTGACCGCCAAGCCATGACGCCGGAGCAGTTAGAAGCGAACAAGGCGGTGGCACGCGAGACGCGCGCGCAGAACTGGCCCGCGTACCAGGTCAATCGCAATGACCAGCGGCCACATGGATTGAAGTTCGCTGGACCCTTGAAGATGAAGGCCGATGCGAAGAACGCCGAGAAGGACAGTCCCCTCACGGATACTCCGTACTCCGGGGATATGATCTCGAAGGCGCGCCGCGGCAAAATTGCGGAAGACTAATTGATATTTCGAGTATCGGTGGATGATAGCCAGACACGCCCGGCCCTGTGCCGGGCGTGTTCGTTGTGATAATGTCCTTGCTCGTGAATAGCAACTCCAAAAATCGATTTAGTTGGATGCTGCTGGCCCTCGCGCTGGTGACGGTGTTCTACGCGCTGGGGCGTGCAGATGTCATCACGGACAATGAAGGCCAGCGCGCCACGCCTCCCGCGGAGATGGTCCGCTCAGGTGACTATCTCATCCCTACAATCAACGGCGTGGATTATCTTGTCAAACCCCCATTGCTTTACTGGGCCATCGCGGGCCTGTACAAGGCAACGGGCACCATCTCGCCGTTCATCGCGCGCATACCCACCGCGTTATGTGGGGCGTTGCTGGTGATCGCCGTGTACCTGGCCTTCCGCAAGGAGGCGGGCGAGCACACCGCGCGCTGGGCCGCCTTCGCTTTGCTGGCCTCACCGTATGCCTTGGAGCGGATGCGCTGGGCGGAGCTGGACATCCCGCTGACGCTCGCGGTCTTTCTGTGCGTGGCTGCGTTCCGGACGGCCGTGCTGCGCGAATCGGTCCGTGAGAGAACACTGTGGACCCTTGGCGCGGGGCTGGCCTTTGGTGCGGCCATCTTGCTGAAGGGGCCGGTGCCGTTTCTGTTCCTGTGGGTGGCAGCGGTTGCGCTGCTCATCGCACAAGGGCAGGACGCTGGCCGCGTGGTAAGGACTGGGCTCGTGTGGAGCGCGGTAGCCCTCGCTGTTGAGTTGATGTCGCAGGCCGCCGCGGCGCTCGTGCCCGCGCATGCAAAGCTGCTGGGGACACCCATCGAACTGACGGCGATGCTGCTGCTTTGGACCGCCCTCGCGTGGCGCAACGGCGGGCGGGTGCGTTCGCGGGCCGTGGGCATATGGCTGGCGATCATGGTAGTCGGCGTCGCGGTCTCCGCTCCGTGGGGCCTCGCTGTGCTGTATCAAAAAGGCTGGCCGTACATCAGCGAGATGCTCCACAACCAAGTTGTCGAGCGCACGTACGTGGCCAGCCGCATCAACGGCGGCACGCCCTTCTATTTCCTCATCGCACTTCCTGCCATGCTCGCGCCGTGGGGACTGCTGTTGCCACTGCACTTCTCGAAGGGACAGTGGAAGGCGCGGCCCGGCGTCTATCACTTCGGCGCGATCATGGGATGGCTAAGCGTCCTCATGTTTTCGCTCATCGCGGGCAAGGAGTATGAATACATCCTGCCGTGCATCCCCTTCCTGCTGCTGCCCACGGCATTCCACCTCGCTGCGGAGAGCGAGACGCTGACGCAGAAATGGGTCGCGCGGTGGCTCACGGTGTGGCGCGCGGCGTTTGCCGTTCTGTTGCCGGTAGCGGCGTTGGCTGGTGCGGTCTACCTGACGGCCACGGAGCCGATACCCTCCCTCCTGCTGCTGGTCTGGCCCCTTGCCGTGCTCGCGGCAGTCGCCGGAGCGCTCAGCTTCGTGACGCCCCGCGGACGCACGATCACGATCTTCTCCGCGGCGTTGTGCCTGATCCTCATGGGCCTGATAGTCCGTGACGACCGCGCGACGCGCGACATGTCCCCGCGCGAACTCGCACAGCTCTGCGGCGAACTCGTCCACGCGGGCTACACCGTCGAGGCCGCCAAGGTCTACCCCGCCTTCGCCTTCTACGCCGCCACACCGATCCCCGTGAACATATCCCCCGAAGACATCCGGAACAAACTCGAATCCGACACGCCCTTCTACTACCTCATCCGCGAAAGCGACTACCGGCAGTTCCTCCTCAACGGCGGCGAAATCGCAAACGCCAAGATCGTCGCGGGACCGTATGGATTCAAGAAAGACATGATGCTGGTGGGGAATGCGGAACTGCCGGAGTAGGGGGGGCGTGGTCAGAAGCCTTCAGTGCTTTTCAATCTTGAGCTGCTTCCGCTGATTATCATGCACGTGGATTTCAAGAGACTTGCGCTTCCTCAATGCCTCCGGAATATGGGGGAGGCCAGTGCAGCCGCTGAGATCCAGTATTCGCAGGCTCTCAAGCCCCGCCAGCGGTCCGAGGTCTGTCACTCCCGTGCAACCACTTAAGGACAGAGTGTTCAAATTCTCCAGCCCTGATAGCACTTCGAGGTCCTTCAACTCCGTGCATCCATCAAGGGATAGATAGTGCAGATTCAGCAGCCCCGACAGCGGTCCAAGATCCTTCAATCCCATGCAACCACGCAGGGAAAGATAGTGCAGATTCACCAGCCCCGATAGCCATCCAAGGTCCTTCAATCTCGTGCAACCATCTAGGAAAAGTGCGTTCAGGTTCACCAGTCCCGACAGCGCTCCAAGGTTCTTCAATCCTGTACAACCGTCTAGAAAGAGATTGTTCACATTCACCAGCTCCGATAGTGCTCCAAGGTCTGTCAATCCCGTGCAACCGCTTAAGGACAGAGTGTTCAAGTTCCACAGCCCTGATAGCGCTCCTAGATCCTTCAGTGCCCTACAATCATCTAGGAAGAGACCATTCAGGTTCACCAGCCGCGACAGAGCTCCAAGGTCCTTCAATCCCGTGCAACCGCTCAGAATCAACTTAGACGGCTCATCAATAGAAAAGACTCTGGCAAAGGCCGACCAGACTTGCTCGTTATCCGCCGGTTCGCACGCAAGCAGGTTAGCTGCAACAGCAGCAATGCCCATGTACTCTGCGTCCTTCTGCTGGCGGATCTCGGACTCCCAACAAACGTTGATGGCCGTCGACTTCGTCTGCGCCGACAACTTAGAATGCGGATCCACGGCAATCTGGGCAAGCAGCTGAACGGCAGGCGTGCCAGTAGCATGCGGATCACCGAACTCCTTTGGATAGAAGCGGTCAAGAACGAACGCGATACCCTCGCCATAGATACACTCCAGAATGGCATCAGGCCACGGCGGTTTGGCGCCCAGGATCTCAAACAGAAACACGAAGGTCTCGCGCCACGTGGTAGTGTCCGCGAGGTTTCTAAGATCTTCGAGCGTGGGAGGAGCACCTGAACGCGGGTCCTTTGCGGCATCTGCCATCCAGAAAGGGGACATCACATGGTCCGCGAGGAAACTGGCTGCAAAGTACTCCTGGAAGGACAGGTGAACGAATGAGTACTCATTAGGCCCTCTCGGTAAGAGTAGGCCGCTACGGCGCGAGACATATTTCAGGAATTCGTCGGCCTCTGCAGAGTTATCAATACCATCCTTTCCCATCGCCTCTATCAGCAAGGCGCGCACGTGGTCATTGGGAAGTAGGGTCTCCCGTTCAGCTTCCCCGGATTCAGCCTTCCGCTGCAGTTGCGCGTGGTAACCGATCCAGGCGAGCCACCTCCTCTTTTGTTCTGGAGTGTAGGTCACTGTCTGAATCTTGCGCGCCCGATCGATGGAGACCAGGTAAGCTTCGACAATCTTCGCGTACAGCAGCGCCTTGCCACGCGGCAGGTCCACTTCGATGCGATGAATCAAGGCCATCAGGGTAAGGAGATTTGGGGTACGTGCCAGATAGAGGGTGTCCCGGTCCCGGTGCACGGCGGCGACAAGATCCGAGGAACGTTCCTCTCGCACTTCCTTGCGCTCTTCGTGCTGCACATACCAATTCCTCGCAAAGCGGACAATTTGATTGTCATCGAATGGCGCCAGATAGCGCTCTGTGGCCCAGCGAGCTTGAATGTGCTCAGGTATCCCAATATCCGGCAGGTGAAGTTGCCTATCACTGATTGCGGGAGGTCCAGTCCACTTCCGACGAAACAATTCAACGAGTGTCTGGTAATTCTCCTCAGTCAAAGTCCCAAGATTCGCTTGAGCTTCTGGGAATCCCTCAGTATAATCGGTTATTGCTTTGCCGAGAGGCGAGAAGAGTCTCTCTACGGCTTCAAACGCGAGTGGGGTGAAGAACCCCGTTGCGGCAATTGGGACTTCGTTGTACCCAACAATTCTGGTGGTTATCAGCCAGTGGCAGTCAGGATAGAGCACGCTCCACTTCAGAAGTGAGAGCCGGAGTTCTTCGCGTATCTCCACACTGCCGATCTCATCGAATCCATCAATCAGGAAGAGGATCTGTCCGCGCTTCATGAGATCCTGCACATGCTCACGGGAATCTAGCCCCTGAGCGATAGGTTGGCTCAGGAAGGCGTCCAGCAGTCGCTCCCAGGTGATGTCCTTGCCAATCTTCAGTTCGCGCAGGATGATCGGGAATGGGACGAGGCGTCCGAGGTGCTGGGTGTAAGTGGATTCCTGAACCTGCGTGAGAATCCACGCGATCCAACTGACGAGGGTGGATTTGCCGCTGCCCGGATCGCCTAGCAGGACGATGGCCTTGTTCTCCCTCAGCGCGGAAAGCAGGGACTCCGTCTCCGGCCAGTCCTTCAACGGCATGTCCGGCCGGATATGCTGCTTGCTGAGTTTGGGAAGGACATACAGATCCCGCAGGAGTGCGTTGCCCCGATCCTTCAGATGCGGAAACTCGAGGAACCGTACGTAGGCATGCGTATTCGACACTGCGCGAAAGTACTTCAGCAGACGCACGTCATTGAAGGGGTCGATGAAGTCCTTCCCCGGACGGACATACGGCGCCACGGATTCGCGTGCGTGTGTCGCCTCTTTCCTCTTCTGCGCCATTTTATTCCGATCTCTGCCTCTTCGTCGGCTTCTTGCCGCCGTCGCTCTCAGTGCGGGGTTGGTCAAGAAGGTATCGCCTTATAAGATCTTTCGGCACGTCACCTATTGATTGTATCAGTTCCTGCGCACGGAGGACATTGCCAATGACTGGGTCTGGGAATGTGGGTCTGAATTCAGTACCACCCGCAGTGTCTTTTTGGTGCGTACCTTCCAGGTCTTTGAAGACCTCAGCCTTGGCCAACGCTTCGTCGCCAGATGCCCATCGAAGAATCTCACCATAGAATTTCGGGTCGCCCTCGATCCGGCGGTACAAGTCATGGTGAAACTGATAGAGATACGCCATGGCCACGATCAACTGTGCTTGTTGCTTCACCAGCGTATCGTTTCCTTCCATCGGATTGACGCGCCAGTAAACCAAATACCGCACAAGCAAATTTGCGAAGGCTTTGATTTTCCGGGGATTCGCCGGAAGGCACGGATGATCTTTGACCACTTGGCAGATGATTTCCGCCAACTCCGCCCTAACTTTAATCTTGTCGCGCAAATAGACAGCCAGCAATCCCGCCTGGTCGGCGATGATGGGAAGGTGCCAGACGTCTTTGCAGATCTTCTCGACATAGTCCTTGGCCCGCGCCCTAATACGCTTCGTCTCCTCATCGTTGGTCTCGGGGCCTTTCCCACAGGATCGCGCAGCAACGTGATCGCAGATAACCGAATGATCCATGGCAAGTACAAAGACGCAGTTTTTGAGCGTCAAGTAGATCTTGATACCTTCGAGAAGCCGAAAGGCCGCTTCCGGCTCACAACGGTCGAGGTCGTCTATCAAAACTACCAGTCTGCGGTTTCCCCCAGAATCTTCTCTTCCGAGCTTCAGGACACGGCCAAGTTCGAACTCCAACTGCTCACGAATGGCGTCTGATGGTAACGCTTCGGCAAAGCGGTCCCGCTCGTAAGCCTTGCCGTGCTCCGCAATCTTATCAGGGTCAAGAGCCTCGCCTCCGAGCGCCTTGGTCACACCCGCCACACCTCGTAAGGCACTGCGTACCGAAACATCGAGCAATTTGCCTCCAGCACTCTTTGCCCTTGCCCACCAGTCCAATTGCTGACGTATCTCGTGAAGGAGGGCAACGATTGGCACGGCCTCATGCTGGTAACGCCAGGCTTCATACCAAATGACAGCTACTTTATCCTTGGGATTCCACCCTTCCCACAGTTTCGCAGCAAGACTCCGCCCATACTCGAGTTGCGTTCCAGTGCTGGGACATTCGCCCGAGAGGTACAGGTGGAGCTGGCACAGGAAGCTTGTCTTGCCGCAACCCCAGTCTCCGTGGATGCCGAATACGTGGGGCGGGGTGCAGTTGGCCACCGCCTCCCCCACTTCCTTGACCATTTCGGCCCGCACGAGGGCGTCTTCCAGTGTAGGTTGATCGTTCAGATAGGCCATGGGCGTCTGCTCCCCTGCGCGCTTCACTTCGGGCCGAGAGCCCGAGTGGCGACGCAGGATCATCATAGGAGGACGCACAGTTGCAGTCAACAGGTAAAAACCTAGTGGGCTGATTGTCGTCAGGCAAAGACCAGTTCGCCCAGGGGGGCTACGGCGATGTTTGGCACGGCGGCGTTGTGCAGCTCCTCGGGGGTGAGGGGGCTCTTCAGGGCGGCGGTCGTGGCGTAGTGCTCTGACGCGAGCGTTGCGCGGATGGCTTCGATGATGGCCTCCGTGTCGGAGGGTTTGCAGAGGGCGAGCAGGGTGCCGGCGATGCCGGCGCCGGTCAAGGATGCGCCGAGCGCGCCGGCCTTGTGCGCGGCATCGACGAGGAGGTCGAGTGCGGGACTGCTGGCGCCGTATGCGCCGGGGCATTCTTCGATGGGCGTGGCGCGTTGTAGCAGGACACGGATCGACTCGTCTCGCACGTCGTAGCGATAGGGCGTTCCGTCCGCGTTGCGGACGCGGTCGCCGTCGTGACCCCAGCGCATAAGGCGGCCCGCGCGCGCGAAATCGTGCGCAAGCAGCGCATCGGGGAAGAGGCGGGCGCGTTCCGATTCCGCGATCCCGAAGAGAAGCGGTCCGCGAAGGCGGATGCTTCGGGGACGCAACTCTTCGGGGGCCGTGCCGAAATACTGCTCGTAGAGCGCGTCAAGCTGTGGCAGGTCGTAGCGCGTGCGAAGCCGGTCAATCGGCTCTTCCTCGGGAATGCTGAGCAACAGGTGGTATAAGAGATCTTCCGAACCGGGGCCGAGTTTCGACGGCGTGAGATCGCTGAGGAACTGCACGCCCTCAGCAAGGCCTGAGTCAGGATCCATGCGCGCCAGCTCCTGCCGCACGATCTCCATGGCCATGGAATAGGCGAATCGATTGCGTGTGTATTCGACGAGTTGTGCCCCGCTCAGGCTGCGCTCGGTATACGAGTTGATCACGAGCACGTGAAGGTCTTCGGGAAAGGCGACATACCGGGCTCCGCTCACGTCGAGGCGCCCGGGCAGCAGGGCCACATTCACGAGCCGGCCGCGATTGCCCAGCACCATTGCCGCTTGATCGCTCATCCCGCCGCGCGCGCCGGTGAACCATTCGGCCTCTTTGCCGAGGAGGATCGACGTCTCGGGCTCGAGGGGCAACTCGTTGCATGCGGCCAGCGCGTGGAGCACAACCATGGAGAGCGCGGTGGAAGAACTGAGCGAAGCGCCGCGCGGCAGGTCGCTCCCGATAACGCCCTGTATCCCGAGAAGTGATACGTCACGCTGGTGGTGTTGCAGCCGCAGCGATGCCCCTTTCAAATAGTTTCCCCAGTGGCCACGCCGTTGAAGCGCGGGGCCTTGCACGTCCGGGTGCGTGATGAAAGCATGCCAGTCCGAGGCGAACGCAGGCGTGCGGGTCCACTCGGTGAGCGCATAGTGCATATCTTCGAACTGGGATTCGATGTTCGCGAGAGTGAAGCGATCATCCTCGCGCGGTGCGGCGGCCAGGAGCACTTCGCGCTGGTGGGTCATGAGGTTCAGGTAGCCGCCATGGGTGTCCACGTGCATGCCGCGAAGGTTGATGCGTCCGGGGCAGCGAAACACGCGCACGGGGATGTCGCCAAACCGGGACAGGAAGGTTTTCAGCACCGTCGTCAGAATGCGTATTCGGGATTCGAGCAAACCGGAGTCAGCGCCGTAGGACTCTTGAAGAACGTGGAGCAGTCGCGTGTCACGCGAGGTGCAGAGCGCGAGGAGTGATTCAGCCTTCACCGATTCGTTTTCCTAAATACAACGCGGCCTCAATAGGCTACCACATAGCACTGACATCCCCCTCGACCCTGCGGGTCTGCCCCCTTGAAAGGGGGACGCAGAGCGCGTGCCCTTCGGGCCGCGCATTCTTCGTACCGAAAGTCCACGTGCCGCCCTCAACCCATCCCACATTTAATGTATGATGTGTTGCACGGGTCCCCCTTTGAAGGGGGTGCAGGGGGATGTTCTTTGCGGGGCGGAAAACGGGCACAGTCCCGTCTCCGCTCGACGGAAGTTTGCGGGGTCCTGGAAAATAGGGACAGTCCCGTCTCCGCTCGAAGACTCGCTCCGCTTGGTACAGTCCCCATTTTCCTGTCGCTTGGGACAGTCCCCATTTTCCTTGGTACATTCCCCGTTCCTTCTTACTCGTCATAGCTTGTGCGGATGTTGTATTCCTTGGCGAGGGCGCGGAGTTCGGTGAGCAGATCAGGGGTTTCGCCCAGGCGGGTCATCTCGCCAATCAGATAGTAGATCTTCCGGAAGGCCCAGTTCCGGGCGATGTCGCGATCGCCGCGCGCCGCTTCGGCCAAATCCGCCTGAAACACGACTTCTTTCTCCTTAGCGCCCGCCCGGCCGGTGAGGCGGAGCGCGATCTTCTTGTCGTTGATCGGATCGAAGCGTCCGTAGACCGTCACGGCTTGGCCTTTGTAGAAGTCGGGCAGTTGCTTCGGAAACACGTTCCCCTCGTCCACGCGTCCGAAGTCCGCGGCGCAATCGACAAGTATCGGGTCATTCAGGTTGGAGAAGAATCGCGGCAGTTCCGTGGAGATCGCCTCGAGTTGAGGCGTGAAAGACGCTTCGCCCTTGTTGCGATAGGCCAGGAGGTCGAGAAGGTGCTGGTTGACCGTGCGGCCTCCCGCAAATGCAAAGATGCTGTGCCGGTTCTGATTCTGCGCGGTCAACGCGTTGATGAGCGTGCGGCCATCTTTGATCCCCGCGGTGGGCTTTCCGTCGGACATGACCACAACGATTCCCGGTACGCCGTCTCGTGGCAGCTCGCCAATGACGGGGAGGATCCCCTGGTACACATCGGTCTCACCGCGCGACTGCACGCCCGTCAAGAAAGCGCGCGCCTGGGATTTCTCCTCGGCGGTCGCAAATGTGAGTGACGGGCGGAACAGCGTGGGGGTGTCACGGAAAACGACGACGTTGAAGCGATCGTTTTCGCGTAGACCCTCGATGCATCCCCGCACGCCCTGGACCGTCTGATCGAGTTTCCGCTGAAGGATGCTGTTTGACGCATCGATGATGAACGTGACATCTTTCGGCAGGGGATTGATGGTCTCACCCTCTTTCGGCACGATGCGCAGCCGGAAGAAACCTTGCCGCTCTCCCGGGGGCACGAAGGCGTCCACCTGCATGTCGACAAGGTCATCGATAAACTCGTACTTGCTCGCTTTCTGAATCGCTTCCGAAACCGGAGCGCGCGCAATGACTTTCTCAATCGGCAATTCGGGAAGCGCGGGCAGCTCGTCATCAACCGGGGCGCCCAAGTCCTTCTCCCACTCAGGTTGCCCCGCAGTGGGAGCACCAGGGACCGCCGCTTGATTCTCACCAGCGCCGGGAGAAGACAGGATCGGTTGCGGCGGCAGCGGATCGATAAGAAGCGCCTGTTCCGGCATTTTGTCATCGTTGCCACGAAGCGTTGGAAACTCGCCTTCCTCGAAGATGCGTGTCGGGCTGGGCGCAACTAGCCGGCGCGTCACCGCAAGGTCTTGTCGCGCAACCTGCTGGGAAATCTCCATGATCTTGGCGTCGACATGTCTCAGCGTCTCGTCATTGACGAGGGGGTCGCCCGGCGACTCCGCGGCCTCGCGGTTCACCCGTTCTTCGAGTTGCGGCACCGGAACCAACTGATTCAGCAGCGAGTCTTCAGGAGTGAGGGGGCCGAGGTCCTCTGCGAGCATGTCGGCGATGGTTCCCGGACGCGTGCCGAGCCCGCGCCCGGTGGCGCCGGCTTCCACGGGCCGCATCACTTCCGTCTCGTCAACGAGGTGGACGCGAAATGCGCGCAACAAAGGACCGTCCGAGGGCATTTTGGCGAGCACTTGAACGTGGGGCGCCATCACGAGCATGATCCCGTGAAGGGCCAGCGACGTGATAACGCTGAGTAGTAGCAATGTCCTTCGGCTTGCGGTAGGCATGACCTATCCCAGCTCGGCCAGGCGCTGCTTGGCCTTTCCGGCCTGTTCGCTCTCCGGGTACTCCTTGATGAGTTCGTCGTAAGCCCGCTTGGCCTGGTCGGTCGCGTTCATCTTCTCAAAGCACTGTCCGGCGCGCCACAGTGATTCCGGGGACAATTCGGGGTGCAGGAAGAGTATTGCGACCTGCATGAAACTGCGCGCCGCGCCGTCGCAGTCGCCCTTGGCCTCGTGCAATTCACCGATGCGAAACCGGGCCTTCGCCGCCGTCTCACCGGTATTCGTGTTCGCGGCTCGCTCGTACAAGGCCATGGCCTTGTCAACATCCTTTCCCGCCTCATAGAGGCCGGCCATCTTGAACAAGGCATCCTGTGCCGCGCTGCTCTGAGGTGCCGCATCCACCACTTTCTGGTACAGCTTGATGGCTTCCTCGCGCTTGCCGGCCCGTTCGCTGCACTCGGCAATTGCGAGATGCACGCGCTCAGGATTTGGATACTCGGGAAACGCTTTCAGCAGCGCCTCGAGGGCCTGGGCCGAACGGTCCCACTTCTCCTGTTTGAAAGTATAATCCCCCAGCCACGCGTACGCCTGCTCATTGAGCTTGACGTCTGGGAACTCTTCCATCACCCGGAAGAAGGCTTCCGCGGCGCCATCCAGATCGTTGGTCTTGTGCCGGGCAATCGCAAGACCCCGCAGGGCACGGCCCGCAAACGGTCCCTTGGGGTCGGTGTCGAACGCGTTCTGAAAGGCTTCGATCGCATGCACCGCGTCGTTTCCATCGCCGACCTGATAGTCGCCGATACGCAGGAAGGCCTCCGCACGGTGCGGAGTTTGTGGGTACTTCTCCAGAAGCCGTTGGAAGGTCTCCGCGCAGGACTTGTAGTCCTGGATGTTGAAGTACGCGTACGCCATGCGGTACAGCGCGTTTTCTTCCTTGGCCGGATCGGGCGCGCTATCGAGGATGCGCTGGTACTCGGCTATGGCGTCCCGGAACTTCGCCCCATAGAACTTCGCATCGCCCAGACGCAGGATGGCCTCGGATGCCAGCGGATTGTCGGGATACTGCGTGGCAAAGGCTGTAAACACGGTGCCGGCTTCTTCGATACGCCCCAGTTGTACGAGCGCCTCGCCCATTTTGTAGAGGGCTTCCGCCGCGAACTCGCTGTCCACATACTTCTCCGCGACCAGCCGGAACTCCTCATACGCGTCTGCCCAGTTTCCTTCCGAGGCGAGGATTGTGCCGCGCAGAAATGCGGCATCGCCCACCAGCGACGCATCCTTGTACATTTCGAGAAAGCGGGAGATCTCATTCTTGGCCCCTTCGAGGTCACCGCGCAAGTAGCGCGTCCAGGCGATCTTGTACTGCGCCCGCGGCGCGAAGGGGGAATCGGGATGCGCCTCAATCAGTTTTTGATAGGCGGCCTCGGCCTTGTCGTACTCCTTCTGCTGCTGGAGGCAATTCGCCATCAGGTATTTGAGACCCGGAATCGATGGAGAATCAGGATGCTCTTTGATGAACGACCCGGCCGCTTCCCGCGATTCCGCAAATGAGCCGGCGTGAAAGAGCGCCCATGCGTAGCCGTAAGCGGCGCGCTCGGCATAGGCCGAACCTGGGAAAGCTTCCAACAGCTTCTTGTACGCCGTAGCTGCGGCCTCGCTCCAACCGCGGCGGTCATATGCTTCCGCCGCCTGGAACCGGCTCTCGATGCGCAGGGCCTCATCCGCATTGGAGTCCGCCACTGCGGAGAATTCAGTTGCCGCGCCTTCGTAATCTTTCAGGGCCAGGTTCACCAATGCCAACTGGTAGCGTGCATAGGGGACCATGGGGTTTTCGGGCAGCGATTCGACAAGCGTGCGGAACCCTTCGCGGGCCGCCTCGTGCCGCCCGGCATCAAAGGCGAGTTTGCCTTGGTAATACAGGGCACCCGCACGAATCTCGGGCGAAACACTCTCCGCCGTCAAGGGCTTCAAGGCTTCCGCGGCCTCGTCGAGCCGGCTCAGCCGGTAGAGGATTTCCCCACGCCGCAGACGCGAACGGCTCTTCGTGACCTCCTCCGCGCCCGAAGTCAGCACACGGTCAAAGGCCTGCAAGGCGGCCTCGTATTGGCCCGCGTTGTATTGGCTTTCCCCCAAGCGATAAAGCGCATCATTCAGGTGGGCGCCTTGCGGGTACTTCTCGAGGTACTCCTTGTACTCTTCGGCGGCCATGTCGAAATAGCCGCGTTGAAGAAGGCCATTGGCGAGATCGAATTGCCCCTCTTCGGCGGGGTCGGCATGGACCAGTGCGGGCAGAAGCATCGCGGCCAGCAGCGCCCATCCGGGGCGACGACTCACTATCCACGTCAGGCTGAGCACGTCAGGGCGCTCCCTGGACTTCTTCCTTCAGCGCCGCAAACGACACATTCTGGATGTCCGCGTTTCTACAACAATTGAGGACCGCCATCGCACGGCCGAGGTGCGCCTCCCGGTCGCCACGGATGATAACGGCGCCCCCGGGGAAGTTTGCGGAAACTCGATTGAGCACCTCCTGCAGTTCAGGAATGCTGAGTTCCCGGTTATTGAGAACGATCTGGCCGTCGTCGCGCAGGTTGATGATGATCTCGCCGCGCGTGCGGTCGCTGGGGACCGCGCTGTTGGCCGTCGGCAAGGCGATATCGACCTCGCTCTCCAGCGAGGTGTACACGGTGGTCGTCATGAAGAACACCAGAGTCAGGAAGACAATATCGATAAGCGGCGCAAGCTGGATGGTGTCTTCGCTCTCCTGGAAGTGGCGTCCGAATCTCATCGTCCGGGACCTCCCGAGAGGAGTTCGACAAATTCTGTGGCCTGCGCTTCCACCTCCGCGACGATCTTCACGACGCGTCCACGGAGGTAGTAGTAGACGAGCATCGCCGGGATCGCCAGCATCAGCCCCGCCGCGGTCGTGATCATCGCCTGGGCGACATTGTAGGCCATGACCAGGCTCTTGGTTTCAGAATCGTTGTAGGCGATGGCGCCAAATGCTCCGATCATGCCCCAAACCGTGCCCAGCAACCCGAGCAAAGGCGCGATGACTCCGATATTGTTGAGGTAGGAAATCTTCTGCCAGAGCGCGGTGGCGCCGCGTTCCCCTTCGCTTTCCATGGCTTCCTGGATGACGTAGCGGTCATGCCCATGCATCTTGAGGCCAGCCCGCAGCACGCTGGCGATGAGTTCATCCCGGCCTTCGCACATCTGGTAAGCCCCGCGCAAATCGCCCGCGCGGATTTGGGCGTGCGCCCGCTTGATGAACAGCGAGGGAACCTCGCGGTTCGGCGTCACCGTGAGTATGAAGAACACAGCCATCACGCAGGCGAGGACACTCAGAATGAGGATCATTATCAGTACCGGCCCTCCCGCCCGAAACATCTCCCATAGGGTCATCTGTTTCATACCAGGCTGGGCTGTTGCGCTTTCCTCGGGTGGTGATGCTTGGGTAGTGTCCGCAGCGGAACTCGGAGCGGCCCCGCTCGTTGGCGCGGGTGCATCCGCGGCAGGCTCCTCCTGCGCAAACCCTGTTACTGCAAGGAGTAAGGCGGCCGCTAACAAGCAAACTCCAAAAGAGTGAGGCAGGTGCATGTGATGGGGTCTCCATGGTCCAACGCGCGCGTTGTTCCGCACTTTGCGCGCCCCTTCGTTCCGGGGCGTTCTGGGTGGAATCGTGCAACCTGATTCCAGCAATACACTTACTCAGTATTATGCCGACGCGGGCCGCAAGGTTGCAATCGGAGACAGAAAACCGTGCTCGGAGTTGAATCCGGGGCGGCCGTTTGGCTGGTATCGATTACGTGCGCGCAGCCTCAAGGGATGCGCCTACCAGTTCCGCGTATAGACTTTCGTATTGTTGCACGATGGCGTCCTGTCCGAAACATTTGACAGCACGCTCCCGGCCCTGTCTGCCCATTTCACACGCGAGCGCCGGGTTGGTCAGCAGTTCGATCGCGCGGTTTGCCATCGCCTCGATGTCACCGACCTCGCACAAATACCCCGTCACGCCGTTTTCCACGACCTCGCGCACGCCTCCGCTATCGGTGCCGATCACCGGAACCTCGCATGCCATGGCCTCCAACGGCACCAAGCCGAAACTCTCGTGCTCGCTGGGCTGGATGATGATGTCGGCGCACGGAATGAGCGACTCGATGTTCTCGTAGTTGCCGAGGTACTTGACCTTGTCCGCAACGCCCAGTTGCTTGGCGACGCCGGCTGCGGACATGCGCTCCGGGCCGTCGC
This sequence comes from Candidatus Hydrogenedentota bacterium, assembly GCA_020849535.1. GTDB lineage: Bacteria > Hydrogenedentota > Hydrogenedentia > Hydrogenedentales > SLHB01 > JAHDWY01. Next base: position 19,263 of record JADLGB010000046.1, read on the forward strand.
CGACCATGACGAGGCGGGCCGGCACACGGTCGCTGATCTTCTTGAAGACGCGGATCACGTCGGTCACGCGCTTGACTGGCCGGAAATTCGAGATATGCATGATGATCTTCTCTTCCTTTTCCGCCAGCTTGCACCGTTCCGTCCGAGCCGCACTGAATTTATCCAGGTTCAAGAAATTGTGTATGGTTCGTACGGGCACATTGAGCTGAAACTCGCGCCGCGTTTCCTCGCTGAGCCACTCGGACACGGCGGTCACGGCGTCGCTGCTCTCCATGGCGAACCGAGTGATTCGGTAGAAGGATGGATCCGAGCCCACTAACGTGATGTCTGTACCGTGCAGCGTGGTCACCAGCTTGAAGCGTTTCTCGACAGGGAGCATGTCTCGCGCCAGGATCGCACACACCGCGTGCGGGATAGCGTAGTGCGCGTGCCACAACTCAATGC